>NZ_CP132204.1:4338304-4648183 GCF_030718995.1 Arthrobacter oryzae
CAGCGCGTCCAGAATTTCCGGGGCGGCCAGCACATAGTCAGGCGCCACGCAGGTCTGCCCGGCGTTCATGAACCGGCCCCATGCAATGCGCCCGGCCGTGGCGGACAGGTCCGCGGTGGCGTCCACGTAGGCCGGGCACCTGCCTCCCAGTTCGAGGGTCACGGGTGTGAGGTGTTCGGCCGCAGCCCGCATGACCACGCGCGCGGCGTCTTGCCCGCCGGTAAAGAAGATGTGGTCGAAGCGTTCCGCCAGCAGCGCCGTGGTTGCCGGGATGCCCCCGGGCACCACCTCGGCGGCTCCGCCCAAGTACTCCGGCACCCAGCGGACCAGGGCGGCTGATGTGGCGGGCGCGTGCTCGCTCGGCTTGATGACCACGGTGTTTCCGGCTGCAAGGGCTCCGGCAAGCGGCGCGAGGGTCAGCTGCAGCGGATAGTTCCACGTACCGATCACCAGCACCACTCCCAGCGGAGTCAGCTCGGTCCAGGCCCGGGCCGGCTGCGCCGGAAGCGGCACGTCCACCCGCCGGGGCCTAAGCCAGGCCGCCAGATGCCGCTCCAGGTGGGCCAACTCCGCAGTCACAAAGCCGATCTCGGTCAGCTGGGCCTCGCTGCGGTGCTTGCCGAGGTCGCTGAGGAGGGCCTCGGCAAAATCGCCGCCGTGATCCGTGAGCATCCTGCGCAGATTGCCCAGCTGTTCGAGGCGCCACGCCAGCGGGCGGCTCACCCCGCTGTCGAACAGCTCACGGGATCGGGCAACGGCGGCAGCGGCAGTATGCATCCGATCAATGTACCCGTGCCGGGACGCAGCCGGGACAAAGGGCCCCAGATAAAAATCCCTGATGCTGGAATGCTCCGCTTTTCGGGTCTATGTTGAAGATATGAACAAGGTAGCGAGCCGGCTCTTTGGTGAGATCGAGCTTAACCACGGCCGGGACCACAACGTCGCAGCGAAGCATGAAGTGGACGGGCAGCCGGTTGAGCTGGACCTCATCATCAATGCGCACGACCATTTCGACGAAGCGGCCATGCACAAGGTGGACTACCGGCTGCGGTACCTGCCTGAGCTCGTGGACCAGGTGCGGGACATGATCGCCGAGGAGCTGGAGCAGGAGGGCACCAGCCCCCAGGAGTACCGGCACTTCCACTGCAACGCCATCAAGGATGAGCACCTCAAGAAGGTGTTCGGCGTCGAGGACAAGAGCCAGCTGACGAATGCCGTCTTCCTAAAGGCCCTGAAACTTGGCCACGTGGGAATCTTCCCGGGCCAGCCCGAACGCTACTTCGTCCTGGACTTCACCCTGGGCGAACACTTCACCGACGAAGTCCTGGTGGCGTCCGCGGACGAGGACGGCGTGGTGGACGACGAAATCGTCTGGGAGTCCTGAATCGATTGCTCCGTAGGCGCCCTTTTGAGCGTTGAAAAGGGAGGTTGCTCAGCAACCGAAGTTAAAGTCCGACGGCGCCCGGTCACCGAAAAGGTGACCGGGCGCCGTCGTGCTTCAGGCAGTTGTGGTTACTTTGCAGCTTCCAGCAGTTCAGCGCGGACCGTCTTCGTGGCCGCGACCAGGTTGCGCAGGGACTCTTCGGTCTCGGCGTAGCCGCGGGTCTTCAGGCCGCAGTCCGGGTTGACCCAGAGCTGGCGGGACGGGACGTGCTTCACTGCGGTGCTGAGCAGCTCGGTGACTTCCTGCTCGCCCGGGACGCGCGGCGAGTGGATGTCGTAGACGCCCGGTCCGACGCCGCGGCCGAAGCCGTGGGACTCAAGGTCGTGGACAACCTCCATGCGTGAACGCGCGGCCTCGATCGAGGTGACGTCGGCGTCCAGTCCGTCGATGGCGTCGATGATGGCGCCGAACTCGGAGTAGCACAGGTGCGTGTGGATCTGGGTGGAGTCGGCGGCACCGGCGGTGGCCAGGCGGAACGAGTTCACGGACCAGTCCAGGTAGGCTGCCTGGTCGGCCTTGCGCAGGGGAAGGAGTTCGCGCAGGGCGGGCTCGTCAACCTGGATGACCTTGATGCCGGCTGCTTCCAGGTCGGCGATTTCGTCGCGGAGGGCCAGGCCCACCTGGTTGGCGGTCTCGCCCAGCGGCTGGTCGTCGCGGACGAAGGACCAAGCCAGGATGGTGACCGGACCGGTGAGCATGCCCTTCATCGGCTTGTTGGTGAGGGACTGTGCGTACTCGGCCCACTTCACCGTGATGGGGGCGCTGCGGGTGACGTCGCCCCACAGGATGGAGGGACGGGTGCAGCGTGAGCCGTAGGACTGGACCCAGCCGTGGACCGTGACGTCGAAGCCTTCCAGGTTCTCGGCGAAGTACTGGACCATGTCGTTGCGCTCGGGCTCGCCGTGGACCAGGACGTCGTAGCCGAGTTCCTCCTGCAGCTCCACAACGCGCTTGATCTCGTCCTTCATGAGCTGCTCGTACTGCTCGTTGGTCAGGTCGCCCTTGTTGTTGCGGGCGCGGGCCGAACGGATTTCGGAGGTCTGCGGGAAGGATCCGATGGTGGTGGTGGGCAGCGGCGGCAGGTGCAGGGCTTCTTCCTGGGCGGCTTCGCGGACCGAGTACTCGGAGCGGTTGAAGTCCGCCGGGGTCAGGGCGGCGGTGCGTGCCCGGACGTCGGCGCGCTGGACGCCCTCGGCTGCGGCGCGGGAGGCGATGATCCGGGTGGCCTCGTCGATGGCCGGCTGCACGGCGGCGGCATCGGTCAGCAGGCCGGCAAGGGTAACAACCTCAACGGCCTTCTGGTCGGCGAATGCCAGCCAGCTGCGGAGCTGCTCGGACAGCTGGGTCTCTTCCTCGACGTCGTGTGGGACGTGCTGGGTGGAGGTGGACGTGCTGACGGCCAGATTGGCCACGGACTTCTTCAGTTCGGCGATCTTCTCCGCGGATGCGGCGAGGTCGTTGCGCCAGATGTTGTGGCCGTCCACGACGCCGGCAACCAGGGTCTTGTTTCCGAGTGCGGCGAGTGCCGCTGCGGACGGAACTGCACCCTTGAAGACGTCGACGTGCAGGGCGTCGATGTTGGTGGCGGCGAGCGTGCCGAGCTGGCCGTTCAGTGCACCGTACGGGGTGGAGACGAACAGCTGCGGGCGCCGGGCGGCAGCGGAAAGGACCTCGTAGGAGCGGGCGACCGCGGCCTGGATCTCCTCTGCGGAGGTGTCCTGGTCGACCACCAGGGCGGGCTCGTCCAGCTGGACCCAGCTTGCGCCGGCAGCGGCGAGCTTCTCCAGCAGCGCGGTGTAGACCGGCAGGACGTCCTCGAGGCGGGACAGCGGGCTGAAGCCGGCCGGAGCGCCGTCGGAAGGCTTGCTCAGCAGCAGGAAGGTGACCGGGCCGACGATGTACGGGCGGGTCTCCACGCCGTTGGCGAGGGCGTATTCGAATTCTTCGACGATGCGGTTGGAGGTCAGCGCGAAGTTGGTCTCCGGGCCGATTTCCGGAACGAGGTAGTGGTAGTTGGTGTCAAACCACTTGGTCATCTCCAGCGGCTGCTCGTCCTTGTTGCCGCGGGCCAGCGTGAAGTAGCCGTCGATGTCCAGCTGTCCCTCGGCGTTGAGGAGGTTGCCGAAACGGGCCGGCACGGCACCGAGGTGGGCGGCAGCGTCGAGCACCTGGTCGTAGAAGGAGAAGGTGCCCGGAACGGCCGCTGCTTCCGTCAGGCCCAGTCCCTGCAGGCGCTTGGCGGTGCCCAGTTGGATCTCCTTCGCAGCGGCGTCAAGCGCTGCGGCACCGATCTTGCCGGCCCAGTATGCCTCGACGGCCTTCTTCAGTTCGCGGCGGCGGCCGATGCGCGGGTAACCCAGGATCGAGGCGGACGGGAAGGGAGTGGTCACGGCCGGGGTGTTCTGCTCAGTCATGTGGAATTCCTTGGAAGTGTTGGTGAAATCAGGGGTAATTGCTGTTCGAAGGCGAAGGTGCCGACGCCAAAGGCACGCGCGCTAAACAGTGCGGCGGCGTCGGGCGGTAACGAAGCGGGCGGAGCGGAAGCGGCGTTTCAGCTCGCCATTTCCTTGTGGCGGCGGGCAATGGCGTTGAGCCTGCTCGCCGGACGCGCGGGGCGTGGCAGGGCCAGCTTGTCCAGGACCTCGAGCGCACAGGCGTGTTCGTTGAAGGTGTACAGGTGGATTCCGGGTGCCCCGGCGTCCAAAGCTGCGTTGGCCAGGTCCACTGTTGCCCGGACGCCGATCAGCCGGCGTTCGGTGTCAGTGTCCGCAGCGGCCAGGCGCGCCATCAGTTCCGGAGAAGGTTCGACGCCGGTCAGCTCACCCAGGCGGTTCAGCCTGCGCACGCTTGTCAGCGGCATCACTCCCGGGATGATGGGGATCGTGACACCCGCCCGGCGTGCCCTGGTGATGAGGTCGGCGTACTGCTCGGTGTGGAAGAACACCTGCGTGATGGCGAAGTCCGCACCGGAGCGCTGCTTGGCCAGCAGCACCTCGACGTCGTGGGCCTCGGTCGGTGATTCCGGGTGCCTGGTGGGGTAGGCTGCCACGCCGACCGCCACCTTGCCCGCGCACAACAGGGCCGAACGGCGCTGCTCCACGCGGCGGATCAGTTCAATGAGGTCCTGGGCGTACCGCAGGGAACCGCTGGCCGGTGCCCCGCCGTCCTTGGGCTGGTCACCGCGAAGGGCCAGGATGCCGCGGACGCCGACGTCGAGCAGCTCACCGATGATGCCGGACAATTCCTCGGGCGTGTTGCCCACGCAGGTCAGGTGGGCCAGCGGGCGGAGCGTGGTCTCCAGCAGCAGCCGGTTGATGAGTTCGACAGCGGTGTCCCGGTTGGAGCCGCTGGCGCCGTACGTCACGGAAACGTAGTCCGGGTCCGTGGCTTCCAGCTCGCCGATGGTGGTCCAGAGCGACTCGGCGGCGGCCGGGGAACGCGGCGGGAACAGCTCATAGGAGAGCGCCACCGGAGCGGTGTCGGAGAGATTCGGATGTGTGTCGATAAGGCTAGGTGGAGACATTTGCGTCCTTGGCTTTGGGCCATCGCCGGCAGCTGAACCGCAGTCCATGGGACCGTGGAGACGCTGAACCGGCAATGAATTTGAGTTTGGGGAACACGGAGAGAACTTCGGCAGGGCGCAGCCGCGACTGTTACGCCTGACAAGAAGTTGTCCGTGAGCAAATGTCAGGCCCACATGGGGGCACCCACACCCTCCTGACGGAGGATCGCTGACACGTTACGTCGGTAACTTGTATACGACTCTAGGGCCCGCTTCCGGGGCGTTCAAGCTGGCCGCCGAATTAAGACGCACCTTTACGCTCTGTTGCGTCGCCGGGCAGAACATTGTTCGCCCAACGGGCCCGGATTTACCGGTTCCCTGCCAGCAGGCCCTGCTACCAGGGCTTATCGGTGCCGAGCTCGGCGTCGGCGTTGTTCAAGTACTCGTCCCGCTGCATGCCGCCGTTCCGCTCCCGCTGCGCGGACTTGGCTGACTCCTCCAGCTTGTCGAGCTGGCTCTGCCGCAGTTCCGGATCGGGCTGCGGCTGTTGGTCGCCGTCCTTTCCGGATTCACCATCAGCCCCGCCGTTTCCGAGTTGCTCCGACTTGGAGTGCAGCCGTCCTTCGGCTTCCCGGAGGCGTTGGCCCTCGCCGTCTGCCCCGTTGGGCCTGTACTGGCTGTCTTCCGGGCTGAAGCACCCGGGCGGAGCGGCGTTGACCGCGGCGAGGCCGTCGTCGTACAGCCTGGCTGCTTCGGCGGCGGAGTCCCCCGGGTTCCCGGATTGCGCGGCGTCGGCGGCCTCATCCGCCAGCCTTTCAATCGTGAGCACCAGGTTGACTCGCACCTTGCACTCATCAGCCGGCGGGGCGTCGGCGAGCGATGCCTCAAAGAGGGACCGGGCGCCGGCAAAGTCCCCCCGGAGGACCAGGGCGTCGGCGGCGGCATAGGGCGCCTTGTGCCGTTCCACGATGTTGGCCATGCCCAGGCCGGACGCCGCCGACGAGAGGCCCGCCTGGTCGCCACGGCTGAATGACCGGGCCGCTTCGCCGCCCAGGTAGCCGACGCTGAGCAGCTTGACGGCGAGCGCCGCGGCAAGCAGCACGGGCGCTCCGGACACCAGCAGCAACCGGCGCCTCCGCTGCCTGTGATGAGCGGCCGCGGGTGACAGGGCCTGCTGCCGGCTCATGGGCGGGCCTCCGGTTTTCCGGGGCGGAGCTGCCTCAGCTGGCGGAACACCCGCAGGCTCTCCCACAGGGCGAGGATGAACGCGCCCAGGGCCGGCGCCCAGTAGAGTTCCGCCCTGCCCTCAAGTGAGTCGGGCGTTTCCTTCAGCGCCCCTGGCATGGCTGACTGCATCATCGGTCCTGTCGCGTCCCCGGCAGCGCGGTGGACGTAGGGCACGCCGAGTTGCGCCGCGATCCCGCGCAGTCTCTCTTCGTCGATTCGGGACACGGCATCGCCGGCGCTTCCGCCGCTGCGGTCCTGGATGTATGCAGCGGCTTCATCGGACGAATAGCTGGATTTCTCCTTCATCCGCCCGCCTTGCGAGGAGCCGTAACCGAGAACGGCACCGCCGTTGACCAGCGACGCATCCAGCCGCATGGGTTCCGGTGCCTTGCCGCTGGTCTGCTCGCCGTCGCCGAGGTAGTACACAATCCGTGCCCGCTGAGGGTGGCTGTCCCGGGCCGCCCTCAGCCGGTCGTTGAGCACAGCCCTGGCCGCGGTCACGCTGCTGCCCGTCGAGTACTGGGTGATCTGGGGTTCCAAAACATCGGTCAGTGTGCCGAGGGCCGAAGTGTCCGTAGTCAGCGGCATCCGGACCACAGTTTGGGAGTCGAACGTAATCATGGAAAACCTCGCCCCGGCCAGCTCCGCAGCTATGGCCATGATGTCCTGGCGGACGCCGTCGAGCCTGGGACTGCCGTTCCCGTAATCCTCGGCCGCGATGCTGCTGGTGGTATCCACGACGAAGAAGACGTTCATGTCGGCCGTTGCCGCCCGGACGCTGCCGCCCGGCACACCCGGCCGGAGTGCCGCCAGCAGGAGCAGGAGCACGAGGCCGGCGGGCACCAGCCAGGCTCCCGGTTCAGCGCCGCGGCGCCGGCTTCCTACGGACGTCCACGCCAGGAAACCGAGGGCGGCAACAGCGACGGGGACCATGATCCACCACGGCCAGATGGGATGGAAGGTCATGACCTCAGCCTCCAGGTCGCGCCCACCAGCACCAGTCCGGACGCTAAAGCGACGCCCAGCGGGATCTCGGCGCGGTCTGCGACGGTGGCCTGCGGGGCGGCTTTGAAGGCGGTGGCCTCCGTGGACTCCACCTTGCGGATGATGTCGGGTACCGCGTCCGGGTTGTCCAGCGGGTAGTACGCGCCGCCCGTCCCTTCCGCCGCCGACCGCAGCTGGGCACCCGGTTGTCCGGGGTCTGTCCCGTAGTCGAAATCTCCGGGGTTGAGGGCAAAGACGCGGACGTCCTTCGTCGTGGCCAGCGCCGCAGCTTCCGGCAGTGTGAAGATGGGTTCGCCTGAGACGAAGTTATCGGTGGCCAGGATGACCGACCGTGACCGTTCCTCTGTACCGCTGCCTCCCCCGGGAGCTCCGGCACCGGTTGCCGGGAAACCCTGCACGCAGGAGGCCAGTCCGTCGCCGATCAGGGAGGAACCAGCGCCGTTCCAGGTGCCGTCCAGGAAGCCGGCACTGCCGGGCGCGCCGTCAAACGCTTCCCTGGCCACCTCAAGCTGTTCCTGCACGAAGTTGTAGTCGTCCGTCAGCGGAAAGACCTGCACGGCGCTGCTGTCGAAGACCGTCAGCCCCAGCCGTTCGCCGTCGAACCCCTCCGCCAGCCGGGCGAAGACGTCCACTACCGCCGCATCGGCGCTGCTCATGGATCCGGAGGCATCGAGGCACAGGATGATGTCGCGGTTGCGCTGTTCCGGGCTGACGGTGCTTCGTTCGGCGGGCCGGGCTGCTGCCGCCACGGACGCTGCCATCAGAACCGCCCCGGCGACGGCGGCTACGGTGAGCCAGCGGCGGTGCCGCCGCAACGCTGCCTGGTACTCCGGCAAGTCGGTGAGCCGGTGGCCGTGGGCGACGGGCAGCCGGGTGGCATTCTCGCCCCGCCCCCGTTTCCGGACCATCCAGTAGGTCCCGGTGCCAAGGATGAGGGCGGCCGGAATCATCCACCAGAAGATCAGTTCCATGTCCGGACCACCTCCCGGGCCGTCTCCGCCGCGGCCTCGACAGAGGAGCGGGGCTCAGTGTCCCGGTGTTCGGTCTCGTGAGGTCCAGTGTCCCGGGGTCCAGTCTCCCGGGGTTCAGGGCCGAATGCCGCCGGGTAGAAGCTGCCGACGGCCAGGGCGGCTGACGGAATGTCCTGCTCGCGGAGCTCGGCGAGGGTCATCCGCGGAGCATCGATCCCGGCCATGTCCCGGACAAAACTCCTGATGAGCAGGCTGAGCTCCTGGTGCGAAACCCGTTCTGACAACCGGCCGGCCGAGGCGTCGGCCGCCACGGCATCGATGCGGCGCAAGTAATCGTTTTTCAGGCCGAACGGATCCGACGGCGGGCCGGCGGGCAATGCGGGCGAGGGTTCCTTCCGCTGCCGGGTGCTCAGCAAGACGTAGGCCAGCCAGGCGGCGATGAGCAGCAGCAGGCCCAGGCCGGCCCACGGCAACCAGGCACTGTACTCCAGGGGTGCGTAGAACCCTGTGTCATTTTCCACGGCGGTGCCGTTCCAGCAGGGTGAACACCGCGGACATCACATCATGGCTGCTGCCGGCGTGGACGTGGGCGATGCCCAGCCGCCGCAGCACGGCCTCCCGTGCGGCGTCGCGCTGCTCCTGCGCCGCGGCATAGGCACGCATGACGGCTTCCGATGCTGCGAGGCTGCGGGGAAGGAAGCGGGAGTCCGCAACGTCGTAGCGGTCGCCGGGCCGGGCAGCGGCTGAGTGCGGCCCGGCCAGCTGCGCGTCACGGACGGTCAGCCAGAGGACCTCATGCTGGGCGCGCAAACGGCGAAGCAGCCGCTCCATGCCTGCATCCGGCACCAGTTCGTCAGCCACTACGAAGAGCAGCATGCGCTGGCTGAAGTTGCGAGCCACAAAGGAGAGCTGCTCGCCGATGCCGCTCGCGGGCGATTCCAGCCCAGTGCGGTCGTTGACTTCACGGAGAAGCCGTTCCAGGTGCGCTTCGCCCGCCTTTGCGGGCACCGACCGCGACGTCGTCCCGTCACCGCAGACGAGTCCCACCGCATCGCCGTGGCGGTGGGCCAGGTAGCCCACCACGCCCAGGGCCATCACGGCAATGTCCTTCTTTTCTTCACCCCCCAGCGAAGCAGCAGCCATGTTGCGTCCGGTGTCCGTCACCAGCAGCACAGTCTGCCGCCGCACGGCAACGTAACGCTTGATGAGCGGCGAACCGTGCCGGGCGGAGGCTTTCCAGTCGATGTCACGGACTTCGTCCCCGGGGACGTAGGCCCGGAGGTCGTCGAAGTCCAGGCTGCGGCCCTTGAAGACGGAGCCGTATTCGCCGTCGAGCATTCCCCGGGCCTTGCGGTGGGCGTAGATCGACATCTTCGATTTCACCCGTGTCAGGAGGCTGGACATGCCGGCGCGCTCAGGGTGTCTGGACGGATGCCACAACGGCATCGATGACCGCTTCGACCGGAACCTGTTCCGCCACCGCTTCGAAGCCGAGGATGATCCGGTGCCGGAGCACGCGGTGGGCCAGCGCCTTCACGTCCTCGGGAATCACGTGGTCCCGGCCGTTGAGCAGCGCAACCGCGCGGGCGGCCTGGCTGAAGGCGATGCTGGCACGCGGGCTGGCCCCGAATTCGATGAAGCCCGCCAGTCGGGCGTCGATGTACTGTGCCGCGTTCCGGGTGACAAACACCAGGCCCACGATGTACCTGACGATCGCAGGATCGATGTAGACGCGCTTAACCAGTTCCTGCACCTCCGTGACCGCGTCCAGCGACGCGGCGGCGGCGGGGCGCTGCTCGTCGGTGAAGACGCCGGAGTCGATCCTGCGGATGATCTCAGCCTCTTCGGCCGGCGTCGGGTAGTCCAGGACGTCTTTGAGCATAAAGCGGTCCATCTGCGCCTCGGGCAGCAGGTAGGTGCCCTCCTGCTCGATGGGGTTTTGCGTCGCCAGCACAAGGAACGGGGCAGGCAGCCGGTGCACCACTCCCCCGATGGAGGTCTGCCTCTCCTGCATCGCTTCCAGCATGGCGCTCTGCGTTTTCGCACTGGACCGGTTGATCTCGTCCAGGAGCACGATATTGGCGTGGACCGGTCCCAGCTGGGTGACGAACGTGCCTTTTGCGGCATCATAGATCTGCGTGCCCACGATGTCGCTGGGCAGCAGGTCCGGGGTGCACTGAATCCGCCGGAATTCCGCACTGACAGTCTCTGCTACGGTCTGCGCGGCGGTGGTCTTCGCCAGGCCGGGGACGCTTTCGAGCAGGATGTGGCCGCCGGTCATGAGCCCGACCAGCAGCGATTCCCGCAGCCGCGCCTGCCCCACCACCTTCGCGTCGAAGCTGCGCGAGATGCCCGTCATGACCTGCAGCGCCCGTGCCAGTTCCGCCGCTTCGATCCGGACCGAGCCCGTCGTCTGAAGCACTCGAAATCCCCCTGGTTTCTGTTCCTGGCCGGCGGCTGCTGCTGCCGGTTGGCCGGCGGGCATAACATGTCCGCCACGGGCCATACTATCCAAGCCGTGCCCCGAAGATTCCACAATGGGGAGCCCTCCCCATTGTGGGCCGTGCAGGTCTATCCTGATGGCATGATTCAGCTTCCAGCCAGTTACCAGGAGTATCTCGCCGGCAAGAGCGAGAGTTTCATCAACACCGTCCGGCCGATCCTCATGCAGTCAGCGGCCGACAAGTTGCACGGCGTCAGGGTCCTGTACAACCCCGGCCCCACCGGCCACCAGGCCCACCTGGACGACACCATCCCGTTCGGAACCGTGGTCGAAGACATCGACTGAAGGCCGGCTTAGCCCTTCACCGCTCCGGACAGCGCAAAGGATCCGCCGGCCCCCCGTGCCACCAGGACGTAGAGGACCAGGACCGGAACCGAATAGAGGATGGAGAACGCGGCCAGCTGGCCGTAGGCAATAGCGCCGTGCTGTCCGAAGAAGCTGAAGATCGAGACTGATGCAGGCTGCTTTGACGGCGACAGCAACAGGATGAACGGGACGAAGAAGTTCCCCCAGGTCTGGATGAAAACGAAGATGAACACCACCCCCAGGCCTTGGCGCATGAGCGGCAGCACCACGGCACGCAGGGCGGTGAGCCCGGAAGCTCCGTCCACCCACGCCGCCTCCTCCAGCGAAACGGGAACCGCGTCCATGAAATTCTTGGTCATCCAGATGGCCATGGGCAACGCTGTCGCTGCCATGAAGAGGACCGTGGCCGGCAGCGAGTCGAGCAGCCGCAGCTGGACGAACAGGCCGTAGACGGGCACCATGATGGCCGTGACCGGCAGGCAGGTTCCGCAGAGGATCGAATACATGAACGGCCGGTTGAACCTGGACTGGAAACGGGACAGCGGGTAGGCAGCCAGTACGGCAGCCGCCACGGTCAGCGTCGCCGTCCCGCCGGAAAGCAGGAGGCTGTTCCAGAGCGGCCTGAGCAACAGCTCCGGCGTGAGGACGGCGGAGAAATTTGTCAGCGACGCGCTGGCCGGCAGCCGGGTCTGGTACCCCGCCTCTGCGTCCAGCGAACCAAACACGAGCCACAGCAGCGGCAGGATGAAGCAGGCGCCGATCAGCAGCAGCGCCGCATCTGCGGGACCCCGTGCCCGGCGGCGGCCCGCCGTCGTCATCGTTTGTCGCCTTTCAGCAGCCGCACATAGGCAATGCCGAACACGAGTCCCAGCACAATGAGCACCGTGGCAATGGCGGTGCCGTAGCCGATGTCGCCAAACTTGAAGGCCTCCTGGTAGGCCAGGACAGGCAAGGTGGTGCTTGCGTTGGACGGTCCGCCGGCCGTCATCACCCAGATCAGGGTAAAGACTGCCAGGGTCTGCAGCGTCACCAGCATCAGGTTGGTGGCGATGCTGGACCTGATCAGCGGGAGGGTGATGAACACCAGGCGCTGCCAGCCCGCGGCGCCGTCCATGAGGGCGGCTTCGGAGATGTCCTGTGGCACGTCGGCGAGGGCCGCCCGGTACACGAGCATGGAGAACGCGGTGCCGCGCCAGATGTTGGCCAGCACCACGGCCACCATGGGGTAGGCATAGAGCCAGTCGGCACCCGCAACCCCTGCCCCGCCGAGCAGTTGGTTGAGCGTCCCGTCCTTGCTGAAATAGGCGTAGGCGGCGAACGCGGCAACAATCTCGGGGAGCACCCAGGCCGCCACCACCGCGGTGCCCACGGCAGCTGAGACGGGCTTCCGGGCGCGGGTCATGAGACCGGCGATCAGAAGTCCCAGCAGGTTCTGGCCCACCACCGCGGATGCCACAACAAAGACGATTGTCAGGACGACTGACGCCGGGAAGGCGGAGTCACTGAGCAGCCGTGCGTAATTCTCGACGCCGATCCAGGCCGGGTTCCTGGCGTTGCGTCCGGTGAGAGCCGCATTGGTGAAGGAGGCGTGGAATGACCACAGAACGGGCGCCGCCAGGAATAGGAGGATCAGCAGGACCGACGGCACAACCGGCAGCAGCCGGAGCTGCTGCCGGACCGTTTTTCGTTCACCCATGCGTTATTTCTGCAGGACCTTGGCGTCACCCACCTGGTCCCTGACGGTCTTGTCGTACTGCTCCGCGGCCTCCTGTGGCGAGAGGGCACCGGTGATCACGGCTTCCGTGGCAACCTGCACCGCGACGGAGATCCGTGGATAGTCCGCTGTGGCAGGGCGGTAGTGGGTGACGGAGACGAGCTCGGATACGTCCTTGACGAACGGGTTGGCCGCCAAATATTCGGGTTCGGCCGCGACGTCGGTCCGGACCGCGATCTGGGAACCCGACACCGTGAATGCCAGAGAGTTTTTCTTACTCAGGGCCTCGGTAAGGAACTTGAACGCCAGGTCCGGGTTCTTCGAGTCCGCCCCGACGGCCAGCGTCCAGCCGCCGGACATGCTGACGCCGCCGGGTTCCTGGCCCCGCTGGGTGGGGAACCTCGCCACGCCCATGTCCTCCCCGTAGCCGGCCCACTCGTAGTTGCCGCCCTTCTGCCAGAACGACGGGGTATAGGAACCCTCCACTGTTGCCCCCATTTTGCCTTGCGGCAGCCACTCGCCGAAAACCTTCTTCCAGACGTTGGCGTCGAGCGCTTCGGCAGGAGTGACGGCAAGTCCTTCGTCGTAGAGGGTTTTCAGGAAGGTCAGTGAATCCTTGAACCCCTGCGAGCCAATGACCCACTTCTTCTCCTGCTGGTCATACAGTTCACTGTCCGTACCGTAGAGCAGTTCGTAGAAGCTCTGCATCACGGTGCCCTCGCCGGTGGCCTTGCCGGCATACATGTGGAACGGGACCAGTGAAGGGTCCGCGGCCTTCATCTTGCGGGCGGCGTCGAGGATTTCGTCCCAGCTCCGGGGCTGCCACGGAACGGCAATACCTGCCTTTTCCAGGACCTTCTTGTTGTACCAGATGGCGCGGGTGTCGGTTCCCAGCGGCACCGCGTAGATGCCGCCGTCGTCCCCGGTGCCGGCAGCCTTGGCGGCCTCGTTGTACAGCTTCCAGTCGTCCCATTTTTCGAGGTAGCTGTCCAGTTTCAGGAGGTACCCGGCGTCGACGTCGGACCGTACTTTGAACGTGTCCTCGTAGAAGACGTCCGGGGCTGTCTCGGGCGACCTGAGGGCCAGCGCCAGCTTGGTGCCGTAATCGTCGTCGTTGGCCTCGATGGGCTGCAGTTCCACCGTGGTGCCCTGGTTGGCGGCTTCGAAGTCCTTCTTGGCGTCCTTGAACAGGGTGTCAAGGGCAGTGAACGAATCGGTCTTTTGGTAGACGATCTTCAGGGTCCGGTTTTCGGCGGCGGGCTGTTCCGCGGAACAGGCTGCTGTGGCCAGCAGCGCTGCCGCCGACAAAAGCGCTACAAGGATTCTGGCAGGGCGGTGCATGACGCTCCAATCTTCGAGCGGCTGCAGCCCCCAATGTCCTCCAGCTGGCCCCAGCCTTTAGCCGATATGCAATTTCAGGTTAGTGCTTAGTGCAGGCAACGTGGCGGGGCGCGGCTTCAGCCTTCCAGCAGCAGCCGCTGGGCGCGTGGAGCCAGCGTATGCTCGAGCACAAGGCAGGCAGCCCCGATGGCACCCACGTCCTCCCCCACGCCGGTCCCCACAACTTCTACATCGTGGATCTGGCGGGCCGCACTGTTCTCCTCCACCAGCCGGGGAACGCGGTCCAGGTACCTCCGTGAGAGGAGCGTCCAGAAGGGGCCGCCGAAGACCACCCGCTCGACGTCGAGGGTGTTCGTGACCACGGCTACCGCCCGGGCCACCAGGGCTGCGGAGTGATCAAGGATCTCCGCCGCCTTGCCGTTGCCGGCGTCCGCTTCGTCGCAGAGCCTCGCAAAGCTTGCCTGGATATCCGGGGCTCCGGAGGGATGACGGACAACGTCGAGCACGCCGGCGGCTTCAGCCTGCGCCACGAGGACCTGCGGGATGGCGGTTGATTTCACGCATCCCCGGAGTCCGCAGTCGCAGGGCGCACCGTCCGGGTCCACGATGATGTGCCCGATTTCACCGGCGTTGCCCGAGGTTCCGCGGACCACTTCGTCGTTGAGGACGATGCCGCAGCCGATGCCGGTGCCCATGTACATAAAGACGAAACTTCCGGAGCCGCTGGGACCGCCCGCCCAGGTTTCTGCCACCGCGGCGCTGGTGACGTCCTTGTCCACCAGGGTGGACAGCCCGGTGGCCTCCGCGAGGGCGTCTCGCAGGGGCACACGATCCCAGCCGAGCAGGAGGGGCGGATCTACGACGGTGCCCTCTTCCAGGTTGATGGGGCCGGGTGCGGCCACGCCAAGTCCGGCAATCTTGTCCGGGTCCACTCCGGAGACAGCCACGAGGTCCTTGATTTCGGCGGCAATGGTCGCGATGATCCCCTCAGGGTCGCTCCCGCCGGGAGTGTTGATCCGTGAGTGCCGGACAACGGACCCCACGAGGTCAAGGACCACGAACGTGGTGACGGCAGGATCCAGATGCACACCAACGGCGTACATTCCGGCGGGGTTCAGCCTGAGGATGGTGCGGGGCTTCCCTGGCCCGCTCCCTTCCTTCCCGGCTTCGACAATGAGGTTTTGGTCCAGCAGGCGGCGCGAGATGTTGGAGATGGTCTGCGGGGAAAGTCCGACGATCTGGGCGAGTTCCACCCGGCTGAGTCCCCCAGAAGAACGCCTGATGGCGTCCAGAATCACCGTGAGATTGAAGTCCCCCATACGGGGCAAATTTGTTCCGCGCCTCGGCGATGGCGTGCGGATCTCAGTCACGGATTCCCCTAAACATCTTCGGTTATGCACTGCTGATGGTTGAATCGTACGTTACCTGCGGGCGCGGCGGTACGCCCACACGCGGACTTAAGCCACACCAGGTCCCGTGCGTCCCGTGCTGACCGCGACCGTGAACTTGGCGTTCCTGCCCGCGACACGGGTGGGACCGACAAAGCGTTCCAGTGCCGGGAGGTATTGCAGGTGGCTGTTGTACACGGTCCAGAGCTCTCCGCCCGGCGCCAGCACCCTTCCGGCAGCCCGGAACATCTTGAGCCCCGCCCCGGCATGGACGCTGGCTCCGAGGTGAAAGGGCGGATTCAGCAGGATGAGGTCGGCGCTTCCGTCCGGCAGGGAGCCCATGGCATCGTCCTGGAGGACGGTGATCCGGCCGGCAAGTCCGTTGGCCTCCGAGGTGGCCCGTGCAGAGTCGACGGCGGCCGCTGACTGGTCCGTGGCCGTCACCTTCGATTCCGGATGGCTCCTGGCATACATGGCGGCCAGGATGCCGGTCCCGCATCCGAGGTCCACCACGTTCCCGGCCGCCGGCATGTCCGGCAGGTACCTCAAGAGGAACCTGGTCCCGATATCGAGTTTGGTGCCGGCGAACACTGCCCCGCGGGCGCAGACTGTCAGGTCCAGTTCGCTGTTGCGGTCGGCCACCGGGAACGGTGGCAGGCCCGTGACGGGCCGGGCGTTCCGGGCCAGCAGGACCCTGGACTTCTGCCGGGCCAGCTGCGGCTGGACGTCGGCGAAATACCGTTGCAGCACGCTGTTCATGCCCAGGCTCATGTGCTTGACCCTGCCCCCGGCCAGCAGAACCGTGCCCGGAGCCGCGTAGCGGGCTACTGCATCGGCCGTTTCCTCCAGTTCGGCGAGCGTCTTGGGCAGCTGCAGCAGCACCACATCGACGTCGTCGAACAAGGCCGCACCGAGCGGCAGCTGGTCAAAGCCGGAAGCTATGTTGAGGTTTGCGGCGTTGTTGCGGAGTGCCCGCTCCCCCGTGATGAGGTCTTGGTGGACCTTCACGTTCCGGACCCCGTAAGCGGTAAGCGCACCCAGCGTCAGTGCCCCGTAGCGGTCCCCGATGACCGCTACGCGGCTGTCCGGCGAGAGCAGGTCGGACGCCGTTTCGAGCAGCAGCTTGTCAGTAGCATCCCAGGCCTGAAGGTTGGAGGCTTCAACATCCGGGAACCGGCGCAGGCCGGAGAGGATGGTGTCCAAGCTGTTGTCCGCCACGTGCAAGCTGCCGCCTTCTTTGTCCGAATTATTCCGCTGGCCGGGAGGGTCCTCCGGGCGAAAAGTTACCCAGCAAACCTACCGTGAAACGGCACCACCCGGGGCCGGGCGGCACCCCTTCAGGCCGACGGTGCTCCGTCGGGTCCGTGGCGCGCCAGCATCCGCACGATGCGGGCGACTGCAGCCCTGCCCGCCCGGTTGGCGCCGATGGTGGACGACGACGGCCCGTAACCCACCAGGTGCACCCGTTCCTCCGCTGCCACCTGGGTCCCGTCCATGGCGATGCCCCCTCCGCTGCCGCGCAAGTGCAACGGGGCAAGATGCTCCAGCTCCGCCCGGAAGCCGGTGGCCCAGAGGATCACGCCTGCAGCCAGGAAGCGTCCGTCAGCCAGCCGGACCCCGCCGGGTTCTATCGCCGTAAACATCTCCCGACGGTCCAGGGCGCCGCGCGCGGCGGCTGCACGCAGCGACGGGGTCCAGATCAGTCCCGTCACCGACACCACGCTCTGTGGAGGGAGCCCCTGCCGCACCCGCTCTTCAACGAGGGCGACGGCGTCATGCCCCGCTTTCTGGTCAAAACCGGCCTCGCGCCACACAGGTTCCCTGCGTGTGAACCAGCTTGTGGCGGTGACCTGGGAGATTTCATCGAGCAGGCCAACCGCCGATATGCCGCCGCCCACCACAATGACGTGCTGACCCCGGAAATCCTCTGCCGCCTCGTAGTCGGCCACATGCAGCTGACGGCCCCGGAACGTGGACTGGCCCGGGTAGATGGGCCAGAACGGCCTGGTCCAGGTGCCGGTGGCGTTGATGACCGCCCGTGCAGACCAGCTGCCCGCAGAAGATTCGATCCTGAGGCGTCCAAGGGGTTTGTTGTCTTCACGGGAGACCGAGCGGACCTTCACGGGCCGCAGGATGTTCAGCCCGAGCCCCTCCTCATAGTCCCCGAAGTAGCGTGAAAGGAATCTTGCACTTGGCTCGGCCGGGTCGACGTCCGGCTTGGGAATGCCGGGGAGGTCGCTGATGCCGTTGACTGTGGCCATCCGGAGGCTTTTCCAGCGGTGCCGCCACGCGCCGCCGGGTCCGGCTTCGCCGTCAAGGACAACGTAGGAGCCCGGTGCGTCCTGCACAACCGCGTCCGCGGCTTCTCCTGCGGGGCGGAAGCCGCGGCGCTGCAAATGGTACGCCGCGGACAAGCCGGCCTGGCCCGCGCCGATCACGACTACATCCGAGGCACGCAGTACCGCCGCCCGGGCGTCAGTGATTTCCGCCACCTAGACTTTTTTGACCACGCTGGACTTGAGCTGCATGGGACCGACGCCGTCCACCTTGCAGTCGATGTCATGGTCTCCCACGCCGTCCATGAGCCGGATGCCCCGGACTTTCGTCCCCACCTTGATGACCGTGGAACTTCCCTTGATCTTGAGGTCCTTAATGACCGTGACCGTGTCACCATCCGAGAGGAGGTTTCCCACCGCGTCCTTGACGACAGCTGCCGCCGCTTCGGAAGTTTCCGCGGCATCGGCGGACCACTCGTGGGCGCACTCCGGGCAGACCAGCAGTGCTCCCATCTCGTAGGTGTACTCGCTGGCGCACTCGGGGCAAGGGGGAAGGGATTCGTTCACGGTCCCATATTAGTCGAGCGTTAACAGCAGAAGCCGCGCTGGCCCGTCCTGGGGTGCGCGGCTTCTGCTGTTGAGATATGGGTGGAGCTGAGGGGACTCGAACCCCTGACCCCCTGCATGCCATGCAGGTGCGCTACCAGCTGCGCCACAGCCCCAAACTCGTGTTTCTTTCGGAGCGATGTCCGTAAGCAACTTGATTATCTTAAACCACAATCGTGTAAGACGCCAATTCGGCCCCGGTGTGCGGCAGCCCGCCGCCGTCGACCGCCACGACTGCACACGAAAAGCGCCGGAACGCCGCTTAATCAGCGTGGAATTAAAAAAGTCCGCCGGAATCTTTCGATTCCGGCGGACTATTCGGTGGAGCTGAGGGGACTCGAACCCCTGACCCCCTGCATGCCATGCAGGTGCGCTACCAGCTGCGCCACAGCCCCGAATTTTCATTGCTCCGGCACCTTCAGTTTTCACTGTAGGGCCCGGTTCTGCGTCCGGATCTCTCCGAAGCAACTCAAATATCTTAGAACAGCCGTTCCGAAAATTCCAAATCGGGCATATTCGGTGGCGTCTTCCCGCTATTCGCTTTCGGAAGAGACGGCTGCCTTGGCCGACGCGTCATCCCCGAGCTGCAGGTCTACCACGGGGCAGTCCTTCCAGAGACGCTCAAGCGCGTAGAACACGCGGTCTTCCTCGTGCTGGACGTGGATAACGACGTCGGAGTAGTCCAGCAGCACCCAGCGTCCGCCGGAGCGGCCCTCACGGCGGACCGGACGGAGATCCTGCTTGCCAAGTTCCTCTTCGATGCCGTCAACAATGGCATTGACCTGGCGCTCACTGGGCGCCGAAGCGATCAGGAACACATCGGCCAGTGCCAGCCGCTCGCTGACATCCAGGCCGACGATATCCTGGGCTATTTTGTCTGCAGCGGCACGCGCGGCGACGCGGGCTATGGCGATGGATGAATCTGTTGCAGTCACGGGACTCCTTGTAGTGTTTTAAAGCTATGTTTGTCCGGCACTGAGGGAATCAGCGCCGTAATATCGGAAGGGCAGCCGCGCATTGTGATGCGCCGGTGCGTGTGATCAGGGGGCCAGGCCGCTGATAATCATGGTGACCCCGGCAATCAGCGCCACGATCCCCAGTGCGAGGACTGCCAGCTGCAGCAGCCGGATACGATGCGCCCGGCCCAGCCCGGCGGTGACGGCGTCCAGCGGTTCGAGTCCGTAGGCCGTATTTGCGGCCACGCGCGGCCGGTCAACGAAATTCTCGCTGGCTTCGGCCGACCAGGAATCAGCAGGCTCGGCGGCAGCGGCCTTGGCTGCCGTGGGATCGGCCGCGGCTTTGGCTGCCGCCTCAGCCCGGGCAAGGACGCCTGCACGGCCTGTCGCCGGTCCGGGAGTCCGCCTCGTCGGCCCGGATTTGCGTGAACCCTTGGGGCCGGACGGCTGCAAGCGCGGGCCGGGATTGGTCACCACGGGTACATACGATGTAGCCGGTTTCTTCATGACCGGCCGGTCAATCCCCGGAACCTTCTCGAACTCCAGCGGCGTGACCATCGCAAGGTTGCTGACGGCCGACGGCTCCGTCTTTGGGTTCGCAGGCTGGCTGGCCTGTTCGGCCAGCTTTTGCTTGGCCATGGCTCGCTTGTTCAGGATGGCAGCGCGCTCGGCCAGAGCGATCTGCTCCGCGAGGATTTCCGGGTCCACCGCTTCGGGATCCGTCGCCGCGATGTGCTCCATCTTGGCAATCTGATTCCTGGCCTGTTCGGCGATGAGAGAACGCGCCGCGAGGGCCTGTTCGACGGTCATACCATCAGGAAGGTTGCTGTCCGCGTTTACCTGAGGGGTACCGGCCCCGGGCGCTTCCGACTGATGAACGGCCGACTGCGGCGCCGATTGACCCGGACGGGCCTGCGGGGCCGGCTGTCCCGGACGGGCCTGCGGCACGGTGCGCTGGGCGGCGGTGCGCGCCGGCGGAACAATCGGGTTCGCGGCAGTGGCCGGTGCGGCCTCGGCCTGAAGCTGCTGGAGGCGGAGCTGGCGTCGCGTGGGCGGACCGCCGCCGGACAGCCGCTCTTCCTTTTGGGCCAGTTCCTTGATGGTGCGCAGGGCTGCGCGGTCCCTCGCCCGGCTCTGCGAGGAACGTTCGGATCCGGAGGGAGTCCGAACGGAGTCCACCGGCCCTGGAGCTACACGGCGGATGCGGCCTGTGCCGTCCTCGCGGATGCGGGCCGGCGTCCCGTCGCCGGGCAGTTTGGAGGCAGGGGGAACGGGACCCGGCGCCGAGGGACCCGTATCCTGCGGTGATTCCACGCGCTCATCTCGGGCCTGCCGCAATTCGCGACGGCTACGGAGGGGAGGCTGTTCCTGGCTCATCTAACAACTCACTCGGTACTGGCTGGTTCGTGTAACTCGGTAGGTGCGGCCTTGTTGTCCGGGTCGGACTGCCCGGCATAGAGGCCGTATTTCGCAATGTACTGGACCACCCCGTCAGGGACGAGGTACCACACGGGGTTGCCGGCCGCGACCCTCGTCCGGCAATCAGTGGACGAGATTGCCATGGCGGGCACTTCCAGGAGGCTGACGTCTTTCCTGCCCATCCCATCAAGGACGTGACCCGGCCGGGTCACACCGACGAAATGCGCCAGCGACCACAGTTCATCGATGTTCTTCCACGACAGGATCTGTGCCATGGCGTCCGCGCCGGTGATGAAGAACAGATCAGCATCCGGCCGCTGCGTACGAAGGTCACGCAGGGTGTCGATCGTGTACGTGGGCCCGGGACGGTCAACGTCAACCCTGCTGACGGTGAACCTGGGGTTTGATGCCGTGGCAATGACCGTCATGAGATACCGGTGCTCCGGTTCGCTGACCTGTTTGTGCGTCTTTTGCCACGGCTGCCCGGTGGGTACAAACACCACTTCGTCGAGGCCGAACTTCGCCGCAACTTCGCTGGCCGCGACAAGGTGGCCGTGATGGATGGGATCGAATGTCCCGCCCATCACACCCAAACGCAGGCGGCGCTTGGCGCCGCGCCGCTTCAGGACCGCAGTGATGTTAGTGGCCTTGACCGTGATCGTGCTTGTTCGGGTGCTGGCGGTGGGGATCCGAGTGTTCCTCAACGGCTTCGTGCCGGTTGCCGAGGTTGCTGTAGGACAGCGTCACAAACATCATGACGAGCATGATCGCAAAAATGGCCACGCCGAAAACCCACGGTTCGGCCCACAGCGGAGCCAGTTCTTCATGTTCGGCGACGGACGCGCCAACCTGCTGCAGCAGCATTTTCTCCCCTAAAGAGTTCACACAATGACGACGGCGGGCATTCCCGCCGTTCCGGACTTCTGTTCCATGTTACAGCGTTGCTAGCTGCGGATCTGGCCCTCGCCCTGCACTATCCACTTGGTGGTAGTGAGTTCGGTCAGGCCCATGGGACCGCGGGCGTGGAGCTTCTGGGTGGAAATGCCAACCTCTGCGCCCAGGCCCAGTTCCCCGCCGTCCGTGAACCTTGTGGAGGCGTTGACGATGACCGCTGCCGAGTCAATTTCGGAAATGAAGCGTTCGGCGTTCGCGAGGTCGTTGGTGATGATGGCCTCAGTGTGCCCCGTCGACCAGCGGCGGATGTGCTTCACTGCCTCATCGAGGTTGTCCACCATGGCCACCGCCAGATCCAGGTCCATGTACTCGGTGGCCCAGTCCTCGTCGGTGGCCGGCACTGATTCCACCGAGGCAGGCAACGCGGCGCGGACCCTCGTGTCGGCGTGCAACGTGACTCCTGCTTTGCGCAAGGCCTCGGCGACTGCGGGCAGGACGGTGGATTTGGAATGCACCAGGAGGGTCTCCACCGTATTGCAGACGCTGGGCCGCTGGGTCTTGGCGTTGAGGAGGATGTCCACTGCCATGTCTTCACTGGCAGATTCGTCAATAAAGATATGGACATTACCCTCGCCGGTCTCGATCACCGGAACGGACGAGTTGTTCACGACGGTCTGGATCAGGTCCCGGCCGCCGCGGGGAATCAGGACGTCCACCCGGCCGCGCGCCCGCATGAGGACGTTGGCGCCTTCACGGCCGAACTGGTCCACGCTCTGGACGGCGTCCGCCGGCAGCCCGACCGACTCGAGGGCTTCACGGAGGGCACGGATGAGTGCCTCGTTGGTGGAGGCAGCGGCAGTGCCGCCGCGCAGGATGACCGCATTGCCGCTTTTCAGTGCCAGACCGGCGATGTCCACCGTCACGTTGGGACGGGCCTCGTAGATGGCTGCAACCACGCCCATGGGGACGTTGATCTGGCGCAGGCGCAGGCCGTTGGGCAGGGTCTGGCCGCGGACCACGTTGCCCACCGGGTCAGGCAGGCCCGCAAGGTTCTCCAGCGCGGCTGCGAGGGCATCGATCCGTGCGTCGTTCAGCGTCAGGCGGTCCAGCAGGGCCGCGGACGTTCCGTTCGCGCGGCCGGCCTCCACATCCTTGGCGTTGGCGGCCAGGATGCGGGCCTTGCTCGCGAGCAGGGCAGCGCCGATGGCGCGCAGGCCTTTGTCCTTCCAGGCGCGGTTTGCGCGTGCCATGCTGCGCGAAGCCTGGCGGGACCGGTCAGCGATGGCGTGCACGGCAGCCTCGACCTCAGCCGGGGACAGCTGGGCATTTTCCGGCGCGACGGATACGTCCGTGGAGTCGCTGGATTTCTCGGCGGCTTGGTGAATCAGTGCCTCAGTCATCATTCAAGTCTAGGCGAATCAGTCCGCTAGACCAGAACCAGGTCATCAACGTGAACAACCTCACGGTCGAAGCCACGGCCCAGCGACTCCCCCAGTTCCACTGTGGAACGCCCCAGCATCTGCGGCAGTTCATCCGAGGAATAGTTGACCAGGCCCCTGGCGATGACCGTGCCGTTCGGCGAAATCATTTCGACGGCGTCGCCGGATTCAAAGGTGCCTTCAACTGCCGTGATACCGGCCGGGAGCAGCGAAAAGCGGTGGTCCCGGACAGCCGTGACGGCGCCGTCGTCGAGGATCAGCCGGCCCTGCACGTGCGCCAGGTGCGCCAGCCACATCATGCGCACCGATTTGCGGCCGCTGTTGACGGAGAACCAGGTTCCCACGTCCTCGCCGTTCAGGGCGGCGGCGGCGTTCGCGGTGGACGTGACCAGAGCGGGGATGCCCGAATCGGCGGCCATCGTGGCGGCCTCCACCTTCGTCTGCATGCCGCCGGTTCCGACACCGGCCTGGCCGGGTTTGCCGATGTTGACGCCCTCGAGGTCCTGGGGGCCGTCAACCTGCGGAATCCGCTTGGCACCCTTCGAGGGAGGCCCGTCATAGAGCGAGTCGACGTCGGAGAGCAGCACCAGGGCATCGGCCCGGACCAGGTGCGCCACCAGGGCGGACAGCCGGTCGTTGTCGCCGAAGCGGATCTTGTGCGTTGCCACGGTGTCGTTTTCGTTGACCACCGGCACGACGCCGAGGTTCAGGAGACGGTTCAGGGCACGGAAAGCGTTCATGTGGTGGCTGCGCCGCATGAGGTCGTCCGCGGTCAGCAGGACTTGGCTGACCGTCACGCCGTGCGCTGCGAAGGCGTGCGTGTAACGGGCCATGAGGAGTCCCTGGCCGACGCTGGCGGCTGCCTGCTGGGTGGCGAGGTCGCGCGGGCGCTTCACCAGGCCCAGCGGGGCCAGGCCTGCGGAGATGGCGCCGGAGGAGACGAGGATGATCTCGGTGCCGTCGTTGTGCTTGGCAGCCAGCGCATCGGACAGCTCGATCAGTGCCTCTTCGGAGATTCCACCCTTGAGGCTGGTGAGCGACGACGATCCGACCTTGACGACGATGCGGCGCGCCCTGGCGAGCATGCTGCGGTCGTCGGTGCGGGGTTCCTCGATGACAATTGCGGAATTATCGGTCACGTGTGCGGGTTCACTCCTCATTTTCGGTGGTCAGTCCGCTCTCCTTGAGCGGCCGTGCGGCACGCCGCCCGCTGACTGATTCGGTCCAGATCCCGGCCTTGCGCTCGGCTTCCAGCTCGGCCCGGGCCGCAGCCTTGGCGTCGCGGCGCTCCTGCTGCTCGTCGCGCTTCTGCCCGCGGGTGGGGCGGTCGCCGATGTCGGCGAAGCGGACGTCCGTGCCACGGGGCGAGGCGAGCAGTTCGGCGCCCGCCATCATGGTGGGTTCCCAGTCGAACACCACGCCGTCGTCTTCACCGATCACTACGGTGTCGCCGGGCTTGGCGCCCTGCTTGAACAGCTCGTTTTCCACGCCCAGTTTGGCCAGGCGGTCGGCGAGGTAGCCGATGGCTTCTTCATTGGTGAAGTCGGTTTGCTTGACCCAGCGCACGGGCTTGTCGCCCAGGACCCGGAACAGCGGCTCCAGGTTCTTTTCCTCACGGCGGATCTTGAAGCCTGACTCGTTGACTGCCCTCGGGCGCAGCACTGGTGCGTGCACCTTCGGCGGCGTGGCAGCCACCGAGTCACGGGCAGCCTTGACGATCTCCGCCATGGCGAAGCCGAGCTGGCGGAGGCCTTCGTGGCTCGTGGCAGAGATCTCGAATACGCGGTAGCCGCGGGACTCAAGTTCGGGCCGGACGAACTCGGCCATGTCCTTGCCGTCAGGCAGGTCGACCTTGTTCAGGGCCACCAGCCGGGGCCGGTGGTTCAGCGGGACAACCTCGCCGTCGGAGCCGGCGTAGCTCATGTCAACCGCGTATTTTTCAAGCTCGGCTTCAATGATGGCGAGGTCTGAGAGCGGATCGCGGTCAGCTTCGAGCGTACCGCAGTCCAAAACGTGAACCAAAGCTGCGCAGCGCTCGACGTGCCGCAGGAAGTGGTGGCCAAGGCCCTTGCCTTCGCTGGCTCCTTCGATGAGTCCGGGGACGTCGGCGATGGTGAAGCGTACGTCGCCGGCCTGGACGACGCCCAGGTTGGGGATCAGCGTGGTGAAGGGGTAATCGGCGATCTTGGGGCGTGCCGCGGACATGGCGGCGATGAGGCTGGACTTGCCGGCGGACGGGAATCCCACCAGGGCGATGTCCGCGATGGACTTCAGTTCCAGGACAATGTCGCTGGACTCGCCTTCGATGCCGAGGAGGGCGAAGCCGGGAGCACGGCGCTTCTGGGAGGACAGTGCGGCGTTGCCCAATCCGCCCGGTCCGCCGGCGGCCGCGACGAACTCGGCGCCTTCGCCGACGAGGTCAGCCAGGACCCGGCCGTCCTTGGTCTTGACGACGGTGCCTTCCGGAACGGGAAGGATCAGGGTTTCGCCGTTTTTGCCGCCGCGCCAGTCGCCCATGCCGGGCCCGCCGTTGGTGGCGTGGCGGTGGGGCGCGTGGTGATAGTCCAGCAGCGTGGTGGTCTGGGGGTCAACGCGCAGGATGACGTCGCCGCCGTCGCCGCCGTTGCCGCCGTCGGGACCGCCCAGGGGCTTGAACTTTTCGCGGTGGACGGAGACACAGCCGTGACCGCCGCTACCGCCGGATACGTGCAGTACTACCCGGTCTACAAAGCTCGCCACGTGAATCTCCTCTGTGCTTAACCTGACCGTCTTGGACGCCCAAATTGATTGTAATGCGGTTAAAAGAACAGTGGAGCGGGCCATCATGGCCCGCTCCACCGGTTTAGATCTTGGTATTACTCTGCAGCTGCAGCAGCAACAATGTTCACGACTCGACGTCCGCGGCGGGTGCCGAATTCGACGGCGCCGGGGGTCAGTGCGAACAGGGTGTCGTCGCCGCCGCGGCCTACGCCGGCACCCGGGTGGAAGTGGGTGCCACGCTGGCGAACGATGATTTCGCCTGCGGAAACTACCTGGCCGCCGAAGCGCTTGACGCCGAGGTACTGGGCGTTGGAGTCACGACCGTTGCGAGTGGAGCTCGCGCCTTTTTTATGTGCCATTTGAAATGCCTGCCTTAAAAATTCTGGGGAATCTGCTGAAAACCTGAAAAGTAACGGAAGGTTACTTGATACCGGTGATCTTGACCTTGGTCAGTTCCTGACGGTGACCCTGGCGCTTCTTGTACCCGGTCTTGTTCTTGAACTTCTGGATGACGATCTTCGGACCACGAAGGTCCTGAAGGATCTCAGCCGTAACCGTTACCTTGGCCAGGTCCGCAGCGGCAGACGTGACTTTGTCACCGTCTACCAGGAGCAGTGCGGGCAACTCAATGGTGCTGCCGGCTCCACCGGGGACGCGGTTCAGGGTAACGAAGTCTCCAACGGAAACCTTCTCTTGGCGGCCGCCTGCGCGGACAATCGCGTACACCACTGGGGAACTCACTTCTCTCGACGTTTATTACTAGATTTGCGTGCGGAACCTGGGTCCAAATTGTTTGGCCTGGTTCACGCTGTGCCTCAACGCCGGTGGATTCCCCGGGGGAACCCATGAGTTATCCACGGACAATGCGTTTGGAATCCAAACGGACCGTCCTGAGGTTATAACCCAAGTGTTGGCGTAAGCACCGAAGATCTAGAATACGCTAATTTTGCCTTCGGCCGCAAATGAGGCTGGCTCCGGTGGCAGTACGTGATAGGCGCCACTCTGCGTAATACAGGCTGGTGCTGCAACGACTTCCGGAACCGTGCCCCACTATCCTACCGGCTGCGGAACCCTCTGCGGTGCAGCATGCAGCCTCGGCGCGTCGAAAAAGTCCACCTCGTAGCGGCACGATTGGCGGAAGGCTGTCCGCATGGCCTGCCGTTCCGCCTCAGACGCCGCCCGGGCCGCGGCGTCAGCGATGCGGACCGCCTCCCTGGTGGCCGCGGCGAACTCCTCGTCCGCGTAGGTACGGAGCCACTCGGCGTAAGGGTGGCTGGCCGGCGAGCCGGCCGCCAGGAAC
The DNA here is from genome assembly GCF_030718995.1 of Arthrobacter oryzae. NCBI lineage: Bacteria > Bacillati > Actinomycetota > Actinomycetes > Micrococcales > Micrococcaceae > Arthrobacter > Arthrobacter oryzae. The sequence goes on from NZ_CP132204.1 coordinate 4,365,356, forward strand.
TGTCCATGAAGCGTGGCACCTACCTCGGCGTACAGCCAGAAGCACGGAAGCACGGCGGCTACGAGCACTCCGTAGCTGCCGGAAACTGACGAAGCCAGGAGGTGGTCCACGTAGGACTTGGTCACGGGCCCCAGGCCGTCGTCCACCTTCCGGGTGCTGAGCCACGTCCGGTGCAGTTCGGACTCGACTTCGAGGCATTGCTGGGCCGCGCGCGCCCAGAAAAGCTGTTCGGCCTCAGTGGGGGCTATGGCGGCGGCACGGGACAGCACCCTGGAATAGCCGTTCAGGTAAATGGCGTCCTGGGCAAGGTAATACGCAAAGTGCTGCTCGGTGAGGGTGCCGTCGGCCAGGGCACGGATGAAGTCCAGCCCATAGATGTCGTCCAGGTCCGGCCTGGCGTCCTGCCGGAGCACCGCAGCGAACTGCCCTTCGGCCGGCGCGTCCGCGCCTTTGGGCGCGAGATGGTGGAAATGGTGGACCGGGCCGTTGCCTGTTCCCACTTCCAGTGCTTCGGCTTCCCGGAGCGCTCCCTGCAGCCACGGCTTCACTTCCCGCAGCGATGCTTCCCAGTCCCCCAGCCGTGCCTGCGCAGTTGCCATCGCCGAGGACAGCGAACAGCCCGTGCCGTGGCTGTTCCTGGTGGTGATCCGCTCGCCGGGGACTACCACAACGTCCTGGCCGAGCAGCCCTTCGGTGTTGACGAGCGCGTCGGGGCAGGAACCGCCGTCGAGATGTCCGCCCTTGACCAGGACGGTGGTGCCCGCCTGGGCAGCGAGGCGCTTGCCCTGGGCCAGTGCCGCTTCCCAGTCGCCGGCGAGGGGTTCGTTGAGGAGCATCGCCAGTTCGGCCAGGTTCGGCGTAACAAGGTCGGCAAGGGGCAGGAGTTCACGCAGTTCCGCCTCGGCCGCCTCCTGCAGGAGCCGGTCCCCGCTGGTGGCGACCATCACGGGATCAAGAACGACGACGGCGGGACGGGCCTTCTGCAGCCAGCCGCGGACGGCGGCAATCACCGCAGAGTCACCCAGCATGCCGATCTTGACGGCGTCAATGCTGATGTCATCGCTGATGGCCTCAAGCTGGGCGGTCAGGAATTCGGCCGGGGGCACGTGGACGGCACGGACGCCGCGGGTGTTTTGCGCCGTCAAGGCGGTGATGGCAGCCATGCCGTATCCGCCGTTGGCGGCAATGCTCTTGAGGTCCGCCTGGATCCCGGCCCCGCCGGACGGATCGGAGCCGGCGATGGCCAGCACCCTCGGTGTACGGCGAAGGAGGGCGCCGCCGGACGCTGAGGGGGTTGCCGTGGAGGCAGGCGTGGGCAGGAATGATATTGCCAAAGGAGACATCCCTTCGCCGGTGCTAACCGGACAGGTTCAACGGGTGTGGATCTCAGCCGGCCCTGTGCGCGGCACCCCGTGTCAGTCCCCTAGCCTACTGTTTCCCCGCAACGAACTCGCGGGTGCGGCCCGAAACCGGCGTATTGCTACGCCTGCCTCGGACCGCACCCGCGATGTCAGTTCGTGGAACCTGCCCTGAGATCAGAGCTCGGAGGCCGGTACACCTACGCCGAGGATGATCGGTTCGTTGGCGGGTGCCTTGGCAGGCGCGTCCTTCTGGGCCGGCTCGGGTGCCTTTGCTTCGTGGGTGTGACCTGACGCAGCTACCGGAGCAGTCTCGTGGTGTTCCACGGACGTCTCGTTCGCTGCGCCCTGGGCACGGCTGGCGCTCCGGTTGCGGCGGGGACGGCGCGCCCGGCCCTGCACCGCAGTGTGATCGGTGTAGTCCGCTTCAGCCGCACGCGCTGCCGGCGCCTGGGCGGCCGGCACGTGGGCAGGTGCCTGAACCGCAGGCTGAGCCGCAACCTGCGGTTCGGCAGGTGCCGCCGGAGTTTCAGCCACTACAGGCTCGCCAAGGTGCGCGAAGGCTTCAGCCAGCCGGTCAAGCGTCAGGGAAGCTCCCGGGGAAGGCGCTTCTCCGCCATGCTCAACGAACGGCAACGCCACCTTTTCGCCGCCGAAGGTCAGGACCGCCGCGGGACGTCCAGCAGCAGCCACCTCAGTTTCCGATGCCTTGGACGGGCGTACTGCGGCAGGAGCTGCCTGCGTGGCAGCGGGCTGCGCCGGCGCGGATCCGGGCCTGGCCGGAGTCCCGGCCTGCCCGGAGGGTGCCTGGCCGGAGGATGCCTGGGCTGCCAGTGCCTGGCCTACTGCCTGTGCCGCGGCTGCTGCGGCCGGGGCCGCATGGCCCGCTTCGGCGTCGTGCAGGTGGGCTGCGTGCGCGGCCGCGGCGATGTTCGCCAGCGCCACGCGGGTGGCCTCAGCCTTTGCATGGCGTTCGGCTTCTGTGGGCTCGTGATGCGCCGGAGCGGGCGTCGACGGAGCTGCCTCGGAAACCGGCTGGCCACCCTTGCCGCGGCGACGGCTCTTGCGCTCCGTCCGGGGCTGCTGCTGCTGCTGGATCTCGGTCCGCTGCACGTGGTGCTCGGCGGCAACAGTGTTGGCGCGGCGGTGCTCCACAGGCTCGTCGTGGGTGACGATGCCGCGGCCGGCACAGGCCTCGCACTGCTCGCCGAAGACTTCCAGCAGCCCGGTGCCCATGCGCTTTCGGGTCATCTGGACCAGGCCCAGCGAGGTCACTTCGGCAACCTGGTGCTTGGTCCGGTCGCGGCCGAGGCACTCCACCATGCGGCGCAGCACCAGGTCGCGGTTCGATTCCAGCACCATGTCGATGAAGTCGATCACGATGATGCCGCCGATGTCGCGGAGGCGCAGCTGGCGCACCACTTCCTCGGCAGCTTCCAGGTTGTTCTTGGTGACGGTTTCCTCGAGGTTGCCGCCGCTGCCGGTGAACTTTCCGGTGTTGACGTCCACCACGGTCATGGCTTCGGTGCGGTCGATCACGAGGGAGCCGCCGGAGGGCAGGAAGACCTTGCGGTCCAGTGCCTTGTGGATCTGCTCATCGATCCGCCAGGCGGCGAAGATGTCCGTATCCTTGGTCCACTTTTCGAGCCGGCCCACCAGGTCCGGAGCCACGTACGTCACGTACGCCTCGATGGTGTCCCAGGCTTCCTCGCCGGAGACGATCAGCTTGGAGAAGTCCTCGTTGAAGACGTCACGGACCACCTTGATGGTGAGGTCCGGTTCGCCGTAGAGGAGCTCCGGGGCAAGGATCTTGGTGGACGTGGCCTGGCCTTCGATGCCTTCCCACTGGGCGCGCAGGCGGTTGATGTCGTGCGTCAGCTCTTCCTCGGACGCGCCCTCGGCTGCGGTACGGACAATCACGCCGGCGTCTTCCGGCAGGCGGTCCTTGAGGATCCGCTTGAGGCGGTTGCGTTCGACGTCGGGCAGCTTGCGCGAGATGCCGGTCATGGAGCCGCCGGGAACGTACACGAGGTAGCGTCCGGGCAGGGAGATCTGGCTGGTCAGGCGGGCGCCCTTGTGGCCGACGGGGTCCTTGGTGACCTGGACCAGCACGGAGTCGCCGGACTTCAGTGCGTTCTCGATCCGGCGCTGCTTGCCCTCGAGATTGACGGCGTCCCAGTTGACTTCACCGGCGTAAAGGACTGCGTTGCGGCCGCGCCCGATGTCGACGAAGGCAGCTTCCATTGAGGGCAGCACATTCTGGACCTTGCCGAGGTACACGTTGCCGATCAGCGAGTCCTGCTGCGTCTTGGAAACGAAGTGCTCCGCCAGGACACCGTCTTCCAGGACACCGATCTGGATTCTGTCGTCGCGCTGGCGGACGATCATCTGGCGGTCCACGGATTCACGGCGCGCCAGGAACTCAGCCTCGGTGATGACTGTGCGGCGGCGGCCGGTGTCGCGGGACTCGCGGCGGCGCTGCTTCTTGGCTTCGAGCCTTGTGGAGCCCTTGACGGAGGTGACGCGGTTGTTGACCGGCGCTTCGCTGATGGCTCGCGGCGCGCGAACGCGGGTCACCGTGTTGGGCGGGTCGTCATCTCCCCCGCCGGTCAGCTCAAGGTCCTGGTCGCCGCGGCGGCGGCGGCGGCGACGGCGGGAGGTCACGCCGTCGTCCGTGGTCCGGGTGGACTCCTCATCGGTGTCCTCGTCATCGGCAGCACCTTCAGCAGGTTCGGCTTCGCCAGCAGCTTCCCGGTCAGTCACGCGGCTGCGTCCGCGGCGTCCGCGGCTACGACGGCGGCGGGAGCCACCGGCCTCGCCTTCCTCGCCGTCGTCTTCTGTGTCTTCCTCGTCGATATCCTTGGCTACGGCTGGCGTGGCCGCCGGCCGTAGCACGGTGCTCAGGTCCGGCGCCTGGAAGATCATGGAAGTGACCGAGCCGGGCTCAAGGAAGAGCGCACCGACGGGGCTGGCGGTTTCGGACTTTGCAGTCTCATCAGGCTCGGTATCTGCCGCCACACCGGGCGCCTGGGCCGTGGATGAATCCTGGACAGGAGCTTCCCGGGGTGCAGATTCCTGGCCCGTCGCGGCCACTTCTTCCTCGGCTGTTGAGGCTTCGGCAACGGGCGCTGCGTTCTGCGCGGCAGGCTCGACCGGCGCGGCTTCGGCTGCCTTAGCGGGAGCCTTGGCACGAGAGGCGCGGCGACGGACCGGCTTTTCAACGGCGGCGGCTTCGGCCGGCGCCGAGGGTCCGGGCTCCCCTGCTTGGCCCGCCTCAGCCAGGGCATCACCGTGCGCGGCGGCGTCTTCTGCGAAGACCGGAAGCGGCTCGGCAGGCTCCACCTTCTTGCGTGAGCGGCTGCGCCGGGCCGGGGCCTTCTCCTCCACAGCCTCCGGCGCACCGGCTTCGGCCGCCGGGGTCTCGACCGCCGGGGCTCCGTCAGCGTCCGCGGATGCGCCGGCTTCGACTGCCTCCGCCTTCGGAACGGCCTTGCGCCTTGTCCGGATGGCCCTCCTGGGCGGCTGGGGCGCTGCTGCCTCTTCGCTAGCAGCGGATTCTTCGTTAACGGCTAGGACCTGGTCATTATCCATATGTAGCGACACTCCTGCCCCTGACGCACCGCCACATCCGGCACCCTTGGGGGCACATATTGTCAAAACCCGCAGGCGTTGACAGAAGTCAATTGGATACCCTCAGGTTCGCACCGGCAGTGGGGTGCGGCAGCCCTGGAGGGCCGGCAGCGTTGTTCTGAAACCCGTTGTTCCTGAAAGCCACAACCAGGTGCCGTCCAATGGCATTGCGGGGAGGCCGGGATCTGTCGTGGATCCGGAGCGTGCCCTGCTCATCATTGGCGGTCTTGCAAACAAGCCACCGGACCGGAATTCGAATGTGGATCGACTTCCAGCCAGCTTCATTCTCTCATACGGACACTCAAACACGGTGGAAGCGGGGAGATCCGGCGCACAATCAGGGCGCCGCCGGCCGGAGTCTGTGCCCGCCTTCCAGCCTCCGGCGTTACAATCAGGGCGAGGAGCCCTCGAGAAAAAGGACGCAACATCCCATGCCCAGCATCTCCAATTCCATGCAGAACAACGTGGCGGACGGCGACCTCCGCGAGCGTGAAGCGGCCAGGGAGAGCCTGCCTCCCATGACCAGGGACACACAGTTCGGCTGGCTGCTGGTCATCACCGGCGTTATCGGCTGGCTCGCCTCGGGCGCCCTGGTCCTGGAAAAGCTTGCGGTGCTCAAGGATCCGAACCATGTCACCGCCTGCGACGTCAACCCGTGGGTTTCCTGCGGTGCCGTGATGCAGACCTGGCAAAGTTCCCTTTTCGGCTTCCCCAACATGTTCATCGGCATCGTGGCGTTCGCCGTCGTGATCACCACCGGCATGGCGGTGCTCTCCGGCGCCAAGTTTGCCCGCTGGTACTGGCTTGGCCTGCAGGCCGGTGTGACCCTCGGGTTTGCCTTCGTGGTGTGGCTGTGGTCGCAGGCGCTGTACTCCATCCACATCCTGTGCCCGTTCTGCATGGTGGTCTGGGCCGCGATGATTCCGCTCTTTGTGTGGGTCACGGTCCGGAACATCACGCACGGAGTGATCAAGGTTCCGGCCGGCGCGGCGAAAATCGCCGGCGACTCCGGCTGGATTGTCACCGCCCTGCTCTACGTGGCCGTCATCGCCACGATCTTCTTTGCCTTCATCCAGGTCTTCATCGGAACGTCCGGCTACTAGGGCGGCTACTAGGGCAAAGAAAAAGCGCGAGCGTACAGTTGAGGCCCCCGTTTCTTCGGAAACGGGGGCCTCAACTGTACGCTCGCGCTGGGGGCAGGGTGCTTAAGTGCCCGCTCGCGCTGGGGCCTTGTTAGTCCTGGAACCAGATCTTGATCTCCCGCTCGGCGGACTCGACGGAATCGGAACCGTGGACCAGGTTCTGCTGTACCTTCAGGCCCCAGTCGCGGCCGAAGTCGCCGCGGATGGTGCCGGGCGCCGCCGTCGTGGGGTCGGTGGTGCCGGCGAGGGAACGGAAGCCTTCGATCACGCGGTGGCCCTCGAAGATTGCCGCGACGACCGGTCCGCTGAGCATGAACTCGACGAGCGGCTCGTAGAACGGCTTGCCCACGTGCTCCTCGTAGTGCTGCTCCAGCAGTTCGCGGCTGGCGTCGACCTTCTTGAGCTCGGTGAGGGTGTAGCCCTTGGCTTCAACCCGGCCAAGGATGGCGCCGGTCAGGTTGCGGGTCACGCCGTCGGGCTTGATCAGGACGAGGGTGCGCTCAATGCTCACAACTGCTCCAATGTGTTTGGGGTGGGATTCGGAAACAAGTCTAGTTGCTTTGGTCTTCAGGGTGCGCGGCTTCCCATTCGGCCTGTTCCCGTTCGCGCTGCCCGGCCTCCCGGTCAATCCGGATTCCGGTCCTGATGCCGTACCACCAGGCAACGGCAAAGAGGAACCCCACCACGAACATCATGGGTTCGATGAATCCTGCGAAGATCAGGACGAGCTGCAGGATCCAGCCGAGGCCGACACCCCACGGCTTGGAAAGTACCGCGCAGGTGAGCACCAGCACCAGGCTCAGCCCGATGCCCACCGAGAGGATGAGAGCCGGGGGGAAGTCGTCGCGCCGGAGTCCGAAGACCGCCAGCGTGGCGAAGAACGCGACGAACCCTTCGAGCACCAGGACCGTGGAGGCGAACATGACTTTGGTGGAGCGCCGCTTCTTGGGCATGCCCGGCCGCCACTCCCGCTGCGCCTTAGTGAGTCGAGCCATGGTCAGGCGTCCGCCTTTCCGAGCAGGATCCGGGCTTCCGCCACGAGCGTGATGGAGCCGGTCACCAGGACGCCGCCTGCGAGGTCTTCGTTGGATTCGGCATGCTCCACAGCCCATTCCAGGGCGTCGTCGAGCTTCTCAGCCACATGGATGTTGTCCTCGCCGAAGCCGAGGTCCAGCGCAATTTCCGCGAGGTCCTCGGCCGGGACCGCCCGCGGCGAGTTGGACTGGGTGAAGCAGTATTCAGCGGCGAGATCGCCCAGGGACTCCTTGAGCTGGCGGAGGATCTCCTCGGCGTCCTTCTCCTTCAGGACACCCACCACCACCACCAGCTTGGTGAAGCTGAAAGCCTCGTGGATCGCCTCGGCGGAGACGCGGATGCCTTCGGGGTTGTGGGCGGCATCCACGATGATCGTCGGGGCCGTCCGGAGCACCTCCAGCCGGCCGGGGGACGTCACCGTGGCAAACGCCTCCTGGAGGACGTCGGCGTCGAGCGCCTTCTCCCCGCCGAAGAAGGCCTCCAGCGCAGCGACGGCGACGGCGGCATTCTCCGCCTGGTGCGCTCCGTGCAGCGGCACCAGCAGTTCTTCATACCGGCCGGCCAGGCCCTGGATGGTTACCACTTGGCCGCCAACGGCGACGGTCCGGGATTCCACGCCGAATTCCACGCCTTCGAAGCGGTACGGCGCCTGGACTTCGCGGGCCTTTTCAAGCAACACCTGGGCTGCGCCGACCGGCTGTGCGGCACTGACCAGGAAGCCGCCCGGTTTGATGATGCCGGCCTTTTCGTAGGCGATGTCCTCCGTGGTGTCGCCGAGGAGGTCGGTGTGGTCCAGCGAAATGGGAGTCACTACCGCAACCTGGCCGTCACCGACGTTGGTCGCATCGGTGATGCCGCCCAGGCCCACCTCCATGACGGCCACGTTGACCGGCTGGTCGGCGAAGACGGCGAAGGCAAGGATGGTGAGGCATTCGAAGTAGGTCAGCCGGGGCTGGCCCTCGGCTTCAAGCTCACTGTCCACGATCTGCAGGTAGGGCCGGATCTCATCCCAGATCCGGACGAAGGTCTCATCCGGCACGGGGGCGCCGTCGATGCTGATCCGTTCGGTCACCTTGGACAGGTGCGGGCTGGTGTAGCGGCCGGTGCTGAGGCCGTGGGCGCGGAGCCCGGCTTCGATCATCCGGGCCGTGGACGTCTTGCCGTTGGTTCCGGTCACGTGGATGATCGGGAACGCCTTGTTGGGCTCCCCCAGCACATCCATAGCACGGAACAGCGGTGCGAGGCGCGGCTCCATCTTGTTCTCCGGCGCCCGGCCCAGCAGTTCGGCGTAGACGCTCTCCACGGAAAATTCGTCGGTCATGTCCTAGGCCTCAATCTTCTCGACGGCGACCTGCAGCTCGGTGCCGTCTCCATCGGAGTACAGGCCAAGCTCCAGGGTCAGGGTTTCGGTGACCACAAGGTTTTCGTGTGCCTTCACCGCGTCCACAACATCCATCGGGGCTGTCACGCTTGTCCGGATCCGGTCACTCACGTTTAGTCCGGCATCCTTGCGGGCCTGCTGGATGGCGCGGACCATGTCGCGCGCAATGCCTTCAGCCTCGAGCTCCGGCGTGACTTCGGTGTTGAGCACCACGAAGCCGCCGCCGGGCAGCACGGCAGCCGCGCGTGAGCCGACGCCCTCCGCGGCTTCGGCCACGACGGTTTCCAGGGTGTATTCCTGCGGTTCCAGCTCCAGCCCACCCGCGGTGACCACGCCGGCGTCGGAAACCGACCAGTCGCCGGACTTGGAGCCCTTGATGGCCTGCTGGACGTTCTTCCCCAGGCGCGGGCCCGCGGCCCGGGCGTTCACCACGAGCTTCTGCTCGATGCCGAACTCCTCCGGGGAGGCGCTCTCGGCGTCGAGCAGGCGGACCGAACGGATGTTCAGTTCATCGGCGACGACGGCGGCGAACCCTCCCAGCGCATCCGCGCCGGGTGCCACGACGGTGAGTTCCTGCAGCGGCAGCCGGACGCGGAGGTTCGCGGCCTTGCGCAGCGAGGATCCGGTGGAGCAGATCTGCTGGACACGGTCCATGGCTTCCACCAGGGCAGGGTTGGCCGGGAACAGGTCCGCGTCCGGCCAGTCAGCCAGGTGCACGGAGCGGCCGCCGGTGAGGCCGCGCCAGATCTCCTCGGAGACCAGCGGCAGCAGGGACGCGGCCACGCGGGAGACGGTTTCCAGTGCAGTGTAGAGCGCGTCGAAGGCGTCCACGTTCTCGTCGAAGAAGCGCTGGCGGCTGCGGCGGACGTACCAGTTGGTGAGCATGTCCAGGTAGCTGCGCAGTTCGTCGCAGGCGCCGGAGATGTCGTAGCTGTCCAGCTGGACGGTTACGTTGCGGACCAGGTCGCCGGTGTTGGCCATGAGGTACTGGTCCAGGGTGTCGGCGTAGCCGTCGTAGCGGAGCTTCGCGTCATAGCCGGCACCGCCGGCAGCCGCGTTCGTGTACAAGGTGAAGAAGCTGTACACGTTCCACAGGGGCAGGATGACCTGGCGGACGCCGTCGCGGATTCCCTGTTCGGTGACCACGAGGTTGCCGCCGCGCAGGATGGGGCTGGACATCAGGAACCAGCGCATGGCGTCGGAGCCGTCGCGGTCCAGCACCTCGGAGACGTCGGGGTAGTTGCGCAGGCTCTTGGACATCTTCTGCCCGTCCGAGCCGAGCACGATGCCGTGGCTGATGACGTTGCGGAAGGCCGGGCGGTCAAACAGTGCCGTGGACAGGATGTGCAGCATGTAGAACCAGCCGCGGGTCTGGCCGATGTACTCGACGATGAAGTCCGCCGGGTTGTGCGTGTCGAACCATTCCTCGTTCTGGAACGGGTAGTGGACCTGGCCGTAGGGCATGGACCCGGAGTCGAACCAGACATCCAGGACGTCCTCGACGCGGCGCATCACGGACTGGCCCTCTTCAGGGGTGCGGGGGTCGTCCGGGTTGGGCCGGGTCAGCTCGTCGATGAACGGCCGGTGCAGGTCAACCTCGCCGTCCTTGTTCAGCGGGAGCCGGCCGAAGTCGGCCTCGATCTCGGCAAGCGAGCCGTAGACGTCGGTGCGAGGGTATTCGGGGTCGCTGGACTGCCACACCGGGATGGGGCTGCCCCAGTAGCGGTTGCGGCTGATGGACCAGTCGCGGGCGTTGGCGAGCCACTTGCCGAACTGGCCGTCCTTGACGTTGCCGGGGATCCAGTTGATGTCCTGATTCAGCTCGGACATGCGGTCCTTGAACTTCGTGACTTCCACGTACCAGGAGGACACGGCGCGGTAGATCAGCGGGTTGCGGCAGCGCCAGCAGTGCGGGTAGCTGTGCTCGTAGCTGGCCTGGCGGACCAGGCGGCCCTGGGCGCGCAGCACCTGCGTGATGGGCTTGTTGGCCTCGAACACCTGCAGGCCCACGATGTCGTGCAGGTCGCCGTGCGAGAACAGCGGCAGGAACTTGGCGCCTTCGTCCACGGACAGGACCACGGGGATGCCGGCCTCTTCACAGACTTTCTGGTCATCTTCACCGTAGGCGGGTGCCTGGTGGACAATGCCCGTGCCGTCGGTGGTGGTGACGTAGTCGGCTACGAGGAAGCGCCAGGCGTTCTCCGTGCCGTACTTTTCGGCGTCGCTGAAGTCATTCCAGAGCGGCTGGTACTGCAGGCCGGCCAGTTCGGCGCCGGTGTAGGTGGCGGTGACCGCGGCCTCGGCGGCTTCGACGCCGGCCGTGCCGTCACCGTAGCCCAGGTCCTTGGCGTAGGCGCCCAGCAGGTCCGCCGCGAGCAGGAAGCTGCCCGCGACCGGGGCCTCCGCGGACGCGGCCTTGATGCCGTTGGGTCCGGCCGGCAGCACAGCATAGGTGATGGAAGGCCCGACGGCGAGCGCCAGGTTGGTGGGCAGGGTCCAGGGGGTGGTGGTCCAGGCGAGGGCCTGCACGCCGGCCAGTTGTTTGGACAGCTCGGACTCCCCGGCCGTGATGGGGAAGGTGACGGTGACGGTCTGGTCCTGGCGGTTTTTGTAGACGTCGTCGTCCATGCGCAGTTCATGGTTGGACAGCGGCGTCTCGTCCTTCCAGCAGTACGGCAGGACGCGGTAGCCGTTGTAGGTCAGGCCCTTTTCGTGCAGCTGCTTAAAGGCCCAGAGCACGGACTCCATGTATTCGACGTTGAGTGTCTTGTAGTCGTTGTCGAAGTCCACCCAGCGGGCCTGGCGGGTGACGTAGCTCTTCCACTCGTCGGCGTACTTCATGACGGAGGCGCGGCAGGCGTCGTTGAACTTGTCGATGCCCATGGCTTCAATCTGGGTCTTGTCCGTCATGCCCAGCTGCTTCATGGCTTCCAGCTCCGCGGGCAGGCCGTGGGTGTCCCAGCCGAAGCGGCGCTCCACGCGGCGGCCGCGCTGGGTCTGGTAGCGGCCCACCAGGTCCTTGGCGTAGCCGGTCAGGAGGTGACCGTAGTGCGGCAGTCCGTTGGCGAAGGGCGGGCCGTCGTAGAAGACAAACTCGTTGCTGCCGGGCGCACCGCCGGGCGCGTCCGCGCTGCGCTGGTCGATGCTCGCCTGGAAGGTGCCGTCCTGGTCCCAGTACTTGAGGATGCGCTCTTCGATCTCCGGGAACTTCACGGAGGCCGATACAGCGGAGGTGTTGGAAGCAGTGGTGTTGGAAGGAGAGGTGGTGGAACCGGTGCCTGACGCTGCGGCAGAGGCCTTGGGGTAATAGGTCATCTCGACATCCTGGGTTGAGCTAGTGAACAAGTGGATCATTCAGGATGCGAGGACGGCCCGTGCGCTGTTTTGCAACAGCACCGCACCGCGGTACCACCTCACTTACCGCCGCCGGACCCCGTGACAGGGAGAGCACCGGCGTCGGCCGCTCATTTGCTGCTGTGACGGGCTTACCCGTCCGGTTCTACTGCTCCGGTTTCCTGCGGGGCAGGAGTCCGAAGGTTCTTCCGGAAGCTCACCGGTGATGGCCGGGTCAAAGCTGATACTCGATTGTACCCAGAGTTGCAGTGTTCTCCAGCAAAACGGCCCATGCCTGGACCCGGCCCCGGCCCGGCTCAGCCCTGCTTGCGGATCAGCTTGTAGTTGGCGGCCTGCGCCACGGGTCGGATCACAATCTGGTCCAGGTTGACGTGGTGCGGCGCCGTCACCGCGTAACGGACCACATCTGCCACGTCCCCCGCCGTGAGGGGTTTCTCCACGCCTTGGTACACCTTCCCCGCCGCCTCCTGGTCACCCAGCCTGTTGAGGGCGAACTCCTCCGTCTGCACCAGGCCGGGGGCAACTTCAATGACCCGGAGGTTGTTTTCCACTTCTTCCAACCGGAGAGCGCCGGTCAGGGCGTGCTGGGCGAACTTGGCCGCATTGTAGCCGGCACCGCCCTCGTAGGCGGCGAGTCCCGCCGTCGAGGTCAGGTTCAGGACTGTGCCCTCCCCGCAGGCGCGCAGCATCGGCAGGAAGGCGCGGGTCAGTTTCATCGTGCCCAAGACGTTGACGTCGAACATCCACTCCCAGTCCTCGGTCTTGGCCTCCGCAATCCGGTCGGCGCCCCGGGCACCGCCGGCGATGTTGATGAGGGTGTCAATTCCACCGGCGTTTGTCACCTCGGCCAGGAGCCTCTCCACGTCTTCGTCGTCGACGATGTCCGCCGCAATCGCCGTGGCCCCGGTGGCGTCGGCGAGCGTTGCAAGCCGGTCCGCCCGGCGCGCGACGGCGAAAACAGTCCACCCTTCGGCCCTCAACGCCCGGACCGTGGCTTCGCCGATGCCTGTGCTTGCTCCCGTTACTACGGCTGCCTTTGTGCGCTTTTCCTCAGTCATGGCACCACCCTAGCGTCGGAGGAACTCCGGCAGCATACGGGCGTAACGGAATGCCACGGCAGACGGCCGCGCAGGCGGGGGAAGAGATCATGAAACAATTGCTCCATGGCTGAAGACACGCAGGGTACAGACACGCCCACCACCGCCCCCATCAATGTTCCGGACAAGCCCGCCCTTGAGGGGCTGGAAGACGCCCTCACCCGGCGCTGGCTTGACGAAGGGACCTACAAGTTCAACCCGGACACAACACGGGAGCAGGTCTACTCGATCGACACTCCCCCGCCCACTGCGTCGGGATCCCTGCACGTGGGACACATGTTCTCCTACACCCAGACCGACGTCCTGGCGCGCTACCAGCGCATGACCGGCAAGAACGTCTTCTACCCGATGGGCTGGGACGACAACGGCCTGCCCACCGAACGCCGCGTCCAGAACTACTACGGTGTGCGCTGCGATCCGGCCATCCATTACGACGCCGGCTACCGGCCGCCGGCAGAGCCCGCCAAGAACCAGCGCGACTTTGATGTCATCTCGCGCCGGAACTTCATCGAGCTGTGCGAGGAACTCGCCGTCGAGGATGAGAAGGTCTTCGAGAACCTCTTCCAGACGCTCGGCCTGTCCGTCGACTGGGACCTGACCTACCGGACCATCGACGACAAGTCCCGTGCCATCTCCCAGCGCGCCTTCCTGGCGAACCTCGCCGCCGGCGACGCCTACATGGCAGAAGCCCCCACGTTGTGGGACGTGACTTTCCGCACCGCGGTGGCCCAGGCCGAGCTCGAGGACCGCGAGGTTGCCGGCGCCTACTACCGTTACCCGTTCTTCACCGAGGACGGCGAGAAGCTCTACATCGAGACGACGCGCCCTGAGCTGCTGGCCGCGTGCGCCGCCCTGGTGGCAAACCCCGACGACGAACGGTACCAGCCGCTGTTCGGCAAGAAGGTCACCTCTCCCCTGTTCGGCGTCGAGGTGGAGGTGAAGGCGCACCACCTCGCCAAGGCGGACAAGGGCTCCGGCATCGCCATGGTCTGCACCTTCGGCGACCTCACCGACGTGACCTGGTGGCGCGAGCTGCAGCTGCCCACCCGCGCGATCGTGGGCCGCGACGGCCGCATCGTCGGCGAGACCCCGGACTGGATAACCACCGAGGAAGGCCGCGCGGCCTTTGCCGCGATCGCCGGCAAGACGGTGTTCAGCGCCAAGGAGGCTGTCGTCGAGCAGCTGACGGCCGCTGAACTCCTCGACGGTGAGCCCAAGAAGATCATGCACCCGGTCAACTTCTTCGAGAAGGGCGACAAGCCCCTCGAAGTGGTGACGTCGCGCCAGTGGTACATCCGCAACGGCGGCCGTGACGAGGACCGCCGCGAACGCCTGATCGGGCGCGGCAACGAGATCGAATTCCACCCGGCGTTCATGCGCTCCCGCTACGAAAACTGGATCTCAGGGCTGAACGGCGACTGGCTGGTGTCCCGCCAGCGCTTCTTCGGCGTGCCGGTGCCGGTCTGGTACCCGCTCGACGCCGACGGGAACCCGGACTACGACGCGCCGGTCCTGCCGACAGACGAACAGCTCCCCGTCGACCCGGCTGCCGACGCCGCTCCCGGATACGAGGAAGCCCAGCGCGACGTGCCGGGCGGCTTTACCGGTGATGCCGACGTCCTCGACACGTGGGCCACCTCCTCGCTGACGCCGCAGATCGTGGGCGGCTGGAGCACGGACGAGGCACTGTTCTCCAAGGTCTACCCGTTCGATGTTCGCCCGCAGGCCCACGACATCATCCGGACGTGGCTGTTCTCCACGGCCGTGCGTGCCGACGCGCTGCAGGACACGGCACCCTGGAAGCACGCAGCCATCTCCGGCTGGATCCTCGATCCGGACCGCAAGAAGATGTCCAAGTCCAAGGGCAACGTGATCGTCCCCACCGATGTCCTCGAGGAGTACGGCTCCGACGCGGTCCGCTACTGGGCGGCCTCGGCCAAGCTCGGCGCGGACACCGCCTACGAGATCGCGCAGATGAAGATCGGCCGTCGCCTGGCCATCAAGCTCCTCAACGCCTCGAAGTTCGTCCTGAACCTGGGCGCCACGGAAAACTCGGTGGTTTCCGCGGACCTGTCGGTGCTCACCAACCCTCTGGACCGTGCCGTGCTGGCTCAGCTGTCGGACGTCGTGGCCCAGGCCACCAAGGCGTTCGAAAACTACGACTACGCCCGTGCGCTGCAGATCAGCGAAAGCTTCTTCTGGCAGTTCACCGACGACTACGTGGAACTCATCAAGGACCGCGCCTACGGTGCGGCCGGCGAGCCCGAAAAGGCGTCCGTGCTGGCCGCCCTGGCCACCACGCTGGACACGTTGCTGCGGCTGTTCGCGCCGTTCCTGCCGTTCGCCACTGAAGAGGTCTGGAGCTGGTGGCGCAGCGGATCGGTGCACCGCGCCGAGTGGCCGGCCGCCCTTGAGGTCCCCGACGGCGACACCACCATGCTGGCGACCGTCGGAGTGGCGCTAAGCGGCATCCGCAAGGCCAAGTCCGAGGCGAAGGTCAAGCAGCGCACTGAAGTGCTGTCCGCCACCATCACCGCCACGGAATCAATCACCACGCAGCTGAAGGCAGGCCTTGCCGACCTTAAGGCCGCGTCCAATGCGCGCGAGCTGACGCTTGTGGCGGGCGAAGGCGAACTGACGGTCAGCGATGTTGTCCTGGCCCAGCCGGAGGACGCCCCGGGCGCCTAGCCGGCAGTTTCGGGCAAAAGGGAAGCCCCATCAGCGAGGAACGCTGGTGGGGCTTCTGTTTTCGGGCAAAGGGGAAGCCCCATCAGCGTTTTGCCGTTGGTGGGGCTTCGACTTTTTCGATTGTCTCGTGACGTCTGTGACAATCTGGCGGAATCCTCGGAATTTCAGGTCTTCCTACCTCGTCACTGGTAGCCAGCTTCTGACTTTGCCGAAGGCTGCGTCAGATGCGTGTCACTGAATCTTTGGTTTCCGTGTCCCTCTTCTTTCGAAGTGGGTAAGAACTATTGTTGTCCTCCCCCCGGGCATCCGCAAGGGTCCCGGGGGAATTACAGGACAGTAATTATGGTTGGCGGGACGTCAGTTGAATTCGGGACGCTCGGTGCGGCTTCGCTTGATCTCGAAGAAGTGCGGGTACGCGGCCAGGGTCACCGCGGCGTCCCAAAGACGGCCGGCTTCCTCGCCCCTGGGGATGCGCGTGAGCACCGGGCCGAAGAACGCCGTGCCGTTGAAGGCCACCACCGGCGTTCCCACATCCTGCCCCACGAGGGAGATGCCCTCTTCATGGCTGGCGCGCAGCTGCTCGTCAAAAGCGTCGGAGGAGGCCTCGGCCGCGAGCCCGGCCGGCAGGCCGCATTCGGCCAGGGCCTTGCTGATCACGACATCGAAATCCTGCTCGCCGGCGTCGTGGATCAGGCTTCCCATGGCGTCATAGAGCGGCTTGATGACCTGGTCACCATACTGCTCGCGAGCGGCGATGATGACGCGCACAGGACCCCAGCCCTTGTCCATCGCTTCGCGGTAGCCGGGATCGAGTTCCCGGCCTTCGTTCAGGACGGAGAGGCTCATGACGTGCCACTCGGTTTCAATGTCACGGACTTCCTCCACTTCGCCCACCCAGCGGGACGTGATCCAGGCGAAGGGGCACAGGGGGTCGAACCAAAAGTCGGCTTTGCTCGCAGTGGTTTCAGGCACGGAAATCTCCTCCGGAAAAGGCGTCAGGGCATGGCGCACTACGGCGCACATCTACCAAGAGCAAAGAACTAAGCGGATTTATTCCGCCGCTTCGCCACCACGTCGTGGGCGATCATGGTGGGCTGGGCCTTCTTCGCCACCACATCAGCCGTGATCACGACGCTCGCGATGTCATCTCGGCTCGGGAGGTCGAACATGACGGGAAGAAGCACTTCCTCCATGATGGCGCGGAGCCCGCGGGCACCGGTGCCCCGCTCCAGGGCCTGGTCCGCGATCATGTTCAGCGCTTCATCGTCAAACAGCAGCTCCACGCCATCCAGCTGGAACATCTTCTGGTACTGCTTCACCAGGGCGTTCTTCGGCGTGGACAGAATCTGGATCAGGGCTGCCCGGTCCAGGTTGGAGACCGTGGTGATGACGGGAAGCCGGCCGATGAATTCGGGGATCAGCCCGAACTTCAGCAGGTCCTCCGGCATGACCTCACCGTAGGAGTCGGAGTTGTTCTTGACTTCGTTCAGCGGAGCACCGAAACCGATGCCCTTGCGTCCGGACCGCGAGCCGATGATCTCTTCGAGGCCGGCGAAGGCCCCGGCAACAATGAAGAGCACGTTGGTGGTGTCGATCTGGATGAATTCCTGGTGCGGGTGTTTCCGGCCGCCCTGCGGGGGAACCGAGGCAACCGTGCCTTCCAGGATCTTCAGCAGCGCCTGCTGCACACCTTCGCCGGAGACATCCCGGGTGATGGAAGGGTTCTCGCTCTTCCGGGAGATCTTGTCGATCTCGTCGATGTAGATAATGCCTTGTTCGGCCTTCTTGACGTCATAGTCAGCGGCCTGGATGAGCTTCAGGAGAATGTTCTCGACGTCCTCGCCCACGTAGCCGGCTTCGGTCAGCGCCGTGGCATCCGCTACTGCGAACGGAACGTTGAGGCGGCGCGCCAGGGTCTGGGCCAGGTAGGTCTTGCCGCAGCCGGTTGGGCCGATCAGGAGGATGTTCGACTTGGCGATCTCGACGTCGTCGTGGTGAACGCCTTCGGCGAGGCTGCCGCTCTTGGGGGCGTGCCCTGCCTGGATCCGCTTGTAATGGTTGTACACAGCCACGGCGAGGGAGCGCTTGGCTGGTTCCTGGCCGATCACGTATTCCTGCAGGAAATCGAAGATTTCACGCGGCTTCGGCAGTTCGAAGCTGCCGAGGTCCGCTACTTCCGCGAGTTCCTCTTCAATGATCTCGTTGCAGAGCTCAATGCACTCGTCGCAGATATAGACGCCGGGCCCGGCAATGAGCTTGCGCACCTGCTTCTGGCTCTTTCCGCAGAAAGAGCACTTCAGCAGATCCGTGCTCTCGCCAATCCGAGCCATATGTGAACCCCTTAGTATCCTGCTGCTACCGCAGCACTGCACCGGTTGCTGGAATCACGGTGGGTCCGGAAGGTCCGGCCGTGACATGTTCCACTCTAGGTCACATTCGGCCTGAGGGGTGGAACCTTACGCGTTGAAAACGAAAGCCGGTGCGGTCCATTTTTCATGAACCGCACCGGCTCCGCGTGTCGTGCCAGTTATCTGGCGATCGCCTGCGGTTTGATCTTGCGGGAGTCAAGGACCTGGTCGATGAGTCCGTAGGACTGTGCCTCAGCGGCGGTCAGGATCTTGTCACGCTCGATGTCGTTGTTGACCTGCTCGGACGTGCGGCCCGAGTGCTTGGCAAGCGTGTCTTCGAGCCAGGAACGCATGCGCATGACTTCAGCAGCCTGGATCTCCAGGTCGGAAGCCTGGCCGCCCTGGCCGCCGGACAGGGCCGGCTGGTGGATCAGCACGCGCGCGTTGGGCAGTGCCAGCCGCTTGCCCGGTGTGCCGGCTGCGAGCAGGACGGCGGCGGCGCTGGCCGCCTGGCCCAGGCAGACGGTCTGGATCTCGGGACGGATGTACTGCATGGTGTCGTAGATGGCCGTCATGGCGGTAAACGAACCGCCCGGGGAGTTGATGTACAGCGTGATGTCGCGGTCCGGGTCGGTGGACTCAAGCACCAGCAACTGGGCCATAACGTCGTCAGCGGAAGCGTCGTCCACCTGGACACCCAGGAAGATGATCCGGTCCTCGAAGAGCTTCGTGTACGGGTCCTGACGCTTGAAGCCGTAGGGCGTGCGTTCCTCGAACTGCGGCAGCACATAGCGGCTGGTGGGCAGGTTCCCGGCAGTCGATCCGAAATTGTAGTTCATGTTCATTTCTCCTGGCATCATTTCTGTCTTCGCCGGTTACTTTTCCGAGCCGCTGGCGTTTTGCGTTCCGCCGCCGCCGGCCACAGATCCCGCGTGCGCGGCAATCTTGTCGAAGAAGCCGTACTCGAGGGCTTCAGGAGCCGTAAACCACTTGTCGCGGTCATTGTCCTTGAGGATGGTCTCCACGGTCTGGCCGGTCTGGTCTGCGGTCAGTTCGGCCATGACCTTCTTCATGTGGAGGATGAGTTCAGCCTGGATCTTGATGTCCGAGGCCGTGCCGCCGATGCCGCCGGAGGGCTGGTGCATCAGGATGCGCGCATTCGGGGTGGCGTAGCGCTTGCCCTTGGTGCCCGAAGAGAGCAGGAACTGGCCCATCGACGCGGCAAGGCCGGTGGCGACGGTTACGACGTCGTTCGGGATGAACTGCATGGTGTCGTAGATGGCCATACCGGCCGTCACGGAGCCGCCCGGCGAGTTGATGTAAAGGTAGATGTCCTTATCCGGGTTTTCCGCCGACAGCAGCAGCAACTGCGAGCAGATCGCGTTGGCGTTTTCATCGCGGACCTCGGAGCCGAGCCAGATGATTCGCTCTTTCAGCAGGCGGTTGTAGATGTAGTTGTCCTGGGCTGCCGGATCGACAGTAGCCATCCGGGGGGCCCCTGCTTGCTGTGACATATGTACTTACCTCTCGCTGGCGACGGTGGCGTCACGGGACGACGCCACTGAAAATCACTACTTGGACACTAACCGGTTTCGCGGCCGTTTTGTTCTCACGGATCGCGCTGTTCGCTGACGGCGCACGATTGGCGCAACGGCACCGGACAGCAGTACACCGCCGCCATTCCGGCTTAAACAATTCAGGACTTAAACGGGGGAAGCCCCCGGATCTGGGATCCGGGGGCTTCCGTGCAGCGTGGGTTAGAACTTCACTGCTGCGGGGTCATCATTCGGCGTGGCTTCCTCAGCGGAGGCTTCACCTTCAACGGCTTCGCTGTCAGCGGCCGGAGCTGCTTCAGCCTCAGCGGCTGCAGCTTCTTCGCCGCCGGGGCGCACGAAGTCGCTGAGGTCAACCTTGTTGCCCTCAGAGTCGGTGACCTCGGCCTGGCCCAGGACTACGGCCAGCGCCTTGCGGCGGCGGACCTCGGAAACCATCATGGGAACCTGGCCGGACTGGTCGATGATCTGGGCGAACTGGTTCGGGTCCATGCCGTACTGGCTGGCGGTGGTCACGATGTAGTCGATCAGCTCGTTCTGGCTGACGCCGACTTCTTCCTTGTCAGCGATGGCGTCGAGGATGATCTCGTTCTGGAAGGCACGCTCGGTGTTGGCCTTGACCTCCGCGCGGTGTTCTTCGGTGTCGTGCTCGCCCTCGCCGTGGGAGTTCTCGGCCTTGAAGTGCTGCTCCAGCTGCTCTTCGACGACCGACGCGGGGACGGGAACCTCAACGAGCTCAACAAGCTTGTCCAGGACCTTGTCACGTGCCTCGACGCCCTGCTCGACGACCTTCGATTCGGCAGCCTGCTTGGCGAGGTCCTCGCGCAGTTCGGCCAGCGTGTCGAATTCGGATGCCAGCTGGGCGAAGTCGTCGTCGGCCTCAGGAAGCTCGCGCTCCTTGACGGACTTGACCACTACCTTGACTTGGGCCGCTTCGCCGGCGTGGTCGCCGCCAACGAGGGTGGTCTCGAAGATGGCGTCCTCATCGGCGCTGAGGCCGGTGACGGCTTCGTCCAGGCCTTCCAGCATGGTGCCGGCGCCGACCTGGTAGGAGAGGCCGGAAGCGGAGTCAACTTCAGCGCCGTCGATCGAGGCGGTGATGTCGATGGTCAGGAAGTCAGAGTCGGCGGCCGGGCGGTCCACGGACTTCAGCGTGCCGAAGCGGCCGCGGAGCTCGTCGAGGGCCTTGTCAACGTCTGCTTCGGAAGACTCTGCAGCCGCAACCTCGACCTTGATGCCGGCGTAGTCCGGCAGTTCGATCTCGGGGCGGATGTCAACTTCAGCGTGGAACTTGAGTTCGCCGTCGGTCGCGGTGGGATCCGGGACCTCGGTGATTTCAACCTCGGGACGGCTCAGCGGGCGGATGCCGGTTTCCTGGACGGCTTCCTGGTACCAGCCGTTGAGGCCTTCGTTGATGGCGGTCTCCAGCACGTAGCCGCGGCCGACGCGCTGGTCGATCAGCTTCGCGGGGACCTTGCCCTTGCGGAAACCGGGGACCTGGATCTGCGAAGCAACAGTCTTGTATGCCTCTTCGATGCTGGGCTTCAATTCCTCAAAAGGGACCTCAACATTGAGCTTGACCCGCGTGGGGGTGAGGTTCTCGACAGCGCTCTTCACAGTCTAAGTACTCCTGGTTTTGTGGGATGGGGTTCTGCAAACGCAATGATCTGACAAGCTGCAGAGTCGGGGTGACAGGATTTGAACCTGCGACTTCCTGCTCCCAAAGCAGGCGCTCTAGCCAAGCTGAGCTACACCCCGTAAGTGCACAGAACAGTCTACGGTCATAACGGCCGGATATGCACATTTGACACCGGGGCACTGAATTAGGTTTAGTTGTATCCGGCTCGAGCAGCCGACCGGAAGAAATGCAGCGACACTGCATCTCCACGGGGACGTAGCTTAATGGTAAAGCCTCAGTCTTCCAAACTGATTACGCGGGTTCGATTCCCGTCGTCCCCTCCAGGACAAACGAAAAGCAGTACAAACGAAAAGCCCCTCTCCGGAGGGGCTTTTCGCTGTTCTAGGCGCCTTGCTGGCAGCCCGGGCACCAATAGAGCTTGCGTGCCGCTAGCTCCGTCAGCGCCACCGGGGTTCCGCAGTCGCGGCAGTCCAGGCCCTGCCGCCGGTAGACGAAGTGCGACTCCTCCGGCGCCGGAAGTCCGGCGACGGACTCCGTCCAGTAACCGGGAGGTGTCGTAATGATCCTGCCGTCACGGACGCCGTCGGACATCATGGCAACTGTGTCCTCCCAGAGTTCGCCGGCCGCGTCGGCGTCCAGCGCACGGCCGGGCAGCCAGGGATCCACTCCCTGGCGGAAGAGCAGTTCGGCGCGGTAGACGTTGCCGACACCGGCGATCACCTTCTGGTCCATCAGCAGGGACGCGAGGGGCGTCTTCCGTGCGCGCACTCCTGCGGCGAAGCCTTCCTTGTCCCCGGGAAGGTTCCGCAGCGGGTCCGGTCCCAGCCGGCCCAGGACTGCGTCGGCCTCCTCCTCCGTGATGGCGTGGCACGTCGTGGCGCCCCTGAGGTCCGCCCAGCCGTGGTCACCGGCAAGCCGGACGCGGACGGCACCGACGGGCGCGGGCGGGCCCGCGTACGGGGCAACACCGCCGGGGCTGCCGTCCAGGGCACTCTCGTCCGTCACGCCGTCGTCGAACACTTCCCGCTCCCCCACTTTGCGGGGCGCGCCGATGCTGGACGCGCCCCGGAACGTGGCGTCTCCGCCGAAGTCCCAGGCGCCGTAGAGGCCAAGGTGAACGTGCAGGACAAGCCCGTGGTCGAAATGCAGGAACAGGTGCTTGCCGTGGGCCACCGTGCCGACGAGGGTGCGCCCGTCCAGCAGTGCTGCTCCGTCGGCAAACCTGCCCTGCGGGCTGGAAACGGCCAGGCGCCGGCCGGAGAACACGTCCGCGAACTGGCGGGCCAGTCGGTGGACCGAATGCCCCTCAGGCACTAGGCGATAACCTCGCCGGTGTTTTCGTAGGCCGCGATCTTGCCGATGCGGCGGACGTGGCGTTCATCGTTGCTGAACGGTTCCTGCAGGAAGGCCTCGATGATTTCCGTTGCTTCGTCCACGCTGTGCTGGCGGCCGCCGACGGCGACGACGTTGGCGTCGTTGTGCTCGCGGGCCAGTGTTGCCGTGGACAGGTTCCAGGCCAGTGCGGCACGGACGCCCTTGACCTTGTTGGCGGCGATCTGCTCGCCGTTCCCCGAACCGCCGAGCACGATGCCCAGGGCGTGGACGCCGGCAGCCTGGTCCGCCACGACGGCGAGCGCGGCGTTGATGCAGAAGGACGGGTAGTCGTCCAGCGCATCGTATTCCTTGGGTCCGTGGTCCACTACGGTGTAGCCCTTGGCCGTGAGGTGGGCTACCAGGTGGGCGCTGAGCTCCATGCCTGCGTGGTCGGTGGCGATGTGGACGCGCGGAAAGTCGGAAGAAGTGGTCACGGCAGTGTCCGTTCAGTCATTAGCACCGGTAGGCTTCCGGGCTGCTTCGGGGGTCGGATCCAAGCGTACTAGGGTGCAGGCGCCGGCGGCCCGCCGTGAACACTCCGCGGACATCACGGCAGGGGCGGGCGCTTCTCGCCGCGGGCCCGGGCTGCCACCCGGGACAGGACGGCGGCCACCTTTTCGGCGGAAGCGGTGCTGCCGCCGCTGACCGCCACCTTCCGGCCGTCTGCACGGTTGACGACGACGGCGGGGCCGCTGCTGACCAGCATGGCGGTGGTCCCGCCGTGGTGGCGGTAGCCCCAGCCGCCGTAGTCTGCGGCGCGGACATCCGCCGGCGCCGCCGAGGAAATCGCCGATGCCGGAACTTCCATGACGGGGACAAATCCGGCGACGAAAACCCGCAACCCGCTGCGGTCAACGATGATCCGTGCGAAAAGGAAGGCCGCTGCCAGTACGGCAAGCACCACCAGGAGGGCGCCCAGCCACGGGACGGCAATGGCGATCAGCGCAGCAGGAAAGAGCGAGGCGATACCCAGCATCACAAACACCGAACTGCGCGCATGGACCCACAGCCGCACTGAATCCGCGGCAAGGTCGGGGTCCAGTTCTCGGTCCAGCGCCTCCTGCAACGCACGCTCATCATCCACCGACCAGCGCTCGTCGGCTTTGAAAACGAAGAACATAATGACGCCGAGGGGCAAGGCCGCCCCGCTCCCCAGGGCGAGAACGGACATGTCGACCCGTGCTTCGCGGACGTCGGCGATTCCTGCCTGGCCCACCAGCACTGCGGCCAGCACCGTGGTGACAAAAAGGCTGACGCTGAGTCCCGTGCCCATCATCAAACGCCGCATGACGGCGGGCCGGCCCAATGGAACGGCCTGCCCCAGGACGAGCCAGCCCACCAACACGATGATCAGGCCGCCGAACGCCACGAAGGCGGAGAACGGCGCGAAGCCGGCCGGACCGGCGTCGGACCAGCGCACCGCCATGGGGTCCGGGACGTCGGCGCGCAGCAGGAATGCGCAGACGACAAACGCGGAGGCCAGAAGCACCGGGAACACCGCGGCGAAGCGCAGCGCCCTGACGTCCACCGAATCCCTGAGCTTTCCCATACCTCAACGCTACTCCGCACCGGCGCTGCGTGATGCACCTAACTTGCCATCGCCCCTTGGAGTGAAAGAATGACTTCACAGTGCCGGTGATGACCGTTGCCGGCCGGTATCCGCAACCTTTTCTGGAGGCCACACCTTGCCAGGCATGAACCTGACGCGCGCAGAAGCCCGCGAGCGCGCCAACCTCATCTCAGTTGAGTCCTACGACGTCAGCCTGGACCTGACCCGGGGCGAAAATATCTTCGGGTCCACCACTGCCGTCAAGTTCAGCGCGCGGCCCGGGTCCTCCACCTTCATCGACGCGGTCACCCACAAGGTTCACAGCATCATGCTCAACGGCACCGAACTGGACCCCGCGGAGGTGTCGGACGGTGTCCGCATCCAGCTCCCGTACCTGGCTGCGGAAAACGATCTGCTGGTGGTTGCGGATGCGCCGTACATGAACACCGGTGAAGGACTCCACCGTTTCGTGGATCCGGTGGACAACGAGGTCTACCTGTATACGCAGTTCGAGGTGCCCGATTCGCGCCGGATGTTCGCAGTGTTCGAGCAGCCCGACCTCAAGGCCAGTTTCACGTTCACCGTGACAGCGCCGTCGCACTGGGACCTGGTGTCCAACTCCCCCACGCCCGTTCCCATCGAAACCATTCCCGGCGAGGACGGCGGGGCCCGTTCTGTCTGGGAGTTCGAAGCAACCCCGAGGCTGTCGTCGTACGTCACGGCGCTGGTCGCCGGCCCGTACCAGTCGGTGCGCAGCGAAGTGAAGTGCGCCGACGGCCGGGTCGTTCCGCTGGGCGTGTTCGCGCGCAAATCCCTCATGCAGTACCTTGACGCGGACAACATCTTCGAACTTACCCGGCAGGGATTCGAGTTCTTTGAGGCGCAGTTCGGCTGCCCCTATCCATTCGAGAAGTACGACCAGCTCTTCGTCCCCGAGTTCAATGCCGGCGCGATGGAAAACGCGGGCGCCGTCACCATCCTGGAAGGCTACGTGTTCCGCGGCAAAGTCACGGGAGCGCAGGTCGAACGCCGTGCCATCACCGTGCTGCACGAACTCGCACACATGTGGTTCGGCGACCTTGTCACGATGCGCTGGTGGAACGACCTGTGGCTCAACGAATCCTTTGCCGAGTACATGTCCCACCTCGCCGCGGTGGAGAACACCGAGTTCGACCACGCCTGGACCACCTTCGCCTCGGTGGAGAAGTCCTGGGCCTACCGCCAGGACCAGCTGCCGACAACCCATCCGATCTTCGCCGAGATCAACGACCTGCAGGACGTTGAGGTGAACTTCGACGGCATCACCTACGCCAAGGGCGCCTCGGTGCTGCGCCAGCTCGTTGCCTGGGTGGGCCCGGAACAGTTCATGTCCGGGGTCCGCGAATACTTCAGCAAGCACGCCTGGCAGAACACCGAGCTCAGCGACCTCATGGTGGAGCTGGAAAAAGCCAGCGGCCGTGACCTGGACCAGTGGGGGCGGCTGTGGCTGGAAACGGCCGGGGTCAACACCCTGACACCGGACGTGGCCGTGGATTCCGCCGGTACCATCACGTCCTTCGCCATCGTGCAGTCCGCGGTTGCCGAGCAGCCCACCATCCGGCCGCACCGCCTCGCCGTCGGCTTCTACAACGTCACCGACGGGCAGCTTGTCCGTGTGCACCGCGAGGAACTGGACGTCGACGGCGAGCGCACCGACGTGCCTGCCCTGGCCGGCCTGCAGCAGCCCGACCTGATCCTGCTCAATGATGACGATCTCGCCTACGCCAAGGTCCGGCTCGATCCGAAGTCGCTGGCCACCGCCAAGGCGCACCTGAAGGACTTCCGCGAGAGCCTGCCGCGGACGCTCGTCTGGGGCTCGGCCTGGGACGCGGCTCGCGACGGCGAAACACCGGCCCGCGGGTACGTTCAACTGATCCTTGCCAACATCGCCTCCGAATCCGATTCATCG
Source organism: Arthrobacter oryzae (assembly GCF_030718995.1). NCBI lineage: Bacteria > Bacillati > Actinomycetota > Actinomycetes > Micrococcales > Micrococcaceae > Arthrobacter > Arthrobacter oryzae. Next base: position 4,391,452 of record NZ_CP132204.1, read on the forward strand.
GTGATCCTGGTCCAGCTCCGGCAGCTGGCCACAACGCTCAGCTTTTACGTCGCCGAAGAGCACCGCGAAGAGGCGTCAGTGGCCGCGGCGGACACGCTGTGGGACCTCGCCGGCGCGGTTCCGGCGGGATCGGACTCCCAGCTGCAGTTCGTGAAGTCCTTTGCCCTGCTGGCCCGCAGCGAAGGCCAGCTGGATAAGGTCTCAGCCCTGCTCGACGGTTCGGAGTCCCTGGCCGGCCTCACCGTGGACCAGGACCTCAGGTGGGAACTGCTCGCGTCGCTGGTGGCCGGCGGCCGGTCCGGCCAGGAGCAGATCGACGCCGAACTCAAGCGGGACAACACCGCCAACGGCCAGAACGCCGCCGCCCTTGCCAAGGCAGCCATCCCCACGGCGGAGGCCAAGGCTGCGGCCTGGGAGTCCATCGTGGTGAAGGGCGAGCTCTCCAACGCCCTCCAGGCGTCCGCAGTGGCAGGTTTCACCCGGGTGCTGGACCCGGCGCTGCTGGCGCCCTACACGGAGAAGTATTTCGACGCCGTTCCCGGCATCGTCGCCAACCGCACCCACGCCCTCGCCCAGCAGATCGTCGTCGGGCTGTACCCGGCACAGCAGACCACGCAGGCCACCGTGGACCGGACGGACGAATTCCTGGCGACGCTGCCTGGCGACAGTGCCGCCCTGCGGCGCATGATGCTGGAAAACCGCGACGGCGTGGCGCGCGCACTGCGCGCCCGCCAGGCTGACATCGGGTAGGGCCGGTGAGATGAGCCTCGATGAGCACCGCTACGCCGTGACCGTCCGCTGGACCGGGAACCGGGGAGACGGAACGTCCACGTACCGGGGGTACTCCCGGGATCACGACATCGAAATCCCCGGGCTTTCCGTCCTCAAAGGTTCCGCGGATCCGACGTTCCACGGGGACAAGACGCGGTACAACCCCGAACAGCTGCTGCTGACCGCCCTGTCCCAGTGCCACATGCTCTCCTTCCTGCACGTGGCGGTGAAGCACGGCGTGGTGGTGACGGCCTACGAGGACCGCGCGGAAGCGCTGATGCGGACCAACCGCGACGGCAGCGGCCAGTTCGAATCCGCCACGCTGCGGCCCGAGGTGACCGTTGCCGCCGCCGTGGACGCCGCCCTCATGGAGCAGCTGCACGAGGAGGCGAACAAGGTCTGCTTCATTGCCCGGAGCGTGAACTTTCCCGTGCTGCACGAACCCGCTGTCCGGGTGCAGGACGCCTAGCTACGGGCCGGGCCTTGTTCGCGCAGGAATTCACCCACGAGCCGCCGCTCGGTTTCGGCACTGAGTCCGGCCTTCCGGTCCCTGTCGAGGCCGCGGCAGCGTTCGTCGTCGAGCGTGTCCCGGAGCGTGTCCTGCCACGGGCGCAGCCTGAGCCCGGCCGCCAGGGCGGCGTCATTGGAGCGCGCGGCAAACCCGTCATGTCCTGGCGGGAGGCAGAGGGGCAGTGAATCCGGGCCCGCCCAGTAGCCGATCCCCCGTGCCACCAGCCAGGCTTCCGGGACCACCAGCGCCCGGCCGGCGTACTTGCCTTGCCACTGTGCTTGCCCCAGGTAGTCATCGAACCCGACAACGCTTCCCACCGCGTTCAGGGCACCGGTAATTCCCCGTCCGGCGGCTGTGAGCACCCATGCGGCGAGGTCGCGGACGTCGATGACCTGGGTGGCACCCGGGCCGGTGTCCGGAACAATGACGGGCTCCGCGTCGCGGGAGAACCGGGCCGGCCAGTAGCCGTAGCGGTCGGACCCGTCGCCGGGACCGCCGATCAGGCCGGCCCGGCAGAGGTGGGCCTTTCCGCCGGCAATGGAGGTGGCGTACTGTTCGATTGCCGATTTCGCCTCGCCGTAGTTCTCCGGTGTGAAGGCAGTGCCCGGTGCGAGCGGACGTAACAAAGCTGCGCCCTCGTCCGCTCCGGGCACCGAATGGTCGGCGTACACCGAGCAGCTGGACACCACGGTCCAGTGCGCTGCCAGGGGCGCCAGCGCCTCGAGCGCGTCCCTGGCCTGCTCCGGGTCACGGGCCACATCAACGACTGCGTCCCACTCTCGTTCCGCGTCGCCATAGGCCCGGCGCCCGGCGCTGCGGTCCGCCCGCAACCAGGTGGTTCCCTCCGGCGGAGGGGCCGCCGACCCGCGGGCAAGGCACGTCACGTCGTGGCCGGCGGCGGCTGCCTGCCGGGCAATTTCTGCTGACAGGAAGGCGGTGCCGCCAAGAACCAGGATGCGCATGCAGCCACGCTACGGCGCTAGTGTTGAAGGTGAACAGAGTGTTATGCGCCCGGCGAACGAGAACGCCCGGCAGCTCCGGCGGAAGCCGATAAGCAATAAGGAGCATCCCTGCCGATGTACAGCATGTTGTCGATCACCACGCCCGCCGCACCGGACATCTCCGGCATCAACGCCGCCGGAATCGTGATCAGCATCGGAGTTGGCGTCACGATCTGGCTGGTCGCTTCCTTCGTGATTGCCGGAATCACGAAAAGCGTTGCCGCCGGCACCACGTTCTTCAAGAAACCGCACTTCCGCTGGGTGGCCCCTGCCCTGCGCGCCCTGGACCACGAACGCAGGGTCCAGCGGGCCAAGACCATCGGATCGCTGCTGAACAGCGTGGCAGGTGTGCTCATCGCGGTGATCACCATCATGTACGTGCTCAAGAACCTGGACGTGGATATCGCGCCGCTCCTGACCAGCGTGGGCATCCTGGGTGTCGCCATCGGCTTCGGCGCGCAGCAGCTCATCCGCGACTTCCTGGCCGGCATCTTCATCACGATCGAGGACCAGTACGGCATCGGCGATGTCATTGAGACCAGCGAAGTGGTGGGCACGGTGGAGTCCATGGGGCTCCGCATCACCCGGGTCCGCTCGGACGACGGCGCCATCTGGTACCTGCGCAACGGTGAGATCCTCCGGGTGGGCAACCGCTCCCAGGGAACCTACGTGGCACCGGCGGACGACTCCGCCGAGGAGTCCGACCCCGAATCCGCACCCCAGCAGAAGGCCGGAGAATAGAACCATGACGATTCCGAGCGCCGGCGAACCCCGCCAGCCACAGCAGCTGATGCAGAACGATCCCTTCACGCAGCCCGGGTACACGGACAACTTCTATGACGCCGTGGGCGGGCACGAGACCTTCGTGAAGCTCATCGACGTCTTTTACGACGGCGTGGCCACAGACCCGCTGCTGCGGCCGATGTATCCGGAAGAGGACCTGGAACCGGCCAAGCGGCGTTTCCTGATGTTCCTCGAGCAGTACTGGGGAGGACCCACGACCTATGGGGAGGAGCGCGGACATCCCCGCCTGCGCATGCGCCACATGCCGTTCCGCGTCACGCCCGAGGCGAAGGACCGGTGGCTGCACCACATGCGCACGGCAGTGGACGCGCTGGAACTGCCGCCGCTTTACGAGGGCACCCTCTGGGACTACATGGAGCGCGCTGCGCTGTCCATGGTGAACAGCCCCTCGGACGCCTGAGAACGCCCGCGCGTCCAAGGCGCAGTCAGCGCCGCTTCCGCCGGGTCGCGACTGCGGCGCGCGCGTTGCCGCCAAGGTGCACCAGCAGGGCGATCAGGAGAAACGCCACGAGGACCTGCGCCGTCGTCATCAGCGCGGCCGGCCAGCCGCCCTCGAGTGTCGGATCAAGGAAGTCGTAGACGTACCAGCCATCGATCCCGCCGCGAATCCAGGAGTAGATGAGGAAGGCGGACGGGTAGCTGAGCCAGGCGAGCGGCCGCGACCACTTTCCGTGGACCGTCTTCGTGACCAGAAGCCAGTCGAGAGCGATGAACAGCGGAGCCAGGCGGTGGTGTCCCAGCTGGGGCCAGTACATGTCCCAGCTCCACCACGGCTCGTCCGGCGGCGCGACGAGGACTGCGTAGATGATGCCTGTCATCACCAGATAGAACGTGAGTGCGCCCAGCAGGTGGTCCCACCACTCCGGCAGCCGGGCCCGGGTCCGGGCGGCGGAAACGACCAGGACCAACCCCAGGACGAGGTTCGACTGGACGGTGAATTCCGAGTAGAGCTGGCCGATGTCCACATCGCTGCCCGGAAGGGTTGCGTCGTACGTCTTCTGCACAAGGGCCACCAGGACGAAGACGCCGACCGCAAAGCGGAGCAGGCGGACCCAGCCGCGGTCGGGATGCAGCGCATCGTTGAAGCCCGGGTGGCGCTCAATCGGGGGAACCAGAATAGCCACATCGCTCATGCGCTCAGCCTGTCAGGCCGTCAGGCTGGCGGCTAGGAGCTAAAGTCCCGACCCCGTGCGCGCCAGGACATGTCCGCGGGGTCCGCTGAGCCGGAACCAGCGTCCCCCCCGGTAGAGCTGCTGTTCGCCGTCGCCGAGGAAGCCCAGGGTGAGGGCCGCGAACGCAGCGCCCAGCGGGAGCCCCGAAGCGCCGGGGAGTTCCCGGCCCCAGACTGTGGCCCGGGCGTTGTTGACGATCAGCGCACCGGGCTTGTCCGGGATGATGGCGGCGATCTCCGTGATGCCGGCTTCTGCGGCCTGGCGCAGCGCACTGTCGGGCAGGGCGGCGACGGGCTCCCAGCCGGTGCGGGGCGCACCGACGCCGGCCCACGATTCGGTGACGGTCATTGGCGGCAGCGGCAGTTCGACGTCGTTCTCCCCTGCCCGGGCAAGCCGGTCCAGCACCGCCGAAATCGGGACGGTGACGTCGGTGTCCGCGGGCTGTGCTAGGGCCATGGTCCGCAGCCCGAGGATGGTCGGCGTCGCCTCGCCCAGCAGCCTGGGCCGCAGCACGCACACGTACGCGGCAAGCACCGGGCCGGAGGCCTGGAGGCGGATGGCGCCGTCGTCGATCGACCTGGCGCGGGTGGCAAAGGTGCGCAGATCGGCAAGGTCGCGGGGATCGGTGAACTGCAGGGGCTGGGTTAGGACGTCAGACACAATATCGACTCTACCGGCTGCGCCTCTTTGGGACGGCGCCGGAGTGACGTCTAAAGTCGAACCATGACTGAAGCCGACGCCGGACTGCAGGGGCCACCGATCCAGGACCCCACCTCCTCGCTCATTGAACTTTTGGACCTCGGCGAGCTTGAGGGTGCCAGGACCGATGAGGACATCTTCATGGGACCGTCCCAGCGGCAGCCCCGGCAGCGGGTCTTTGGCGGCCAGGTCCTGGCGCAATCGCTCATCGCCGCAAACCGGACGGTCGATGCGGCGCGCAGCGTGCATTCCATGCATGGATATTTCCTGCGGCCGGGTGACGCCAACAAGCCCATCACGTTCGGCGTCCAGCGGCTGCGGGATGGACGGTCATTCTCGGCCCGCAGGGTCCACGCGTACCAGGACGGAATGCCTATCCTGTCCATGATTGCCTCCTTCCAGGAGGAGGACGAGGGAATCGACCACCAGTCCACCATGCCCGAGGGCATACCCGATCCCGATTCGCTGCCCAGCACGGCGGACCTCCTGGGCAAGTTCGACCACCCCGTGGCCCGGCACTGGGCGTACGAGCGTCCCTTCGATATCCGGCACGTGGATCCGCCGCTGTACGTTTCGGCCAACGGTGAGAGGGAAGCCCGGAATGCCGTCTGGATGAAGACCTTCGGGCCGATGCCCGACGACGCCAACACGCACCGGGCGGCCCTCGCCTACGCCAGCGACTACACGCTGCTGGAGTCCATCCTCCGGAAACACGGACTCAGCTGGATCACGCCCGGCATGAGCGTCGCAAGCCTTGACCACGCCATGTGGTGGCACCGGCCCGTGCGCGTCGATGAATGGCTGTTGTATGTGCAGGAATCCCCGAGCGCCCAGGGGGCCCGCGGCCTGGCCACTGGCAAGATTTTCAGCCGGGACGGGCAGCATGTGGCGACAGTGGCCCAGGAGGGCATGGTCCGGGTGCCGACCGACCTCAAGAACAAAGTGGTTGGAGCCTTCCAGACGAAAGTCCTCCAGCACCAGATGCGCAAAGCCGGGAAGGACTAAACCGGGCAGCGTACGCAGAAGGCCGGTTCCCCAAGGGAACCGGCCTTCTGCGTACCCCGGACGGCTGTGGGCCTAGTCGCGGGTCAGGCGGCGGTGCGTGACGCGGTGCGGCTTGGCCGCATCGGGGCCGAGGCGCTCCACCTTGTTTTCCTCATACGACTCGAAGTTGCCCTCGAACCAGTACCACTTGGACGGGTTTTCCTCGTCGCCTTCATAGGCCAGGATGTGCGTGGCCACTCGGTCCAGGAACCAGCGGTCGTGCGACACCACGACGGCGCAGCCGGGGAATTCCAGCAGTGCGTTTTCGAGGCTGCTGAGCGTCTCGACGTCCAGGTCGTTGGTGGGTTCGTCAAGGAGCAGCAGGTTGCCGCCCTGCTTGAGGGTCAGCGCCAGGTTCAGGCGGTTGCGCTCACCACCGGAGAGCACACCTGCCTTCTTCTGCTGGTCCGGGCCTTTGAATCCGAACGCCGCGACGTAGGCACGTGACGGCATTTCAACGTGGCCGACCTGGATGTAGTCGAGGCCGTCCGAGACAACCTCCCAGAGGGACTTGTTGGGATCGATCCCCCCGCGGCTCTGGTCAGCGTAGGAGATCTTGACGGAGTCACCGATCTTCAGGTCGCCGCCGTCAAGGGGTTCCAGGCCCACGATCGTCTTGAAGAGCGTGGTCTTGCCAACGCCGTTGGGGCCGATGACGCCGACGATGCCGTTGCGGGGAAGCGTGAAGGAGAGGCCGTCGATGAGGGTGCGGTCCTCGAAGCCCTTCTGCAGGTTCTTGGCTTCGAGCACCAGGCCGCCGAGCCGGGGTCCCGGAGGAATCTGGATCTCTTCGAAGTCGAGCTTCCGGGTGCGGTCCGCCTCTGCAGCCATTTCCTCGTAGCGCGCAAGGCGGGCCTTGGACTTTGTCTGGCGGCCCTTGGCGTTGGAGCGGACCCACTCGAGTTCTTCAGTGAGTCGCTTGGCCTGCTTGGCGTCCTTCTTGCCCTGGATTTCAAGGCGGGCGCGCTTCTTTTCCAGGTACGTGGAGTAGTTGCCCTCGTACGGGTAGAGGTGGCCGCGGTCCACTTCCGCGATCCATTCGGCCACGTGGTCCAGGAAGTACCGGTCGTGGGTGACGGCCAGGACCGCACCCGCGTAGCTGGAGAGGTGCTGTTCCAGCCAGAGAACGCTCTCGGCATCGAGGTGGTTGGTGGGCTCGTCGAGGAGCAGCAGGTCCGGCTTCTGCAGCAGCAGCTTGCACAACGCGACACGGCGGCGCTCACCACCGGAAAGGAGGGTCACGTCGGCATCGGCAGGCGGGCAGCGAAGGGCATCCATGGCCTGCTCGAGCTGGGAGTCGAGGTCCCAGGCGTCGGCGGCGTCGATGGCTTCCTGGAGGTGGCCCATTTCCTCCAGCAGGGTGTCGTAGTCAGCATCAGGGCTGGCCATTTCCTCGGAGATCTCGTTGAAGCGCTGGATCTTCCCGTAGATCTCGCCGACGCCCTCCTGGACGTTGCCCAGGACCGTCTTCTCCTCGTTCAGCGGCGGCTCCTGGAGAAGGATGCCTACCGTGTAGCCCGGGCTGAGCCGCGCTTCACCGTTGGAGGGAGTGTCCAGGCCGGCCATGATCTTGAGGATGGTGGACTTACCGGCACCGTTGGGGCCAACAACACCAATCTTGGCCCCCGGAAAGAAGGACATGCTTACGTCGTCGAGAATAAGTTTTTCGCCAACAGCCTTACGGGCCTTGGTCATTGTGTAGATAAATTCCGCCATGGTTCCAAATCTAGTGGGTCGGCGGGCTTAACTCACATTCGCGGCCGGCATTGGACGAGGGTCCGGCCCAGGGTCAGCCTCCGACGAAACATTTCCCGGTTGCCAGCACCGGAAGGACTGTGACCACCACAGCTCCTTCGCGGATCTGGCCGATCACGCAATCCCCACCCTGCAGGGCCGCCGCCTCAATGGCGTCGACCGCCAGGCCGGTTGGCGTGCTGCCGGCCGACACCTGCAGTGAACCGGCGGGTATACCCGCTCCCGTCAGCGCCGCGGCCACCTGCTCCTGACCAGGTTTGGGGTTGGCTGCGGCGACTCCGCGGAGGGCGTTGCCGACTGTTTCAGTGAGGCGGGCGGTCGCGGCGTCAACCTCCGGCTGCCCCGCAGCCGCCGACGCGGAAGAGGAGCCGGCCGGTGCAGCCGGTTGTTCGGCCCGCGAGGAGCCTGCCGGGGACCCGGCCTGCGTTCCGGTGCAGCCCGCGAGGCCGGCTGCGATGACAAACGCCCCCATGAGCAGGGCACAGGCGCTGCGTACGCGCCGCCCGGTTCCGGACCGTGGCGTGCCGTACCGGCGACCGTACTGTTGCTGGGATGTCTCTGCGCGGATCACTGTGCCATTCTGCCATGCGGCACCGCAGGGGTACGGTGCCGCAGGCGGCGTCGGCGGTGTATTCAGGCGGCGGCTCCGGTGAGTTCGCCGGTCGCCGGATCGAGCTGCAGGACGCCGCCGTTTTCGTCGTCAACGAATATGCCTTCAGCTGCCGGGTCGTCGCTTTCGTCTTGCTCGCGGCCGTCTCCGGCGTCATCCGGTTCTTCAGTACCCTGCCCGATGCCGTCCTGCGTCCCGGATACGGAGCCTTGCTGGCCCTGCCCCATACCGGGCTGGGCGGAGTTTCCGGCCGTGCGGATGAAGTTGGCGGAGCCCCACATAAGGTCATGGCCCACTGACTCGGCGTTGATCTCGGCAACATGGTGGATCCGGCCGTCTTTTTCCCAGCTCCGCATCTTGAGCCGGCCCACGATGATGACGCGCTGGCCTTTCTTGATGCTGCAGCCCATATTGCCAGCCAGCTGTCGGTAGCCCTGCACGGTGAACCAATTCGTGTTGCCGTCCACCCACGTGCCGGACGCGCGGTCATAACGCCGGTCTGTCGAGCCGAGCCGAAACGATGCGGTGGGCACTCCCCGGGGTGTGGTGGAACTTTTGATCTCCGTGGCAACGAAGCCCCGGACAGTGATGGTGTCAGTCATCTTGGTTTCCTGTCTCGAAAATGATGGTGCCCTAGCAGGCATCTTCAGCTTCACGCCGCCAGGGCCAGGGAGCGAGGGGCGGCCTTTGTTATGTGCAAAACTCCCGCTGAAGTCCGGATGTGGGGGACGAGTCAAAACGCCCGTAAACAGGCTGACTGGCCGAGGGCGCGCGGCACTGTAAACTTTTCTAGGCGCCGCCGGAATGGCCCGGACGCGCCCACGTGCCCCAGTAGCTCAGGGGATAGAGCAGCGGCCTTCTAATCCGCCGGTCGGGGGTTCGATTCCCTCCTGGGGCACAACACGAAGCGGCTCCCGCCTGCGCCAAGCAGAGGGGGCCGCTTTGTTTGTCCTGGACGTGACATGCCGAAATGCGGGACAACAGCCTTCTGCGGGCTAATTACGCTAAGCATGCTTATGATTCAGGGGCGGCGCTGACTCATTTGAAGTGGCGTCGGCGCCGCGCCTTCCGCCACCGGCGGATCACCTCGGAGAGGATGGACCCATGACTCAGCAATCACCGGACAACGAGCCGCGCGAGACAGCCGCACCATCACCCCAGTCTGAGCTGGCACAGCCGGTCCCGGCCCAGCCTGAGCCGGCACAGCCCGGCCCGGCCCGGCCAACGCCGGCACAGCCAACGCCATCAACTCCGCCAGCAGCGTCGCCCCTGCCCGAGGACCGCCACGTCACCAGGGCAGGCATGGTCTGGGCCGCCGTAGCCACCGCTTTGGCGGTGATGGTGCTCCTGATCATCTTCATCCTGCAGAACCAGGATTATGTGCAGGTCCGGTACTTCGGACTCGAGGGCGCGGTGCCGCTGGGCATCGCGCTGTTCATCGCGGCTGTCGGCGGCGGGGTGCTCGTGGCTGTCGCCGGGGCCGCACGAATCATCCAACTGCGGGCCGCGGCCCACCGCCGCCGCGTCCTTGCGCAGCGGGTCCGCTAAGCACGCCGAAGCGCACGCCGCTTCACCGGTGGTCCGTCTCGCCCCTATGTCCTTCGGGGGTGTCGTCCATCCCGGCTATATCGGGTTCGATCGTAGCGGCCAGGTCGCCGGCGACGGTGTCCCGTCCCGCCTCGTCCACCGGCCGGGTCGTTCCGTCGTCCCCGCGCGCGGTGCCGTCTTCGTCTGGAATCTCGGTCATGTGCCCAAGCTAGCCCCGAACGTCCCGCGTGTCGACGCCCCGCACGGCGGCGCCCACGTCCAAGCCGCCTCAGGCCGAATCGTCAGCGCTCCAACAGCTCCTTAAGGTTCCCCAGCACCATCTCCCAGAGCTTGGCGGATTCCTCTGCCTCTGATTCGCTCTTGTTGTTCCCCTGCGTGATGATGACGCGCGTGCCGTCAGGGCTTTCGTCCAGCCGGTACTCCACGGTGTGGTAGTTTTCGGGCTCATCCGGCAGCCCCGTCAGCGGGCTGTAGTGGGTGATGCGCAGGAGTTCTTCGTGCCGGTTTTCGAGCACGACTCCCTTGTCCTGATAGCTTTTGCCCTTCCACTCCCCGGCAAAGGTCACGGGTTCACCTACCTGCCAGGTGGTAGTCAGTTGAGTGCCGAGGAAATATTGCCTGACGATATCCGGATCGGTCAACGCCTGCCATACCCGGCTCCGCGGGGCGTCCACGAGCACCGACGCCCGGGCGTCCTTGATCGGATCTTCCATGTGAGTGCCTCCCTTGGCACGACAATACGCGCGGTCAACGAAGGTGTTAAGGGCAAGAAAACGGCCCGGCACCGTCATGCGGTGCCGGGCCGTCAGCCGGAGGCAGTCAGGCGAACGGCAGGACGAGTGCCGCGTAGCGCTCCTTCATGGTGGCCAGGACGCTGTCGCCGTCAGCGTCCCAGATTTCCTGGTTGAAGATTTCCACTTCGATGTCGCCGGTGTAGCCGGCGTCCCGGACCCACGTGCCGATGGTCGCGAAGTCGATGACGCCGTCGCCCATCATGCCCCGGGACAACAGGGCGTCGGCGGCGATGGGCAGGTTGAAGTCGCAGACCTGGTAGGACGCGAGGCGGCCCTCCCGCCCTGCCCGTTCGATCTGCGCCTTCAGGTCCGGGTCCCACCAGACGTGGAACGTGTCGACGGCGACGCCGACGGCTTTGGCGTCGTACGGCGCCGCCAGGTCCAGGGCCTGGCCCAGGGTGGAGATCAGGGCGCGGTCGGCGGCGTACATCGGGTGCAGTGGTTCAAGGACCAGCCGCACGCCGTTCTCGACGGCGAACGGAACCAGGTCCGCGAGGCGGTCGGCAACGCGCCGGCGGGCGGCCACCACGTCCTTCTCCCCCGGGGCAAGGCCACCGACCACAAGGAAGAGCTCCCGGGTATCCAACGCCACGGCTTCCAGGATCGCGGCACGGTTGTCGGCAAGTGCGCCCGCCTGTCCTTCGGCGTCCGGCGCTGTCAGGAAGCCGCCCCGGCACAGCGAGGAAACACGCAGGCCGGCGTCCTTGATGAGCTTCGCAGCTTTCTCCACTCCGGCTTCGTGGACGCGGTCACGCCACGGGCCAATAGCGGGGATACCGGCACGGGCGCAGCCGTCAACGGCCTCGGCCAGGGTCCATTTCTTGGTGGTGGCGCTGTTGAGGGACAGCCTTGAGAAGTCGTTGCTCATACTCCCACTCCGTTGATGCGCAGGTAGTCCGACATCCGGAACGCGGCAAGGGCAGGGTCCTTGAGCAGGCCTGCCTGGTCAGCCAGTTCGAAGGTCTTCGCAAGGTGCACGACGGAGCGGCCCGAGTGCAGTCCGCCCACCATCTGGAACCCCGGCTGCTTGCCGTTGAGCCAGGACATGAACGCGATGCCGGCCTTGTAGTAGAACGTGGGTGCGCTGAAGATGTGCTTGCCCAGTTCCCGGGTGGAGTCCAGGATGGCGCGGGCCCTGACGGCGTCGCCGGCGTCGTAGCTTTGCAGCGCGGCCGATGCTGCCGGGTAGATGGCGGCGAAGATGCCCAGCAGGGCATCCGAGTGGCGGGTGCCGTCGCCGTCGATCAGTTCCGGATAGTTGAAGTCGTCGCCGGTGTACAGGCGGACACCCTCGGGGAGGGACGCACGGAGCGCCACCTCGTGGCTGGCGTCAAGGAGCGAAACCTTGACCCCGTCCACCTTGTCCGCATGCTCGCGGATCAGGGACAGGAAGGTGTCTGTGGCTGTGGAGACGTCGTCCGAGCCCCAGTAGCCGGCCAGGGCCGGATCGAACATGGTGCCCAGCCAGTGCAGGATCACCGGCTGGTCCGCTTCCTGCAGGAGGGTGGAGTACACATGCAGGTAGTCGTCCGGACCGCTCGCCGCCTTCGCCAGTGCCCGTGAGGCCATGAGGATGACTTTGGGTCCGGCCTCGGAGACGACGGCGACCTGCTCGCGGTAGGCGTCCAGGACAGCCTGGATTCCGGCAGCACCTGTCGGCAGGGCGGCCAGGTCCAGCTGGTCGGTGCCGGCGCCGCAGGACACCAGGTCGCGGACTGACTTGCCGGCCGTGGCCGGGCCACCCGCTTCGACAACGGATGCGGCCTCGACGCCGGTGCGCTTGATCAGTTGCTGGGTGGCCGCCCAGTCCAGGCCCATGCCGCGCTGGGCTGTGTCCATGGCGTCAGCCACCCCGAGGCCGTAGGACCAGAGTTCGTGCCGGTAGGCCATGGTGGCGTCCCAGTCGAGGCGGGCCGGGGCTCCCGGAGTGTTGTCCGCGGTGACTTCGGGGATGACATGGGCTGCGGCGTAGGCGTGCCGCGAGGTGATGGGTGCCACGGGCTTGGACCAGGCGGGTGCCGGCTGCAGCCGGTATTCGCGGGTTCCGCCGTCGCCGGTGGGAAGGATCAGTGATGTCATCAGAGCGTGATCTCCGGGATGTCGATGGTGCGGCGCTGGTCGTTGGACTGCAGGCCGAGCTCGGCGAGCTGGACGCCGCGGGCTGCGGAGAGCAGGCCAAAGCGGTGCTCGCGGCCGGCGACGACGTCGCGCAGGAATTCTTCCCACTGCAGCTTGAAGCCGTTGTCCAGTTCGGCGTTGGCGGGGACTTCCTGCCACTGGCTGCGGAAGGACTCAGTGACGGGCAGGTCCGGGTTCCAGACGGGCTTGGGCGTGTGGGCGCGCTGCTGCGCGACACACTTGTTCAGGCCCGCGACGGCTGAGCCGTGGGTGCCGTCGATCTGGAATTCCACCAGCTCGTCGCGGTAGACGCGGACGGCCCAGGACGAGTTGATCTGGCCGACGACCTGGTCGCCGCCCGGGGTTTCCAGTTCGAAGATGCCGTAGGAGGCGTCGTCGGCCGTGGCCTTGTATTCCTTGCCGGCCTCGTCCCAGCGGGCCGGGATGTGGGTGGCGGTCTTGGCGTTGACGCTCTTGACCTTGCCGATGATGCCTTCGAGGACATAGTTCCAGTGGCAGAACATGTCCGTGGTCATGCCGCCGCCGTCTTCCTTGCGGTAGTTCCAGGACGGACGCTGGGCCGCCTGGACGTCGCCTTCGAAGACCCAGTAGCCGAACTCGCCGCGGATGGACAGGATGCGGCCGAAAAAGCCTTCATCGACGAGGCGGCGCAGCTTGACCAGGCCGGGCAGGTACAGCTTGTCGTGCACCACACCGGCGGTGACGCCGGCCTCCTTCCCGATCCGGGCGAGTTCGATGGCCTCTTCGAGCGTTTCGGCAGTGGGCTTCTCGGTGAAGATGTGCTTGCCGGCGAGCATGGCCTTCTTCAGGGTGGCCGCGCGCAGGCTGGTCATGGACGCATCGAAGACGACGTCGACGGTGGGGTCGTTGATCACGGCGTCCAGGTCGGTGCTCCACTCGGAGACCTTGTGCAGCTCGGCAAGCTCCCGGATCTTGGCTTCGTTGCGTCCAACCAGGATGGGTTCGACCTGTACCCTGGTGCCGTCCTCGAGGGTGAAGCCGCCGGCGTCGCGGATGGGGAGGATGGAGCGCAGCAGGTGCTGGCGGTAGCCCATCCGGCCGGTGATGCCGTTCATGGCGATACGGATCGTCTTTGTTTCGAAGCCCATGTGTCCTCCACAGTTTTGTTAACTCAATCGAGATTGCTGGGAAAGCGCATTCCCACTGCATTTATGATGCATCGTCAGGGCCTGCATGGCAAGCGCTTTCCCGAAAGTCTCACCAACTGCCATAATGACCATGACGCGCACGTTTGCTGAACAGGAGAAATCGGTGGCTGCAAGTACCCTCACCGAGGTGGCACGACTGGCCGGAGTCTCACCGGCCACTGCATCACGGGTCCTCAACGGTTCTGCCCGTAAACCGGGCCCGGGAGTTTCCGAGCGGGTGCGGCAGGCAGCCGAAACCCTCGGCTACATTCCCAACGCCCAGGCACAGGCACTCGCGAAGTCCAGCTCGGGGCTGGTGGGCCTGATCGTGCACGACATCGCGGATCCCTATTTCTCGGCCATAGCCCGCGGTGTGCAGGAAGTGGCGCGTGAACAGCACAAGATGGTGCTGCTGGCCACCACGGCCGGGACCCCGGCCGATGAGAAGGAAGCGGTGGCCGCCTTTGCGGCCAGGCGCGCCGACGCCATTGTGATTGCCGGCTCGAGGTCATCCCGGCCTGAGGATGAGCAAGGCAATGCTGAACTTGCCGCCGAACTGGACCGCTATTGCCGCAACGGCGGCCACGTGGGTGTGGTGGGGCAGGCAATCGTCGGCGCAGCGGCCCTGGACGGATACCACCTCGTGGAAGTGCCGAACGAGCAGCTGGCTGCGGAACTTGCCGTGAAGCTGGCGGCCAGCCACTCGGGTGACTTCGTGATCATAGGCGGCCCCGAAGGGCTCATCACCTCCGATGACCGGATCCGCGGCTTCCAGTCCGGCCTGGCCGCGGCCGGCCGCCCGGCAGCCGAGGTCCTCCGCGCCTCCTTCAACCGTGCCGGCGGCTATGAGGCCGGGCTTGTGCTGGCGGACCGCATGAGGGACGCCCGGAATGCCGAACCGGCGAACGAAGGCGCGAAACCGGCACTGTGCATCTTCGCCGCCAACGACGTCATGGCAATCGGCGCCACCGCGGCGCTCCGTTCCCTGGGATTCCGGGTTCCCCGCCACGCCCTGGTGGCCGGCTTCGACGACATCGAAACCCTCAGGGACTTCCGCCCCGGACTCTCAACGGTCCGCCTTCCGCTCGAAGAGATCGGCCGCCTGGCCACCCTGAGCACCGTGGGCCCCGACGTTCACGGCGGACTGGACATGGACCGCGACGGCGGCACAGCCGTCACGGGTCAGGTGACGCTCCGGCGGAGTACAGATTGGACTCCCTGACCGCACTGGCCATGGAGCCGGCAGGCCTCAGCGCCGTCCCCGCAAACGTCCCTGCGGGCCGGGAGTCCCCGGCCATCCTGGTCCTTCCCGGCGGCGGCTACCAACGCCACGCGGACCACGAGGCCGAGCCGGTGGCCGGGTGGCTTTCGTCGCTGGGCATCCATGCCTTCGTGCTGCGCTACCGGGTGGCTCCGCACCGCCATCCCGCGCCGCTGGCGGACGCGAAGGCCGCCCTGGCCTGGATCCGGAGCGGCGGGCACGGACTGGCAGTGGACGGCTCACGTGTCGGGGTCCTCGGATTCTCCGCAGGCGGTCACCTGGCTGCCACGCTGGCCGCAGGCATCCCCACCGGCGACGACGCACTGGACGTGCCGGATTCCCGTCCGGACCTCGCCATCCTGTGCTATCCCGTGGTGTCCTTCGAAACGTCCGTCCACCAGGGCAGCATCGATAACCTGCTCGGCGCCTCGCCGTCCAGGGAACTCCTGGCCGGGCTCTCCGCCGAGCTGACCGTGACCGGCCGGACTCCCCCGGCCTTCATCTGGCACACCTTTGACGACGGTGCCGTTGATGTCCAACACAGCCTGCGCTATGCCTTGGCGCTGCGCCAGGCGGCCGTGCCGGCCGAACTGCATGTGTTTCCGGAGGGCCGGCACGGGCTGGGCCTCGCTTCCGGAGTCGCCGGCGTGGAGCGGTGGACTGAACTGTGCGCCACGTGGCTTGACGGACACGGGTGGCGCGAGTGAACACGCCGCCCTTGACCACAGCACCGGCGGCCTGGCCCGACGTCGAGCGCCTCTTTGGAGTGCGCGGTGAACCGTCCCGTTGCTGGTGCCGTTTCTTCGCCCTGACCGGGGCCGCATGGAATGCCTCAACCCCCGCGGACCGTAAGGGCCAGTTGCGCGCAAGGTTCGACGCCGGCGGCCCGGCACCGGGGGTCCTCGCCTTCCGCGGCGGAGTGCCCGTGGGCTGGTGTGCCGTGGAGCCGCGCGACTGCTATCCGCGGATTCTGCGTTCGCAGGTCCTGAAGGCGGCCGGCCCGGCGGTGCACGGCGGGGCCGGGGACGGCACCGAGGGACCGGTCTGGTCGGTGACCTGCTTCGTTGTGGCCCCGGGCCACCGCCGCAGCGGCGTGGCCGGAGCGCTCCTTCGCGCCGCCGTCGGCCATGCCGTGGCCCATGGTGCCGGCATCGTGGAGGGCTACCCCGTGGATCCCGGGGTTCGGCCGAAAGCCGGTCCGTCGGACCTGTACCACGGAACGTTGAAGCTGTTCCTGGACGCAGGCTTCGAGCAGGCCAGTGATGCGGTGCCCGGCCGGGCGGTGGTCCGGCTCTTCGTTCGGCGCTAGCTACCGGACGGGCCCTGGCCTGCCGGTGTCAGGCTGTGCGGGGCGGCGAGGACGGATCGCAGGGCAGTGCCTGCTGCGCCGAGGAGGGCAGCCGACTGGCCGAGTTCCGAGACCGCCACCCTCGAGGGGCTGACGACACCGGGTGCATAATCAGCCAGGCTCCGCAGCACAGCCGGCGCAATCCACGGCCCCATCCGGGTGAAATGCCCGCCCAGCACCACGGCGGAGAGGTTCATCAGCCGGGCCGTGGAGGCTGCGGCGATGCCCAGGTAGTGCCCGGCGCGCTCAACGGCTGACGTTGCCGCCGCATCTCCGGCGACAAGCCGTTCAGCCAGGTCCGTGAGCCGGACCGATGCTGCCCCCGGGGCAATGCCGGCCTCGGAGAAGATGGCCTCCTGGCCCGCGAACGTTTCCAGGCAGCCGCGGCCGCCGCACGAGCAGTCCGGACCCGAAGGTTCCACGACCACGTGGCCCACCTCGCCCGCCTGTCCGCGGGGTCCGGAGAAGAGCCTGGATCCGATGACCAGCCCGCCGCCGACGCCCACCTCGCCGGAGACAAACAGGTAGTCCCGGAAATCCTGCCCGTGACCGTACCAGAGCTCGCCCAGGGCAGCGCAGTTTGCCTCGTTGTGCAGCACAGTGCCCAACGGCGCAGCGGGCAGCAACCCGTCGAGCTCCAGGGTGACGTCCTGCCAGTGGAGGTTGGGGGCGCTGGAAACGGTGCCGGTTGCCGTGTCCACCAGGCCGGGGACGGCCAATACGCCGCCGAGGATCTCGATTCCTGCCAAGGACGCCTCCGCAGCGACGTCGCTGACGAGTCCGGCCAGGAGGGCCATCACGGATCCAGGCGGCTGGCCGCGGTTGCCGCATTCCAGGGTCCGGTGGGCGCGCAGCGTTCCGCCGAGGTCAAGCACGCCGGCCGAGATGTAATCCACGTTGATCTCCATGCCCACCACGCCGCGGCGGGTGCTGAGCTCGAGGCCCACCCCCGGGCGTCCGCGTTCACCATCCCTCGTGGCGCCCGATTCCGTGACCAGCCCGGAGTCCGCCAGTTCCGCCACCAGGCTGGACACGGACGCCTTGGTCAAGCCTGTGAGGGAGGCAAGGTCGGCGCGCGTCGGATAGCGCCGCGGATCCGTCCTTGCCTGCGCGAGGGCAGCAAGGACCCGGACCAGGTTGCCACGCCGGACGTCCTCCACACGGCCCGGCGCCGGAAGCGTCCCGCGGCCGTCGTGATTTTTTTCCAGTGACATTTCCGCCGCCCTCATCATTGACCCAAGTCAATCATGATGCATATAGTTCAGATTGAAAACTAATTCAGCTCCCGGGCCTCGAACTCCGGACGCCAGCTGGCACCCACCTCTGAACCAAGGACGCTTCATGACTCTTCAGCCCACCCCTGCAGACCGCTTCACCTTCGGCCTTTGGACCGTCGGCTGGACCGGCGCCGATCCGTTCGGAGTCGCCACCCGCCCCGCGTTGGACCCTGTCGAGGCCGTCCACAAACTCAGCGAAATCGGCGCCTACGGCATCACCTTCCACGACAACGACCTGGTCCCGTTCGACGCCACGTCCTCGGAGCGGGAACTGATCCTGAAGAACTTCAAGGCGGCCCTGACCGAGACCGGCCTCAAAACCCCCATGGTGACGACCAACCTGTTCAGCCACCCGGTCTTCAAGGACGGCGGCTTCACCTCCAACGACCGCTCCGTCCGCCGCTTCGCACTCAGCAAGGTGCTGCAGAACATTGACCTGGCAGCCGAGCTGGGCGCAGAGACGTTCGTAATGTGGGGCGGGCGCGAGGGCAGCGAGTACGACGGGTCCAAGGACCTCTCGGCTGCCCTGGACCGGATGAAGGAGGGCGTGGATACGGCCGCGGCCTACATCAAGGACAAAGGCTACGGCCTGCGGATCGCCTTGGAACCGAAGCCCAACGAGCCCCGCGGCGACATCTTCCTGCCCACGGTCGGTCACGGGCTGGCCTTCATCGCCCAGCTTGAACACGGCGACATCGTAGGCCTTAACCCGGAAACCGGGCACGAACAGATGGCCGGACTGAACTTCACCCACGGCATCGCCCAGGCGCTGTGGGCCGGAAAGCTGTTCCATATCGACCTCAACGGCCAGCGCGGCATCAAGTACGACCAGGACCTGGTGTTCGGCCACGGCGACCTCACCAGCGCGTTCTTCACCGTGGACCTCCTCGAAAACGGCTTCCCCAACGGCGGCCCGAAGTATGACGGCCCGCGACACTTCGACTACAAGCCCTCGCGGACCGACGGTTACGACGGCGTCTGGGAATCCGTGAAGTCGAACATGGCCATGTACCTGCTCCTAAAGGAGCGTGCCCTCGCCTTCCGCGCCGATCCGGACGTCCAGGACGCGCTGGCCACCTCAGGCGTCTTCGAACTGGGCGAGCCGACGCTGGCCGCCGGTGAGAGCGCCGCGGACCTGCTCGCTGACACGTCCGCTTTCGCGGAGTTCGACGCCGATGCAGCCGCCCGGCGGTCGTTCGCCTTCGTCCGCCTCAACCAGCTGGCCATCGAGCACCTGCTCGGCGCGCGCTAGGCTTCCATCCATGCCGTTGGTCGCAGGAATCGACAGTTCCACGCAGTCATGCAAAGTGGTGATCCGGGATGCGCACACCGGCGCCCTCATCCGCCAGGGCCGCGCCGCCCACCCCGGCGGCAGCGAGATCCACCCCGACCGCTGGTGGACCGCCCTCCAGGATGCCATCGCCCAGGCTGGCGGCCTGGGCGATGTGGCCGCCGTCTCCGTGGGCGGCCAGCAGCACGGCATGGTGTGCCTGGACACCTCCGGCGCGGTGGTGCGCCCGGCCCTGCTCTGGAACGATACGCGCTCCGCGGAGGACGCGGAACAGCTGATCACCGAGGCCGGTGACGGCGACGCCGGGACAGGATCTGCCTACTGGGCTGATGCAACGGGCACCGTTCCGGTGGCATCCCTGACCATCACCAAGCTCCGCTGGCTGGCACGCACAGAACCGGACAATGCACGCCGCGTTGCGGCCGTGTGCCTGCCGCACGACTGGCTCAGCTGGCGGCTCGCGGGCCACGGCCCGGGAACCGGTCCGTCGTCGCTGGAGTTCCTCCGGACGGACAGGTCAGATGCCTCCGGAACCGGGTACTTCTCCACGGCAACGGGGACCTACCTCCCTGAGGTCCTCGAAAAGGTGCTGGGCCACGTACCGGTGCTTCCCGCCGTCGCCGGTTCCCTGGAGGCGGCAGGAAAAATGCCGGCCGGAGCAATCATCGGCCCCGGCGCCGGTGACAATGCGGCTGCTGCGCTTGGCGTCGACGCCCGTCCCGGCGATGTTGTGGTGTCGCTGGGGACTTCAGGAACGGTCTTCGCAGTCTCGGAGACCCCTGCCGCCGATGCCACCGGACTCGTTGCCGGTTTCGCGGACGCCACCGGGAACTTCCTCCCGCTGGCCTGCACGCTGAACGCCACCCGGATCTTTGATTCCACTGCTGAGCTGCTCGGCGTCACGCTGGCGGGACTTACTGAACTGGCCCTTGCCGCCCCGGCCGGATCCGGCGGGCTCACGCTCGTCCCGTATTTCGAGGGTGAGCGCACGCCCAACCTTCCGCTGGCCACCGGCTCCCTCCACGGGGCCACACTGGCCAGCTATACCCGACCCAACCTGGCCCGGGCCGCCATCGAAGGAGTGGTCTGTTCCCTCGCGGACGGCCTCGCCGCCCTCCAGGCCCAGGGCGTGACTGCAGGCCGGATCATCCTCGTGGGCGGCGGGGCGCAGTCGGATGCCGTGCAGCAGGTTGCCGCGTCCGTTTTCGGCCTGCCCGTGGTGGTGCCCGCGCCCGGGGAATACGTGGCCGACGGCGCCGCCCGCCAGGCGGCGGCCGTCCTCACGGGACGGTGGCCGGAGTGGGAACTGGCCGGCACCGAAGTAACAGCGGCCGACGGCGGCGCACCGGCAGTCCTCGAACAGTACCGGCGGTACGCCAGCCCCTACCTCAACGGCTGACGCCTGCAGCTCACCGGCTGATCGCGCGGATGGTCCAGCGGGCCTCGTGGGACTCCCCCGGAGCCAGCCGCACCACGTCCGTTCCGCTGTTGAAGGCATCAGGCGGGCACGTCATGGGTTCAACCGCCAGGCCCAGCCGGGACGGTCCGGCAGGCTTGTCGGCAGTATGGATCTGCAGCCAGGGCAGCACCGTGTCCCATTCCAGTTCCACTCCGGTGCCGGAGGGATCGTGGATCCGCACGGCAGCCAGGCCGTTTGCGTTGGCAACCAGTCCCGTAAAGGCGTGGTCGATTTCCATGGCCCCGAGGACTTTCCCCGCCCGAAAGTCAAGAACGTGGCCCTGCACAGGGGCGATTCCTTGCGGGAGCAGCCGGTCCTCCGAGACCTCCATGAACTCGGCGGCCGGGATCTGCACCGTCCATTCGTCGAGCGGGGCGGGCCCGGCCACCAGGTACGGGTGCGGGCACATGCCGTACGGCGCCGCGTCCACACCGACGTTTTCCGCGCGTACCGTGCTGTCCAGCCCGTCGGCCCGCACTTCGTATTCAACGGACACGTCGAGGCGGCCGGGATACCCCGCACCGGGTTCAATGCGGGTTCCGAGGCGCACGGAGGAGGCGGTGTGCTCCTGCAGCTCCCATTCCGTTCCGAACACGAGGCCGTGCAGGGCAGCTCCCCGTTCCTGCTCGTTTTCCACTGCCTGGAACTCCTTGCCGTCGAAGCTGTACCGGCCGTCGGCCAGCCGGTTCGGCCAGGGCGCGCAGATGACACCGCGGTAGTCGGGAATCCTGCCGGCTTCGCCGAAGCTGACCACCAGGTCGCGGCCGTCATGTTGCAGTTCGCGCAGCGCTCCCCCACGGGCGGTGGCGATGGCTGTGTAGGGGCCGAAACTGATCTGATGCTCGGTGCGGGTCATGAGGGTCCAATACTGCCGAAAATTGCTCGATGTTAGCGCTCACTATCCTAATACACGGCCCGCCTTTACCCGCTAGCCCTGGCGAGTGCGTCAGCGTGCCGCAGGCCGCGACCGCCGGGCGGGACGCCAGTAGAGTGGCCACCATGGCCAACCAGGAACTTATTGCCGGGATCCGCAGCCGGCTGACGGCGGCTGCGGACCCGGTCCGGGCCGCCGGAAGCCAGGCCTATCTCAAATCGGACATGCCAACGCTGGGGGTCAGGGTGCCCGAAGTCCGGAGAATCACCGCCGGCGCCGCCGCCCAGTGGCCGTGCGGCTCATTCGAGGAACTGCATGGAACCATCCTGGACCTCTGGCGTTCTGCTTCGTTCCGGGAAGAGCGCTACGCCGCCATTGATCTGGCCCGTTCCCGGCTGGCCAGGGGCAGGCTGGAGATGCTTCCGGTGTACGAGGAAATCATCCGGACCGGAGCCTGGTGGGATCTGGTGGACGGAGTGGCGCACCGGATCTGTGACCTGCTCCAGGCCCACCGTCCGGAGGTTGAGCGGCTGCTCCGCACTTGGAGCGAAGACCCCGACATGTGGATCCGCAGAGCTGCCATCACGGCCCAGCTCGGGGCAAAGCGCGCCACCGATCCCGCGCTGCTTGCCTCAGTCATCGAGGCCAATCTGGCGGACCGGGAGTTCTTCATCCGCAAAGCCATTGGCTGGGCATTGCGCGAGTACGCAAAGACCGATCCGGAATGGGTCAGGCAATTCGCGGCCCGCCACGAAACCGGGCTCAGCCCGCTCTCGCGCCGCGAGGCCCTCAGGAACCTCCCGGTCAGATGACCGGACGGGTGGTCACCGGCTCATCCGGCTTGCTGAAGAGCTGCTTGGTTTTGGGATCCAGGAAGATCAGGTACAGCGCGAACATCAGTGCGATGATGGCCGCCGCGTTGCGCGCCAGTGCCAGGGGAAGGCCAAGGTCCTCGGTCTGCAGGTAAGGGAAGACTTCAAGCTGGTCCGAGATGGCGTAGACCATGAAGAACGACACGATGAAGTACAGGGCCTTAACCTGCCAGTCGTCCCGGATGCCGGTGACGGCGAACAACGGGATCAGCCAGACCACATACCAGGACTGGATCATGGGGGCCAGCAGGACAACTGCCGCGAACCCCAGGGTGAGCCTGCGCATCAGGCGGTCGTGGTCACCGCGGAAGATCAGCCAGGCGACAAGCCCGACGGCGAGCAGCTTGCCGGCGTCGTAAACGTATTTGGCCAGCCCCCAGCCGTCCAGCCCGAAAGCGTTGGAGATGGAGGCCACCACCAGCCCCAGCAGGCCTACCGGCGCGTACCAGATCCAGATGCTGCCGGGAGCGGACAGGCCGTTCACCCAGCCGAAGCCAAAGCCGTTGACCATGCTCATCGCGTACAGGATTGCCAGGCTGATGCCGGCCGTGAGTCCCCAGAAAACAAACTTCCGCGGCCAGCTGGCGTTCTTGCCGGCCCAGAGAAGCCCAATGAACGGCAGGAACACAATCGTGATCGGCTTGACGGAGATCGACAGCGTCACCAGGAGCAGCCCGAACAGCACGCGCCTGGTTGCGCAGTAATAAAGCCCGGCCAGGGCCAGTCCGATCATGAGGGCATCGTTGTGGACACTCGCGATGAAGTTGGTCAGGAACAGCGGGTTGGCCGCTGTCAGCCACAGCGCCCGGTGCGGATTGACCCCGTGCAGCTCCGCCAGCTTCGGGACGTACACGATGCACAGGACCACACCGACCAGGGCGGCGCCGCGGAACAGCATGATGCTGGCCTCGGGATGCACATTCGTGGACCACACCACCAGCTGTTCAATCCACAGGAACAGCTGGCCATAAGGAACGGGCGCTTCAGTCCACATCTTGTCCGCGCCGAGCTGGAAGTAGTTGGACAGCGCCGAGATGCCGTTTTCGTAGGGATTGAACCCTTCGACCATCAGGCGCCCCTGCCCGATATAGGCGTAGACGTCACGGCTGAAAAGCGGCACGGAGAACATCATGGGCAACCCCCACAAGGCAACAGCCTGCAGGGTGGCCCTGCGGGCACCCGCACCCCAGACGCGGACGCGCTGGCCGAGGCGAAGCCAGGCCCGGACCAGGAGCATGCCGCCCACAGCCAGGAGCACGATGGAGAGTGCCACGCCGATTGCTTCGGTTCGCATCCAGATGAACAGCGGCAGGCGGCGAAGCTCGGAAACAGGCGCCAGCCAGCCAACCCCCAGCGAACCAATGGCCATGAACATCGAGCCGGCGAATCCTGAGAGGAGGGGCGAAAGCGGATTGTCCACCTCCGCTGCAGCCGTCTCCGGTGACGTACCGGCAGCCATATTTCCCGCCGCAGGCACAGGCGCCGTCATCTCAGGATCGTCCAATCTGTTGTGGGGCATTTTCACCCGGTGTCGGCCGGGCAGGCCGGCGGGGGCGGGGCCGCAACGGTGCAAAGAGGGCACAGCCGCGTACTCGAAATCCTAGCATCGGACAGCTCTGAGGCAGCGGAACGGTAGGCTGGTCGGGTGCCTATAACTAACGAACGCATTGTCTGGATCGACTGCGAGATGACCGGCCTGGACCCCAAGAACGACGCCCTCATTGAGGTGGCCGCCCTGGTGACGGACTCCGAACTCAACATCCTCGGCGACGGAGTGGATGTTGTCATCCGGCCGGACGATGCCGCCCTGGCCCAGATGAACGATTTCGTCCGCGACATGCACACGCGCTCCGGGCTCCTCGAAGAACTGCCGCACGGGAAGACCATGGCAGAAGCCGAGGCAGTGATCATGGAGTACATCGCGAAGTGGGTGCCGGATCCCCGCAAGGCTCCGCTGGGAGGCAACTCCGTGGGCACGGACCGCGTGTTCCTCGTCCGGGACATGCCCGCCGTCGTGGAGCACCTTCACTACCGGGTCATTGACGTCAGCACCATCAAGGAACTGTCCCGGCGCTGGTTCGCCCGGGCCTACTTCCAGGCCCCGGCCAAGCACGGCGGGCACCGGGCACTTGGGGACATCAAGGATTCCATCGACGAGCTGCGGTACTACCGTGAGGCAATCTTCGTCCCGGCACCGGGGCCGGACAGCGCCACAGCACAGCGCATTTCCAAGTCCGTCATGGCGTCCGCAGGGCGCCCGGTGGAGTCCGCGGAAAAGTAATCTGCGCCACGTTTGGGGGAAATTTCGGCAAAACCGGCAAAAGTGGCAAAAACACCTCCGCGGAGCAGGTAAGCTATATGACGTTGCCTTCCAAGACAGCCGGTTCGCCGGACGGTCCGACAGGGCACATGGTGGGCTTAGCTCAGTTGGCAGAGCGCCTGGTTGTGGTCCAGGAGGTCGCGGGTTCAACCCCCGTAGCTCACCCTCATGAAGGGCATGATTTTCCGCCCTTGCGTAAAGGCCGCACCGGTTATCCGGTGCGGCCTTTAGTTGTTCCCGTACTGCATCAAAAGGAACCCACCTGACATGACCGTTCTGCCGATCACCATCTGGGGCGAGCCGGTTCTCCACCGCCGGGCCGCCGAGGTGGAAGTCTTCGACGACGAACTCCGCACCCTTATTGCCGACATGTTCGAAACGAACGACGCAGCCAACGGCGTGGGGCTCGCCGCCCCGCAGGTGGGCGTGGGCAAACGCATCTTTGTGTACAAGTACGCCAACGAAGACGGCGTGCCTCCTACGGGTGTCCTGGTGAACCCGGTCCTGACGTTGTCCAAGGTTTCCGGCGCGCTCCCTGATCCTGATGAGGAAGTGGAGGGCTGCCTGTCATTTCCCGGCGGCCAGTACCCGCTCAAGCGCGCAGAGTGGGCCCGCGTGCAGGGCTTCGACGGCGACGGGAACCCGGTGGACTTTGAGGCCACGGACTGGTTCGCCCGGATCATCCAGCACGAGTACGACCACCTGGACGGCAAGCTGTACGTGAACCGGCTGATGGACCGGTACGCGCGGAAGGCCATGAAGCAGGCCAAGCGGAGCGGCTGGGGAGTTCCCGGCCTGACGTGGATGCCCGGCGTCGACCCCGACCCGTTCGGGCACTAAGCGACGCGGCACCGGTGCAGCTGCCGCCTCGCTGCTCCGGTGCCGCGTCGCTCCCCTAGCGGGGAACGATGGTCTGCTGCTGCGGGCACGATGACAATACGCGCTTCATGGCGTCCTTTTCAGCCTGGGTTACCCACAGGGTGTAGGCGGCTTTGACGGAGATCTGGCGGGCTACGTAGTGGCACCTGAAAGCTTTGTTTTTCGGCAGCCAGCCGGCCGCGTCCGACGCGCTTTTTTCCTGGTTGGCCCGCCCGTCCGCCGCGATGAGGTTAAGGGGATCGTTGGCAAAGCTCTGGCGCTGCTGTGGCGTCAACTGCCGGGCACCCTTTTGCCAGGCGTCGCCCAGGGCCACGACATGGTCGATCTGGACCGCCTTGCTGCTTTCCGCTCCCCTGGTGAAGGTCACCACCGCTCCGGTGTACGGCTCGTGGAACTCGCCGCGCGCTATCCGGCACCGGGAACCCTCGGTGAACTGCGCGGCGTCCAGGTCGCGCCGCAGGATGTCGTTGCGGGTGTCGCAGCCGTTGCGGTCCACATCCAGCCATGCCTGTCCGAATGCCGTGCGGTCGTAGTTGTCGTTGGACGCCCGCCCTTTGACGGCGAGGGTTTCGAGCGCGTCCGCCGCACTGCCGTCCGGTACCGGCCGCACCGGGGGGACTGCTTTCATCCATGCAGCGTCCAGCACGGGAGCTTCGCTGGGTCCGCTGACCGCAGGCTCCGCTGCGGCAAACTGGCCTGCCGAGAAAAACCAGCAGACGGCGGCAAGCAGTCCCGCGGCGAAAAGAATCAGCACGGCCCAGGCCTGGCGGGAGCGGCGGCGGGCACGGCGGTAGGCCGTCCAGCTGATGGTCATGATTGATCTGTCCGGAGAGTATTCCTATGCACCGGACGAGCCTAGGTCAGGCCACTGACAACGTGGCCGATATCCCCAGTGTGGAGGAGGAGTTATTGCTCCTTCATCACACGCTTGAGGTCTTCGGCAGCAAGGTCCAGCAGCTCCTGGAGCTGCCTTACCCTGCCCTCGGGAATCTCTCCCGCGGCATGCGCCACCCGAGCCTGTTCAAGGAGGCGGGTGGCTTCCTTGTGGTTTTTCCGCGCTATATCGAGGGCGTGTTCCAGTGTGGTTTCATGTTCGAGAGTCGATTCCTGTTCCATGACTCCATTTTGGGACCGTTTCCCGGCCGATGCCAGAGCGCCGGCCGGGAAACCTCAGGGCATTGCTGCCTGGTTCCTAGACCGCGATTGCCGCCAGCGCCGCAGCCGGTTCCTTGACCGGGAACGACGGCGGGTTGACCCCGGCCATTTCCTCCATCACGCGGACTACCTGGCAGCTGTAGCCGAACTCGTTGTCGTACCAGACGTAGAGGATGACGTTCTTGTCGTTGGAGATGGTGGCGAGGCCGTCCACGATGCCCGCACGCCGTGAACCGACGAAGTCCGTGGACACAACCTCGGGGGAATCGATGTAGTCAATCTGCTTGCGCAGGTCCGAATGCAGGGACATCTGGCGCAGGTAATCGTTCACCTCATCCTTGGTGGTGCCGTTTTCCAGGCTCAGGTTCAGGATGGCCAGGGAGACGTCGGGGGTGGGGACGCGGATGGAGCTGCCGGAAAGCTTGCCCTGAAGTTCGGGCAGCGCCTTCGCCACAGCAGTGGCCGCACCGGTTTCCGTGATGACCATGTTCAGGGCTGCGGAGCGGCCGCGCCGGTCACCCTTGTGGAAGTTGTCGATCAGGTTCTGGTCGTTGGTGAAGGAGTGGACCGTTTCGACGTGGCCGTGGATGACGCCGAACTTGTCGTTGATGGCCTTCAGGACCGGTGTGATGGCGTTGGTGGTGCAGGACGCCGCCGAGACAATCTGGTCCGAATCCTCGATGCTGCCGTGGTTAATGCCGTGCACGATGTTCTTCAGCGCGCCCTTGCCCGGTGCGGTCAGGAGAACCCGGGCTACGCCCTTGCTCTGCAGGTGCTGCGACAGGCCTTCAGCGTCGCGCCAGCGTCCCGTGTTGTCCACCACAAGCGCGTTGTTGATACCGAACGCGGTGTAGTCGATCGTGGCGGGGTTGTCCGAGTAGATGACCTGGACCTGCACGCCGTTGGCAGTGATGGTGTTCGCTTCTTCGTCCACCCGGATGGTGCCCTCAAAGGAGCCGTGGACGGAGTCGCGGCGCAGGAGGCTGGCGCGCTTGGCAAGGTCCTTGTCCGAGCCGCGGCGCACCACGATGGCGCGCAGGCGCAGGCCGTGGCCGCCGCCGGCCTTTTCGATCAGCAGACGGGCCAGCAGGCGGCCGATGCGGCCAAAGCCGTACAGCACGACGTCGGTGCTGGTGCGGTCATCAGCACCGCGCTTGCCCACGATCTCGGCCAGTTCGGCGCGGAGGAATTCTTCCAGGCTGGCACCGTTGCCTTCAAGCTTGTACTTCTCCGTCAGGCGGGCCACGTCGATGGCCGCGGCACCGAGCTCGAGCTCGGCCAGGGCGTTCAGCAGGGGTGCGGTCTCTTCGAGCAGCAGCTCGGTGTTGCTCATGCGGCGGGCGAACCGGTGCGCCTTGAGGATGTTCATGGTGGACTTGTTGATCAGGCTGCGACCGTGG
This sequence comes from Arthrobacter oryzae, assembly GCF_030718995.1. Classification (NCBI taxonomy): domain Bacteria; kingdom Bacillati; phylum Actinomycetota; class Actinomycetes; order Micrococcales; family Micrococcaceae; genus Arthrobacter; species Arthrobacter oryzae. The sequence goes on from NZ_CP132204.1 coordinate 4,419,584, forward strand.
ATGCTGGTCACCACGTTGTTCTCGCGGTACAGCCGGCCGATGACCGGGATCATGGCCTCGGCAAGCGCCTCACGGCCCATCCACGTATCAAGACAAGAATCTGACGTCTGGCTCACAGAACTACCTTCCTTGGGTCAACCACATACGCCCTCGTATGCAGATGTCGGCCACCGGAGGTATTCCGGGGCACAGGCATCGGCGGGGATTCGGTCCACCCCGGACACCTTGGAGAATCGCAAAGAAAAGCCGCCGGCTGCGAACGCAGACCAGGCGGCAGAACTTCTACGTTCGCTATCCATTCTAGGGCGGCGCCGGCTCCCCCACGGCCCCGTAAAGCGTGAAGTCACTCACATGCCGCCGAACGGCATGACTCCAAGAGCAGGCCGTAAACGGTGGTGGATGGGTTGACCGATACGCCGGGTTCTGTGTTCCCGCACCGTTGCCGGAGCGGGAGTAGCGGCCATCCATCTACGAACGCCGTTGCCGACGCCCTCCAGCGGCCTACCCGGACACTCGGGCGGGCAGCCCTCGAACGTGTCCTGTCTGGCCTTGCTCCGGGTGGGGTTTACCTAGCCTTCCCGGTCACCCGGGAAGCTGGTGGTCTCTTACACCGCCGTTTCACCCTTACCTGCTTCGTGCCGCTTTCAAACCGGCGCGATGCAGGCGGTCTATTTTCTGTGGCACTGGCCTGCGGGTTACCCCGAGTGGGCGTTACCCACCACCCTGCCCTGCGGAGCCCGGACGTTCCTCGAGCCACTTGCGTGACGCGCGGCCGCCTGGTCAACCCATCCGCGTTTCATTCTACGGGCTATGCCGGCTGCCCGGTTCCGCAGCGGCTGCAAGGGGGCTTTTCGATCCGCCGGTGGGACAATTGAACAAGATCAACCCGGCACAAAGGAGGGGATCCGAATGGACCCCACCATTACGTACATCGCCATCGCCGTCACACTGCTGCTGCTGCTGTTGCTGAAGATGTCCATCCGGATCGTGCGGCAGTATGAGCAGGGTGTGCTTTTCAGGCTGGGCAGGGTCATTGGAATCAGGCTCCCGGGGCTTCGGTTCATCATCCCCGTCATTGACCGTCTTCCGCTGGTCAGCCTGCGGATCGTGACCATGCCAATCCAGTCACAGGGCATTATCACGCAGGACAATGTCAGCGTCGACATCTCAGCCGTGGCCTACTACCGTGTGGTCGATGCGGTGAAATCCGTCGTGGCCATCGAGAATGTGGCCGCCGCCATCGACCAGATTGCCCAGACCACGCTGCGGAAGGTCGTTGGCAGGCACAGCCTGGACCAGACGCTGTCAGAAACCGAGCGCATCAATAGCGACATCCGGGAAATACTGGATGCCCTGACGCTCGAGTGGGGTGTCGAAGTGACTTTGGTTGAACTGAAGGACATCCAACTCCCCGAAAGCATGAAGCGCGCCATGGCCCGCCAGGCTGAGGCCGAGCGGGAAAAGAGGGCGAAGATCATCGCAGCGGAAGGTGAGGCCATCGCGGCAGCCGCCCTCGGCGACGCGTCGGACACCATGATGGCCCACCCGCTGGCCCTGCAGCTGCGGAATTTGCAGTCCCTGGTGGAAATCGCCGTGGACAAGAACTCCACAGTTGTCTTCCCGGCGCCGCTGATGAGCACCATCGGCGAACTATCCGCCTTCCTCGCCCGCGAGAACCAGGCGGCCACCGCCGCAGCCAAACCGCCGGTCAAGGCGGCCTGACAGCCGCGGTGCCGCCGGCAGGACCGCGACATCACTCCATCGTTCCAGCGCCGGTAAGATCGTACGGTGCTGATTCTGCTGCCGCCGTCCGAAGGCAAGACCCCCGCTGCCCAGGGAGAAGCCGTCGACTGGACCGCCCTGAGCTTTCCCACCTTGAACACCTACCGGGCGAAGGTGCTGGAAGCGCTGGGAGGCGTCAGCGCCCACCGGGACGCCCTCGCACTGCTGGGCGTCGGCGCATCCCTGAGTGCCGACGTCGAACGCAACACCCGGCTCCACACGGAACCGGCGGCGCCGGCACACCAGGTCTATTCCGGCGTCCTCTACGACGCACTCGGCTATCAATCGCTGACGGCGGCGCAGCGCCGGAAGGCGGATGAATCAGTACTGGTGGTCTCCGCCCTCTGGGGCGCCATCCGCTTCGCCGACCGGGTGCCCGCTTACCGGCTGTCGATGGGAACGTCACTGCCCGACGTCGGCCGGCTGGCCTCGTTCTGGAAGCCACAGATTTCGGCCGCACTGGCGGGCGAAACCAAAGAGGAACTTTTAGTGGACTGCCGCTCCAGCACCTATGCCGCCGCCTGGGCTCCGCCACCGGCGCAGACCGTCACCGTCAACGTCTTCACTGAAGTGAACGGTGTGCGCAAGGTGGTCAGCCATTTCGCCAAACACACCCGCGGCGAACTGGCCCGCCACCTGCTGACCCGACGTGGCGCCGCCCCCCGTACCCCGGCGCAGCTGCTGAAAGCGGCCCGCGAAAAGTGGGAAGGCGAGCTGGTCGAAGGCACGCCGCGCAAAGCGCATGCCCTCAACATCATCCTGCCCAACTGACTCGCAGTTAACGTCGTCATTCGCGCTTTTCACGACGTTAACTGCCAGCTACTTGGGTATGCCTAGGCCCACTCTGCCGAGCGGACCAGGATGCAGCCTGAGTCCGGGCAGTAAACGATGTCGTCCTCGGCGGCTGCCTTGATGTCGGCGAGGTCGCCGGGGCTGAGCTGCATGCCTGAGCCCTCGGACTTACCGTGGAACAGCCGGGCTGCGCCGACTCCGCGCTTGGCCAGGGTCTTTTCGTAGGCAGCCAGCAGACCGGCATCGAGGCCAGCCGCGAACTCCGAGCGCCTGGCACCCACTTCGGCGGCTTCCGCGGCAATTTCAGCCAGTGCAGCGTCCAGCTCGGCGCGGATCCCGCCAAACGATCCCTGGACGTCGTCCACGATCTTCTGCTGGGCAGCCTGGCGCTCACGGAGGCCTTCCAGCCGTTCCATCACCTCCAGCTCCACGTCCTCGAGGGTGGACAGCCGTTTGGTGAGCGAAGCGATGTCGCTTTGGAGAGCGACGAGGTCCTTGGACAGGCCGGTGCCGCTGTTCAGCCGCGCTTCATCGCGCTTGATCCGCGAGGCCACCTGCTCCACGTCAGCTTCCGAGCGCTTGAGCTCGGCTTCGGCGTCGTGAACCGCCATTTTCGCCGCGCCGAGTTCGCCGTTGGCCACGGCCAGGGCGGCCTGGAGGTCGCTGATCCGGGGATCGGCTTCAATGCTCCGGCGGCGGTTGGACAGCGATTTGAGCCTGGCGTCGAGTCCCTGCAGTTCGAGCAATTTCAACTGTTCTGCCGGTGCTGCCTTGGCCACTATTACCTCCGCTTGTTCCTACCGGCCGCGGCCGGGCACCGGACCGGCGCAGTTTAGACTCTAGCGCCTAGCGTGCTCCCCTGCCTCGCTGCGCTCACCCGGGGACCCCGCGCACGCCGGGCTTAGCCCGGAGTCAGAATGAAGTCCCACGGATCGCTATTGGTGGTGCTCACCCGGATCTCGACGTCGTGCCCCTGGTCGCTGAGGACGTTTCCCAATGCTTCGGCCGCCGCCGGCAGCCACAGCCACTCGCTGGCGAAGTGGGAAACGTCGATCAGGTACGGCCGGTCATTCACGGCGTTCTCGCGCGCCTCGGACGCGGGGTGGTGGCGCAGGTCTGCGGTGACGAAAAGGTCGGCGTTGCTCGCGCGGACCTCGTTGAACAGGGAGTCCCCCGCGCCGCCGCATACTGCAACGCGCCGCACCAGGCCGTCCTTGTCCCCCGAGACCCGCACGCCGCCGGCCACGGCCGGCAGGATGCCGAACACGCGGGCTGCGAAGTCCCCCAGCGTCATGACGTCCTCAAGGTCGCCCACCCTGCCGATGCCTTCTTCGGGCAGGCCGTTCAGGGCAGGGGTCAGGGGCACAACGTCGTGGAGGCCCAGGGCGTCCGCCAGGACATCGGAAACGCCCCCGACGGCGGAGTCACCGTTGGTGTGGACGGTCAGGAGCCCGGTCCCGGATTCGATCAGGCGATGGACCGCCTTCCCCTTGGCCGTAGTGGCCGCGACCGAGTTGACTCCCTTAAGCAGCAGCGGGTGGTGCGTGATCAGCAGTTCCGCGCCCCACTCGATGGCTTCCTCGATGACGTCCAGGGTGGGATCCACCGCGAACATGATCCTGCTGACTTCGGCCGACGGATGGCCCGCGACCAGGCCCACCTCGTCCCACTCCTCGGCGAGGGACTCCGGCCAGAGCTCTTCCACGGCCAGCAGGATTTCGCCGAGCGTGGGGGCGTCCGCGGGTTCGGCGGCGGCGGACTCAGCACCGGTACGGGCATCTTCTGCAACGTCGGTGTTCACAGGTTCCATACCCTCATTTTTACCCTATCCGCCGCCGTCGCCCGCACGCGCAACAGTCTCGTAAGGTGGTGGAGGGAATCATCAGCGCGCTTCAACCATTGAAGAGGACATGAAGACTTTTGTGCTTGGCGGAGGCTGCTTCTGGTGCCTTGACGCCGTCTACCAGAAAACCAAAGGTGTCACGTCCGTCATTTCGGGCTACACCGGCGGCCACGACCGCCATCCTGACTATTACTCGGTCTGCTCGGGCACCACGGGCCATGCCGAAGTGGTGGCTGTGAGTTTCGACGAGGACGTGATCCCGGCCGAGGTCATCCTGGATATGTTCTTCGCCCTCCACGATCCCACCACGCTCAACCGCCAGGGATACGACGTCGGCACCCAGTACCGTTCGTCCATGTTCTACGAGACCACGGAGGAAAAGATCCTCTTCGAGGAGGCGATCGAGCGGAACCAGGAACTGTGGGCGCATCCGATCGTCACCGAGGTCAGCAGGCTGCCCGTCTTCCACGTGGCGGAGGATTTCCACCAGGACTACTACGCCAAGCATCCGGAGCAGGGCTACTGCCAGGTGATCATCAACCCCAAGCTGGCGAAGGCACGGAAATATTACTCTGCATGGCTTAATGCTTAGCAGCGGTCCGGCCGCCCTCGTTAGGCTGACCTCAGTATTCGCTGTTCAGAGAACTCTTCAGAGATAGGCACAAATACATGGCACGGATCTACGACGACGTCACCCAGCTTGTCGGCGGCACTCCGCTGGTCAGGCTCAACCGGCTCACGGAGGGCCTCGATGCCCAGGTGGCGGTCAAGCTCGAGTTCTACAACCCGGCCAACAGCGTCAAGGACCGTATCGGCGTGGCAATTGTCGACGCAGCGGAGAAGTCCGGCGCCCTGAAGCCCGGCGGAACCATCGTCGAAGGAACCTCCGGCAACACCGGCATCGCCCTGGCCATGGTGGGTGCCGCACGCGGCTACAAGGTCATCCTGACCATGCCCGAGACCATGTCAACCGAACGCCGCGTGATGCTCCGCGCCTTCGGCGCCGAGATTGTCCTGACCCCGGGTTCCGAAGGAATGCGCGGCGCCGTGGAAAAGGCCCAGGAGATCGTGGCCAACACGGAGAACTCCATCTGGGCACAGCAGTTCGCCAACGAGGCCAACCCGGAGATCCACCGCACCACCACGGCCGAGGAAATCTGGTCCGACACCGACGGCAAGGTGGACATCTTCGTCGCCGGCATCGGCACCGGCGGCACTGTCACCGGCGTCGGCCAGGTCCTGAAGGAACGCAAGCCGGACGTCCAGATCGTCGCCATCGAACCGAAGGACTCCGCCATCCTGAACGGCGGCGCCCCCGGCCCGCACAAGATCCAGGGCATCGGCGCCAACTTCATCCCCGAAATCCTGGACACCAACGTCTATGACGAGGTCCTTGACGCCACGCTGGAGGATTCCGTCCGCGTTGCCCGCGACCTCGGCGTCAAGGAAGGCATCCTGGGCGGCATTTCCTCCGGTGCCATCGTCTGGGGAGCCCTCGAGCTCGCCAAGCGCCCGGAGAACGCCGGTAAGCTCATCGTCGCGGTTGTCTGCGACTTCGGTGAGCGTTACATCTCAACCGTGCTCTATGACGACATCCGAGGCTAGGTCTTAGCCCGCCATTCACCGTTTCCTGTAGAAAGGTCTTTGTGAGCTTCTTCGCAAGACTTAAGGAAGACCTCGACGCCGCCCGGTCGCATGACCCGGCGGCTCGAGGTTCTTTTGAGAACTTTTTTGCCTACTCCGGCCTCCATGCCATCTGGGCGCACCGCCTGACGCACAAGCTTTGGCAGAATCCGTCGCTTCGCTTTCCGGCCCGCCTCATTTCGCAGCTGGCGCGTTTCCTGACCGGGATCGAAATCCACCCGGGAGCCACCATCGGCCGGCGGTTCTTCATCGACCACGGCATGGGTGTGGTCATTGGCGAGACGGCGGATATCGGCGAGGACGTCATGATCTATCACGGCGTGACCCTGGGCGGACGCTCGCTGGCGAAGGTCAAGCGGCATCCCACTATCGGGGACCGTGTGACCATCGGCGCGGGCGCCAAGATCCTGGGCCCCATCACCATCGGACGGGACAGTGCCGTTGGTGCCAACGCCGTGGTGGTCAAGGACGCCCCGCCGGAGTCGATCATCACCGGTGTTCCGGCAACATGGCGCCACCGCGATGCCCAGCGCGAGACCAAACCTGCCGTGGACCCGGCCGAGTACTACATCGAGTACCGGATCTAGCCCGAAAACCGCTTGTAGATCGCCCAGAGCACCACGTCGAACACGCTGTCCGGCAGGATCCTTCGCAGGGTCAGGATGGTGCGCGCACCCTTACCGACGGGATAGCGCGTCTTCGGACGCGCGGCCGTCGCGGCGTGGACTATGGCATCGGCAATGACGTCCGGGTGGGTTGACATGCCGGAGCCCGCCGTGGAGGCCAGCGCTGCGGCGACTATTTTCGCCTGGTCCCGGTACGGGCCGTGCCCGGATGTTTCCAGCAGGCTTTCGCCGGAGATGCCGCCCCACTCCGTCTGTGTGCCCGCGGGTTCGATGATGGACACCCTGATGCCGTGAGGCTTGAGTTCCAGGCGCAGGGAGTCACTCAGGCCCTCAACGGCGAATTTCGTGGCGTGGTACCAGGCGCCGAGGGGCTCGTACATCTTCCCGCCGATGGAGGACACGTTGATGATCCTCCCCTGTGCCGCTGCCCGCATGGCAGGCAGCACCAGCTGGGTCATGCGCGCCAGGCCGAAGACGTTGACGTCGAACTGCCGCCGGCCTTCAGCCAGTTCCACTTCTTCCAGGGAACCGTAGGAGCCGTAGCCGGCGTTGTTCACAAGCACGTCGATCCGGCCGTGTGCCTCCAGGATTCCGCCAATGGCTGCCGCCATGGACGCCTCGTCCGTGACATCCAGCGCCAGCACCTTTACGCCGGACTCTTTCAGCGGCTCCATCTTTTCGACCCGCCTGGCGCCCGCGTACACGGTGAAGCCGTGCTGGCTGAGCTTCCTGGCGGCCTCGAACCCGATACCGGTGGACGCACCCGTGACAAGGGCGACTGGCTGGGACATGGGTTGCACTCCTTAGGGACAGTGGCCGGCTTAACGACAATGGCCGGCGCCTCCCAGAGTATCCGGGAAGCGCCGGCCATTTGACGTCACCGGCGGTGTCACCGCCGGTGTTGCGTTGAAGCTAGTGGGTGTCCACTGCCTCGATTTCGGACTTGTCTTCGCCCCACAGGGTGTGGAACGTGCCCTCGGCGTCCACGCGGCCGTAGGTGTGCGCGCCGAAGAGGTCACGCTGGCCCTGGATGACGGCGGCCGGCAGGCGCTTGCGGCGCAGGCCGTCGTAGTAGGCCAGTGAGGAGGAGAATACCGGGACGGGGATACCCAGCTGGACAGCAGTGGCAACCACACGGCGCCAGGCCGGCAGGACCTCGGCAATGGCCTTGGTGAAGGCCGGCGCGAACAGGAGGTTGGCCGGCTTGTCCTCAGCTGCGTAAGCCTTGGTGATTTCCTTCAGCAGTTCCGCGCGGATGATGCAGCCGCCCCGCCAGAGGGAAGCGATCTCGTCCAGCTTCAGGTCCCAGCCGTATTCCTTCGCGGCGGAGGTCAGCATGTCCAGGCCCTGTGCGTAGGAAACCAGCTTGGAGGCGTACAGCGCCTGGCGGACGTCCTCGACGAATGTTTCCGGGACCTCAACGGCGATTTCCTCGCCGGCGAGCAGTTCCTGGGCCAGCTTGCGCTGTTCGGTCTGGGACGAGAGGGCACGGGCGAACACGGACTCCGCGATGCCCGACGTCGGGGAACCCAGCTCCAGCGCGGAGATGACCGTCCAGCGGCCGGTGCCCTTCTGGCCGGCGGCGTCAACAACGACGTCGACAAACGGCTTGCCGGTACGGGTGTCCACGTGGCCCAGGACTTCGGCGGAGATTTCGATCAGGAACGAAGCCAGCTCGCCTTTGTTCCACTCGGCGAAGATCTTGGACTGCTCGGCCGGTTCGATGCCGGCACCGGAGCGGAGCAGGTCGAAGGCTTCGCCGATGACCTGCATGTCGGCGTACTCAATGCCGTTGTGGACCATCTTGACGAAGTGTCCGGCACCGTCGGTGCCGATCCAGGCGCAGCAGGGCTGGCCGTCGACGTTGGCTGCGATCTTTTCCAGCAGCGGTCCGAGGGCGTCGTAGGACTCCTTGGAACCGCCGGGCATGATGGACGGGCCGTTCAGGGCGCCTTCCTCACCGCCGGAGACGCCAATGCCGACGAAGTGCAGGTCCTTCTTGGCCAGTGCGGCTTCGCGGCGGCGGGTGTCCTCGTAGTGCGAGTTGCCGGCGTCGATGATGATGTCGCCCGCTTCCAGCAGGGGCTCAAGCTGCTCGATCACGGAGTCGACGGGCTTGCCGGCCTTGACCATGATGAGTACGCGGCGGGGCTTCTCCAGGGAATCGACAAGCTCCTGGAGGGTTTCGGTACGCACGAAGTCGCCGTCGTGTCCGTGCTTTTCCAGCAGCGCGTCAGTCTTTTCAACAGACCTGTTGTGCAGGGCAACGGTGAAGCCGTTCCGGGCCAGGTTGCGGGCGAGGTTGGCCCCCATCACCGCAAGGCCGGTGACACCGATGTGTGCTGACATCAAAACTCCAATTCATTTCTGTGCAACGTGTGCATTCTGTTCCGCACTTCCTGCGGAACACGCTTTAAGAACCAGTGGCTGTCAATAAACCATATGTATTTCCGTCGACTACGGGAAAGTTGCGACCACGTTTTGGAAGGTGGCGCGTCACAAAACAGTCTATGATGCCGCCGGCGTCCGGCCGGGCGGAGCCGCCCGGCACGATTATGCTTACGACTATGTCAACCAGCCTCCATCATCGCGCCATCGAACACCTGGGCACCCGCATCGTGAGCGGCGCGCTGCCCCAGGGCCACGTGATGCTGGCTGAGCAGCTCGAAGACGAGCTGAAGGTCTCGCGCTCCGTGGTACGCGAAGCCGTCCGCGTCCTGCAGTCCCTCGGCCTGGTGGAAACCATCAAACGCGTGGGAATCCGGGTGCTGCCCGCCAGCCGCTGGAACCCGTTCGATCCCCTGGTTATCCGCTGGCGCCTGGCCGGCGAGGGCCGCGGCGCCCAGCTCAGGTCCCTCGCGGAACTGCGCTCCGCCGTCGAACCTGTCGCTGCCGAACTGGCCGCCGCAAACGCCCCCCAGGAGATCCGCAAAGAACTGCTGGAGGTATCCCTGGCAATGCGCGACGCCGGCAAGGCCGGCAATGTGGCGAAGTTCCTGCAGCTGGACATCCACTTCCATTCCCTCCTCCTCACTGGTTCCGGCAACGAAATGTTCGCCAACCTCGTGGGGCAGGTGGCGGAAACCCTGACCGGCCGCACCGTCCACGGACTCATGCCGGACCATCCGCGTGATACCGCGCTGCAGTGGCACGTGGACGTGGCGGAGGCCATCGCCGCCGGGGATGCCGCCGGAGCCAGGGAGGCTTCCAGCCGGATCATGCGCGAGACAATCTCCGAGATGGAAGCCAGCTGGCGGGACCAGCCGAGGACGTTCATCCCCCTGCCGAACAACTAAGCGCGAACGTACACTTGCGGCCCTCAAGGCAGGGCCGCAAGTGTGCGTTCGCGCGGACTCTACCCACGGCTGAAGTCCAGCAGCACCTTTCCCGATTCAGCCGAGTTCCTGGCCACGTCGAAGGCCTCGAGCCCGCGCCCAATCGGGAACTCGTGGGTGACCACCGGGTCCACGAACAGCGTGCCGTCCGCCAGCGCCGCGATGACCTCGTCGATTTCGCCGTTAAAGCGGAACGAACCCAGCAGCTCCAGCTCGCGGGTGATGGCCAGGGAGATCAGGACGGGCTGGGGACCGGAGGGCAGGAGCCCCACCATCACCACCTTGCCGCCCCGCACAGCTCCCTTGATGGCGGAGGCAAGCCCGTGGTGGCTGCCGGACGATTCGATCACCACGTCCGCCTCCACCGCGGCAATGGCGTCGGCTTCGTCGCCCGTGAGGACCTCGTCGGCGCCGACGGCGAGGGCGATCCCGAGTGGTTTGGGGTGCATGTCCACGGCCACGATCCGCCGGGCGCCGGCGCGCTTGAGGGCTGCGACAGCCAGCGCCCCGATGGGACCGCTGCCGATCACCAGGGCTGTTTTCCCCCTGACGTCCCCGGCGCGGGCCACGGCATGCCAGGCGACACTGGCCGGCTCCGCCAGCGCGGCCGTCCGCAGCCTGAGGCCGTCCGGCAGCGGACGGAGCATCCTGGCCGGCAGGGTGGCGTACCGGCTAAAGGCGCCGTCGGTGTGCGGGAAGCGGGCGGCGCTGCCCAGGTACGTGCAGCCCGGTGACAGGTTGGGCCGGTCTTCGGGATACCGGGCGGCGCCGGGGCCGGGCGTGGCCGGATGGACGGCAACCGGCGTACCTGCCGCAGGTCCCGTGCCGTCCGCCGCCGCGTGCAGGACGGTTCCCACGATTTCGTGCCCCAGGACCATCGGGGCACGAAGGATCGACTCCCCTGCGGCGCCGTGCAGCCAGTAGTGGAGGTCCGAGCCGCAGATCCCGCCGAAGGCAACTTCCACCACCGCTTCGTCGGAACGTGGCGCCGTAACGGGCACGTCCTCGATGCGAAGGTCTCCGGCCGCGTGGGCCACGACGGCTTCGGAGGTGGCGGGGAGTTCGTGGATGCCGGGCATCAGACCACCACCGTCATTCCGCCGTCGATGAAGATGGTCTGGCCGTTGACGAAGTTGGACCCGTCCGAAGCAAGCCACACCGCCGGACCGGCCAGATCCTGCACAGTCCCCCACCGGTTCGCCGGCGTCCGGCCCAGGATCCAGGCATTGAACTGATCGTCATCCACCAGGTTCTGGGTCATCTCGGTGTGGATGTAGCCCGGCGCGATGCCGTTGATCTGCAGGCCCGACGCCGCCCACTCCGCCGTCATGGCCCGGGTCAGGTTCCGCAGCCCGCCCTTCGCCGCGATGTACGGGGCGATCGTGGGCCGTGCCAGGTCGGTCTGCACCGAGCAGATGTTGATGATCTTGCCCCGGCCGCGCGGAATCATGTGCCGGGCAGCCTCCCGTCCCACCAGGAAGGCGCTGGTCAGGTCCGTGGAGAGGACCCGCTCCCAGTCCTTCACATCCAGCTCCAGCATGGGCACCCGGTGCTGGATCCCGGCGTTGTTCACCAGGATTTCCAGCGGGCCCACGTTCTCCTCCACCCACGCGACGCCCCGCGCAGCCTCCGTGTCCTTCGTGACATTGAACGCGCAGCCGTGCACGCGCCCCGGCGGGTAGTCCGCAGCCATCGCGGCCTCAGCGTCCTTCAGCCGTTCCGGATTGAGGCCGTTGAGCACCACCGTGGCCCCGGCATCAGCCAGCGCCCGTGCCAGGGCATTGCCGATCCCCCGGCTGGAACCCGTCACCAGGGCAACCCGCCCGGTGAGGTCAAAAAGTGAATTCATCGTTTACTGTTCCTCAATTGGTCGTGGCAGCCGGTTGTGGCTGCTGGTTGTGGCTGTGGGGCGAGCTGAGATTCGAGATGGTTTGCCGGACGGCGGCGAGGTCGAGGTCCCCGAGCCCCTGGCGCTTGAGTTCGGCGTACAGTTCGACGCCGGCCGCTGCCATGGGCACGGCGGCCTCCACGGCGGCGGCACTTTCCAGAACGAAGGACAGATCCTTGTGCATGAACTTCGCGGGTCCGGTGGGCGCATAGTCTTTCGCCGCGAGGCGGGGTCCAACGATATCCAGGACCCTGCTGCCCGCCAGTCCGCCGGACAGAACCTCGTACAAGGCTTCTACGTCCATGCCCGAGCGTTCGGCGAGCTCGGCAGCTTCCGCGAGCGCCGCCGTCGTGGTTCCCACGATCAGCTGGTTGCAGGCTTTGGCCAGCGACCCGGATCCGAGCGGCCCCAGGCGCCGGACCGTGCCGCCCATGGCGTTGAACAGCGGGAGGAGCTTTTGGAAGTCCTTTTCCTCCGCGCCGACCATGATGGCAAGTGTTCCGTCCTCGGCGCCCCTGGTGCCTCCGCTGACGGGCGCATCGACGACGACGGCGTTGCCCCGGCTTGCGGCGGCAACCGTCGCCCCGAAGTCCCGGACAGCTGCCGGCGAGACGCTACTCATGACCACGACGACGGTCCCCGGCCGGGGCGGCTCTGCCGCCCAGAGGGCGAGGAGCCCGGCCGCCGCCTCCTCGATGTAGGACAGGTCAGGGAGCATAAAAATGATGACCGGCTCGTCACGGAGGGCTGCGACGTCTACAGCGCGGACGCCGCCGCGGGCGGCAAACTCGTCCAATGCCGCTGCCGACCTGTTCCAGCCGGTGACGTTCCAGCCGGCCTTCAGCAGATTGGCTGCCATGCGGCCGCCCATCAGGCCCAGACCGGCGAATCCGGCTCTCATTTCATGCAAAGTCGTGGTCACATCGTGGTCTGTCTGCGCATCCATTGGCAGCGGCACCTCACTACATCGTGGTTAATGGAGGAGAAATCTGTTCAATATCCTAGCCTCCATTCAGTATGATGAACACCATGACGACCAAAACCACCGTCGCAATCGCCGTCCCCCTCGAAGCTGAGCTGGTGGAGCGCATACGCGCCGTAGACCCTTCCGTAACCGTCCTCTATGAGCCCGCCCTCCTGCCGCCCGAACGCTTTCCCGCCGACCACTCCGGCGACCCTGACTTCAAGCGCACCCCGGAACAGGAGGAACGCTACTGGGACATGCTCAACAAGGCCGACGTCCTGTATGGCTTCCCCAACGAGAACCCCGACGGACTGGCCCGCATTGCCGGCAGCAACCCCCGGCTCCAATGGATCCACGCCATGGCCGCAGGGGCCGGCGGAGCCGTCAAAGCGTCGGGGCTGGACCAGGAAACCCTCCAGAAATTCAAGGTCACCACGTCAGCCGGCGTTCATGCCCTGCCGCTGGCGGAGTTCGCTGCCCTGGGCATCCTCAACGGCTTCAAGCGCAGCGCCGAGCTCGCGGCAGACCAGGCAGCCAGGATCTGGCCTGAACTGCGGACCCCGACCCGCCTGGTGAACGGCTCCACCCTGGTGGTGGCCGGCCTCGGCGAGATCGGGATGGAGACCGCCCGCCTCGCCCGGGCACTGGGAATGAAGGTCAGTGGTACCAAACGGAACGTGGAGCCGATCGACGGCATTGCGGAAGTTGCGGACAACGACGGCCTGCCCGGCCTGCTCGCTTCCGCCGACGCCGTCGTGAACACCCTGCCCGGCACGCCCTACACGGAGAAACTGTTCAACCGCGAAGTTTTCGCCGCCATGAAACCGGGGACGGTCTTCGTCAACGTGGGACGCGGCACTGTGGTGGACGAGGACGCGCTATTGGAGGCACTCGACAACGGACAGGTCGGGTATGCCTGCCTCGACGTTTTCGCCGTCGAGCCCCTGCCGCAGGACAGCCGGCTCTGGAACCACCCCAAGGTGATGGTATCCCCGCACACCTCGGCGCTGAGCGCGGCGGAGAACCGGCTGATCGCCGAACGCTTCAGCAGCAACCTGCGCGTATTCCTCGATGGCGGGGAGCTCCCCCACCTCGTGGACACGGTGCACTTCTACTAAGGCGCATTATCGCCGCCTGGCCTCCTCGACGTCTGAAGCTATGGCTTGCTGACCCCGGAGAGCAAGCCCGGCCACCACACCGTCGATGTCGGCGTCGGGCCGGTTCTGGCTGAGCTTGGTCTTCGCTTCGATCCTGGTGATGACCAGTTCGAGGCCCACGATGGCGCGCAGCTGGCCGGAGATGAAACGCTCCGGGGCATCGTCCACGCTCCATGGGTGGTCGGAGTCTTCCTCGTGACGGTCGGTCAGCCGCCTGACCTGGCCGGCGAGCCAGGCCGGATCGTCATGGATCACCAGTGTGCCGTAAACGTGTGCCGTGGAGTAGTTCCAGGTGGGCACCACGCGCCCGTGCTCGGCTTTCGAGGCGTACCAGGACGGTGAGATGTAGGCGTCAGCGCCCTGGATGATGGCGAGTGCTTCTCCGATCACCGGCTCGGACCACTGTGGATTGTTCCGCGCCACGTGGGTGTGCAGGGCGCCGTGTTCGCCGCCCGAGGGGTCGAAAACGAACGGCAGCAGCGTGGCGAGCAGGCCCTGCCGGGTCATGGTGACCAGGTTGGCTGCGGCCGGCCGGGTCAGGAGCTCGCGCACCGAATCGGGTCCGGCGGCGAAGTGGGCTGGAGTGTACATGGCGCTAGTCCTTTGCAGGCTGGAGGGATCTTGCGGCGTGCGGACCGGCGTTCAGGCCGGCGGCCGGGCCGGCGGCCGGCCGGAGCCGGACGGCCGCGCCGGCGCAGAGGATGACGGCGAGGCCGCCAATGATGGTGGTCCAGGTCAGGGCCTCCCCCAGCAGGAGGGCGGCCCAGACGATGCTCAACACAGGCTGGATGAGCTGGATCTGGCTGACCTGGGCCATGGGGCCGATGGCCAGTCCGCGGTACCAGGCGAAGAATCCCAGGAACATGCTCACCAGGCCGAGGTAGGCGAACGACGCCCACTGGGCGGGAGTGGCTGACGGGGGCTGCTCGGCCAGGGACAGCATCGTCAGGAATCCCATCAGCGGCGACGCCAGCACCAGCGCCCAGGACACGGTCTGCCAGGCGCCGAGCTCACGCGCCAACAGGCCGCCCTCCGCGTAGCCGATGGCCGCTGCCACCACTGCGCCAAGGAGGAGCAGGTCAGCCGAGTGCAGCTGTCCGAATCCGCCGGACTGCATGGACGCGAAGGCTATGGCCGCCAGGGCGCCCACGCCGGTGATAATCCAGAACGCTGCGCGTGGGCGTTCGTGCCCCCTCAGGACAGCGGCGGTCGCCGTCGCGGCCGGAAGCAGTGCGATGACCACCGCGCCATGGCTGGCCGGCGTGCTGGTGAGCGCGAAAGACGTCAGCAGGGGAAAACCGATGACGACGCCGGCGGCCACCACCGCGAGGCGCGCCCACTGGACGCCGCGGGGAAGCCGCTGCCGTGCGAGCGCCAAAGCCGAGGCGGCAAAGACCGCGGCAACCACCGCGCGGCCGGACCCGATGAACAGTGGTGAGAGCCCCGCGACGGCGACCTTGGTGAACGGAACCGTGAACGAGAAGGCCGCTACTCCGAGGAGTCCCCACAACAGTCCGGAGGGGGTGCTGGGCGGTATCACTGGGCGAATCACTACAGTAGCGCTATTATTAGGTCTCATGAACAACGATAGCAGTTCGAAGATTGCCACGCGACTGCGCGATTGGATCGCCCAGGCCGCGCCGGGATCAAGGCTGCCGTCCACGCGGTCGCTGGTCGCTGAGTTCCAGGCAAGCCCGGTCACGGTGCAGAAGGCACTGCAGGCCCTCACCGCACAGGGCCTCATTGAAAGCCGGCCCGGCGTCGGGACATTCGTCCGTGCCGTCCGGACCGCGCGCCCGTCGGACTACGGCTGGCAGACGGCCGCCTTGAGGTCACCGCTGGCGCCGCTTCCGTCGGCCTCCACCACCATGCGTGACGTGGCAAATGATGCCATCGCTTTCCATTCCGGCTACCCGGACCGCGAGCTTCTGCCTGAACGGCTGGTGCGGGCAGCCCTTACCCGCGCAGCCCGCGGTGAAGCGGCGTTATCCCGTCCCCCCGCAGCAGGCCTGCCGGAACTTCAATCGTGGTTCGCGCACGAACTCGGCGCATCGACACCGGCCGGGACCACGCCGCCGAACCCGAGCGACGTCGTCGTCCTTCCGGGAAGCCAGAGCGGGCTCAGCTCGATCTTCAGCGCCCTCGCCGGCCGCGGACAGCCGCTGCTGATGGAATCCCCCACCTACTGGGGCGCCATCCTGGCGGCGGCGCAGGCCGGCGTCCGCGTTGTCCCGGTACCCACCGGACCTGACGGTCCGGACCCTACCGAACTGGCGCGGGCGTTCGACGAAACCGGAGCGCGCCTGTTCTACGCGCAACCCAACTACGCGAACCCCACGGGGGCGCAGTGGGCGGCCGGGCGGGGCGAAGAGGTCCTGCAGGTGGTGCGCGACAAGGGCGCGTTCCTGGTGGAGGACGACTGGGCACACGACTTCGGGATCACCACCAATCCTGTGCCCGTCGCCTCCCGCGACGACTCCGGCCATGTGGTGTACCTTCGTTCGCTGACCAAGAGCGTATCCCCGGCCATCCGCATTGCCGCGGTCATCGCACGCGGCCCGGCACGTGAGCGCATCCTGGCGGACCGGGCAGCCGAGTCGATGTATGTCAGCGGGCTACTCCAGGCAGCAGCGCTGGACGTCGTCACGCAGCCGGGATGGCAGACGCACCTGCGGAGCCTCCGCCACCAGCTCCAGTCGCGCCGGGACCTCCTGGTCGCCAGCATGCGCGAGCACGCCCCTCAGGCGCACATCGAGCACGTCCCCAAGGGAGGGCTGAATCTCTGGGCGCGGGTGCCCGACGGGACTGACCTCGAACGGCTGGCCCGCGACTGCGAAAGCGACGGTGTCATCATTGCCGCCGGACGGGAGTGGTTCCCTGCCGAACCTGCCGGCGCGTTCATCCGCCTCAACTACTCGGGGTCCAACCCGGGAGCGTTTCCGCAGGGTGCGCGCGTCATCGGCCGGGCACTGGAACGCGCCAACCCCTAGCATCAGCCCGCCTGGAATCAGCCGGGCTGACAAAGGCCGCGGCTCCTTCCTTGCGGAGGGAGCCACGGCCTTGTCGCGTGGAATCTTGTGGCGTGGAGTGCAGTCCAGGTGCCGCCGACGCTAGCTGGCGTCCTCCGTGAGGACAAGGTCGCGGCCCACGGTCTCCGGAGTGAAGAACGTGGTGGCGAACGAAATCAGGGCAAGAACCAGCGAGTAGATGGCGAGCACCAGCCAGGAGTGATCCGTTGCCGCCAGGAGCGAGGCACCCACGAGGGGAACAAGCCCGCCGGCCAGGACGGCGGAGAGTTCCCGGCTCATGGCCACCCCGGTGAAGCGGTACTGGGAGCCGAACAGTTCAGGCAGGAGCGGGCACTGCGGGCCCAGCATGGACTGGACGCCGATGGCGATGCCTACCACCATGACCACCCAGACGAGGGTCACGTTGCCCAGCGTCACGAGGTAGAACGCCGGGAGGGCGATGACCGCCTGGAAGAGTGCACCATAGCGGTAGACCGGCACGCGGCCGAAACGGTCGGAGAGCGCGCCGAAGGTGACCACCATGACGGCGGCAAAGCCGGCGGCGATGAGCAGGCCCACGGGTCCGATGAACTTATCGCCCGGGAACACGCCGTCCTTGGCCGCCAGGAAGGCGATCAGGAGCGCGGAATAGATCGAGGAATTGCCGTTCTCGCCCATGCGCAGGCCGATGCCCACCAGCACGTTCTTCTTCGAGTGCTTCCACAGCTGGCCGACGGGGTTCTTGACCACGTTCTTGTGCTTTTCGAGCTCCTGGAACACCGGCGTTTCCTTTAGCCGCAGCCGGATGAAGATTGCCACCGCTATCAGGAGGATGCTGGCCAGGAACGGTACGCGCCACAACCACCCCTCCAGCACGGCCTTGTCCGCCATGGCGATCAGCGCAAACGTGCCTGCACCCAGGAGGGTGCCCAGTTGGATGCCGACGAACGGCAGGGAAGCGAAGAAACCACGACGGCGGCGCGGTGCAACTTCGGAAATCAGGGTGGTGGCACCGGCCTGTTCAGCGCCGGCTCCGAGGCCCTGGAGGATGCGGAGCGTGACCAGCAGGACCGCACCCAGCATGCCCGCCTGCTCGAAGGTCGGCAGCAGGCCGATGGCGAAGCTCGCGGTTCCCATCAGGCCGATCGTGAGGATCAGGACCATTTTGCGGCCGAACCTGTCACCGATATAGCCAAAGATGACTCCGCCGAACGGGCGGGCTGCGAACCCGACGCCGTAGGTGGCGAACGATGCGATCAGGGCACCGTCCTCACCGAGGGGCTTGAAAAAAAGCGGCCCGAAGATCAATGCCGATGCCAGGCCGTAAATGTAGAAATCGTAATACTCCAGAGCGGAGCCCACGGAGCTGGCAAGAGTTGCCCTCCGCAGTTGTTCCGGTTCGACGACGGCGCCGTCCGCATCCGCAAGCGGTGATTCAGTACGAGTTGTCACTAGCACTCCCTTAAGAACACTCCAGACCCCCGTTGGTCTGGTGGGATAGCGACGGCACCGGTGGTGTCGATCACTATATTGAACAGCGTACAGCACCTTGAACGGATCGCCAATGATGTAATCCGATTTTTTTCGGTAGTGAGGGATCTCCCGCCCGGTCCCTCGTTAGCCCATGGGGTTGCCGAGTGAACGTGCCAGTTCCTGCAGCTCCTTGACCATCATGGCGCCCTGCTCCTGGGAATAGGTTGCCTTCAGGGCAGTGACGGACAGTCCCAGGCTCGGTCCGTGGGCTCCCCTGGTGGGGACCGCAACCGCAAGGCACACGACGCCGGTGGTGGACTCTTCATCCTCGAAGGCGTAGCCCTGCTCCCGGATGACCGGCAGTTGCTTTTTGAACTCAGCGCCGGTCCGGAGCGATTTGGGAGTAAGTACCGGCAGTTCGGCATCATCAGGAAACATCTCGTCGATGTCGTGATCGTGCAGCCGGGCAATGAGGGCCTTGCCCACGGCGCACAGCGACACCGGCATCTTGTCGCCGATATTGGACGTGAGCCTGACCGCCGGGTGCCCTTCATAACGGGCCAGGTAGATCACATTGGTGCCGTCCAGCATGGCGATGCGGACAGTTTCGCCGGACAGGGTGGGAGCCTGCTCGCAGAAGCGGTAGAACTCCTGGACCTCGTCCAGCCGGCTGAGGTAGGCGGCGCCGAGTTCCACAAGTTTGCGCCCCAGGGTGAAATCGGCACCCTGCCGGTTGATGAGGCGCGCCTCCTCAAGTGCCAACATCAGATTCGATGTCGACGACTTGGGGATGCCCAGTTCCCGCGAAAGGTCGCTCAGCGTAAGCCTGCCTGTCGCGGAGGCAGCCAGTGCCTCCAGCACGGCAGCAGCCCTCGTCACGGCCGGCGCGGGGGACGCACTCCCCAGTCCGTCGGAGGTGCGGGGAGCCCGGGAATCGGCCATGATTCTCCTTCAGTTAAAAGCGCGTCCGTTAATGCGTTGTTCATCCAGTCTGTTCATTCAGCTGAACAGTAACCATCATAATGTGTGGGCACCGTATTATGGCCCCCGGGGGCCGATCTTCGCAGCGGCGTGGTCCCAACACAGGACCTTTGACCCTTGGAGGGCGCGGTTCGTCACTCCTCAAAAATGTTTCACATTTCGAAAAATTCACTGTATATTCAATTGCAAGCCTTCCACCGCGGCATCCCCCAATAGCCGCGGTGGAAGGCTTTTCCAATGTCCGGCGGAGCCCCCTTCCCGGAATCACGCGGCTCCAGGAATCACGCGGCGTCCGCGACTGCCTCCCTCAGGCGCCAGCCTCCACCTAGTCCGTCGCGGATTAATTCCATGGTGGTCAGTGCCGAGTTTTCGTTCGTGCCAAGCCTCGCCTGGACCTGCCACACTTCGATATCCACCCGCCCCAGGCCCTTGGGCATCCTGCGTTCAGCCTCCCACCAGCTGACACGCTCAAACCAGCGGACCGGCTCCGCCCCGATGGTCCATACGCGTCCGCCGCGGAGAACGGCTAGGGGCCGCCCGTCCGGGGCCATCCTCATCATGACGTGTTCCATGCCGCAAGACTATGGAGGGGGTCCGACAGTTTTTGCCTTGGTACCGGTGACAAAAAACCCCGCCGCAACCGGCCTGTTTGGCCTGCTGCGACGGGGTTTCGTTGGTGGGTCCTACCGGGATCGAACCGATGACATCCACGGTGTAAACGTGGCGCTCTACCAGCTGAGCTAAAGACCCAAACAGTGATCTCGGCGCCTCAGCGCTTCAACCAACGAACAGCAACTCTACCGGATGGAACCGGCGGAACGCCAATCGGCAGGGCCTCCCGACCGCAGTGAGGTGAAGCTCACAGATCCGGCAGTTCGCCTGCCAGCCACGTGAGCGATTCACTGACTCCGGCTTCCAGCTTGATCGTGGCCAGGTCGTCCCCCCGCGTGGCTCCCCTGTTGATGATGACCACCGGCTTCTCCTGCTTGGCGGCATGGCGTACGAAGCGAAGGCCGCTCATGACGGTCAGTGAGGATCCGGCAACAACAAGGGCGCGGGCCTCGTCGACCATGGCGTACGAGCGTTCCACCCGGTCCTTGGGAACATTTTCACCGAAGTACACAAAGTCGGGTTTCAGATTGCCCCCGCAGGCCGGACAGTGCGCCACGACGAAACTGCGGATGAGGGCCGAGTCCTCCACGGTGGCGTCGGCATCGGGCGCCATCTCCACCATGCCGTCAGCCAGGGCCCGTTCCAGGAACCCGGGATTCAGTTCCTCCAGGACCCCCGCCAGCAGGGTCCTGCTATACCGGCGCGCACAGGACAGGCAGGCCACCCGGTCGAAGCGGCCGTGGAGGTCAACCACGTTGACACTGCCGGCATCTTCGTGGAGCCGGTCAACGTTTTGGGTAATGAGGCCGGTCAACAGGCCGCGCTGCTCCAGCCGGGCAGCTGCCGCATGGCCGTCATTGGGGTCCGCCCGCCGGAGGTGGGACCAGCCAATGTGGTTGCGCGCCCAGTACCGCTGGCGGTTACCGGCGTGGCCAATGAACTCCTGGTAAGTCATGGGCGCCCGCGGTGCTGCGTCGGGCCCCCGATAGTCCGGAATGCCCGAGTCCGTACTGAGGCCTGCCCCGGTAAGGAGTGCAAAACGGTTGCCCGCCAGGGCATCCCGGATGCCCCGGAGGACGCCAAGTTCGTCAGGGGCGGGCGCGGCAGCCCCCACCGGCGGCAGGCTGGCGAAACCAGTCATGCCAAGTCCGGGGTGCCGCTGCCTCATGCCGTCAGTTCCCGCCGAGCTCCGAAAGGGCTGCGCGATAACCGGCCAGGTCGCGGGCCTGGCCGCGGGGATTCACCACGACATACCGGATGATGCCGTCGGCGTCGATAATGAACGTTCCCCGCAGTGCCATGCCGCTGCCGGGATCAAACACGCCGTATTGGGAAGCCACGTCCCCATGCGGCCAGAAGTCGGCCAGCAGGTCAAACCCGTAGCCCTCCTTCTCCGCATATGCGCGCAGCGTAAACTTGCTGTCCACGGAAAGCGCAAGGACAGTGGCGTTCTCATCCTCGAACAGTGCAAGGTTGTCCCGGATCTCACAGAGTTCGCCGGTACAAATTCCCGAGAAAGCGAACGGATAAAAAACTACGACGACGTTGCGTCCCCGCAGTTCCGACAGCCTCACAGGTTCACCGTACTGATTGACCAGTTCGAAGTCGGGGGCCGTCTCTCCGACCGCAGGAACACCGGCCGCCGCACCGGCATCCTGCACGGGCTGCAGTTGCTGCAGCGTCACTTGTTCTTCCTGGTGACCAGGCGCGTTGCGCTCCAGTCCTTGGAGACACCCGGTGACGTGGTGAGGTGGAGCCCTGCCGTGGGTGCGGCCTCCTGGATCTCCGCCGGGGACACATAGCCGTGCCGCCCTGACTTCGGCGTGAGCACCCAGACAACACCGTTCTCACTCAGGGTGGTCAGCGAATCCATCAGGGTGTCAACCAGGTCTCCGTCGCCGTCCCGCCACCAGAAAATGACGGCGTCCACCACGTCATGGTCGTCCTCATCAAGGAGCTCGGAACCGGTCAGGTCCTCAATATCATCACGTAAGTCGAAGTCGACGTCGTCGTCGTAACCGAACTCCTGAATCAGATCCCCGTTTTTGAAACCCAATTTTTCCGCCACATTTACCGAAGTGGCGGCGTCGGCCTCGCTCACGTGTTCCTCCAATGCTTAGTCATTTGCATAAATCTAGTGATTTCCATTACTACAAGCCAACACCCTTTGTGCCTGCTCTTCAAGCTGTTGGCCCGCGATCCCACTTATTCTGCGTCACACCCGGGCCTGGCGCCGGTCCGGCGGGGCCGGGTTCCGTCACACAACCAGTATGACGTCAAATACGACAGGGACGTCAGGCAGCGGCTACGCATCGGCTAGCTCTCACAGCTAGAGTGGCTGGTGACGACTATGCCAGCGGGGCGATCGCCCTGGATTTTTAAGGCCATAGACGTGATAGGACCCTGCCCGGCGCACATGACCGGGCTGTTGTAACCGATACGTCGCACACGTCGCGTTCATGCCAGGCAGTTACCCTGCCGGACCTGAGTGCGCCGATGCATGCGCGCAAAGAGAGGTTGGACGTGGCTGCAGGAGAAGATACCTCCCATATCCTCAGCGGGTTGACTAACCAGCTGCCTGATCGTGATCCGGAAGAGACCGCCGAATGGATTGAGTCCCTGGATACGCTGATCAGGGAACAGGGCACCGAGCGTGCCCAGTACATCATGCGCAGTCTCCTGCAGCGTGCCGGCGCCCAGAGCGTCGGGGTTCCGATGGTCACCACCACGGACTATGTGAACACCATCCCGGCGGACCAGGAAGCTGAGTTCCCCGGGAACGAAGAATACGAGCGCCGTTACCGGGCCTACATGCGCTGGAACGCCGCGGTGATGGTGCACCGGTCCCAGCGGCCGAACATCGGCGTGGGCGGGCACATCTCCACCTACGCCGGCGCCGCGACCCTGTACGAGGTCGGCTTCAACCACTTCTTCCGCGGCAAGGATGCCCCCGGCGGCGGGGACCAGGTCTTCTTCCAGGGCCACGCCTCCCCCGGCATGTACGCCCGCGCGTTCATGGAAGGCCGGCTGACCGAGGAGGACCTGGACGGGTTCCGGCAGGAAAAGTCCAAGGCCGGGCACGCCCTGTCCTCCTACCCGCACCCGCGGCTGATGCCGGAGTTCTGGGAATTCCCCACCGTGTCCATGGGCATCGGGCCGATGAACGCGATCTACCAGGCCCAGTCCAACCGGTACCTGCACAACCGCGGCCTGAAAGACACCTCGGACCAGCAGGTCTGGGCGTTCCTGGGCGACGGGGAAATGGACGAGCCCGAGTCCCGCGGCCTGCTCCAGCTCGCCGCGAACGAGAACCTGGACAACCTGAACTTCGTGATCAACTGCAACCTCCAGCGCCTGGACGGGCCGGTGCGCGGCAACGGCAAGATCATGCAGGAACTCGAAGCGTTCTTCCGCGGCGCGGGCTGGAACGTCATCAAGGTCGTCTGGGGCCGGGAATGGGACGCGCTGCTCTCCAAGGACTCCGACGGGTCGCTGGTGAAGATCATGAACGAGACCCCGGACGGGGACTACCAGACCTACAAGGCCGAATCCGGCGGGTTCGTCCGCGAACACTTCTTCGGCAAGACCCCGCAGACCAAGGACATGGTCGCGGACCTGACCGATGACCAGATCTGGAACCTCAAGCGCGGCGGCCACGACTACCGCAAGGTCTACGCCGCGTACAAGGCAGCCACCGAATTCAAGGGCAAACCCACCGTCATCCTGGCCAAAACGGTCAAGGGCTACGGACTCGGGCCGCACTTCGAGGGCCGCAACGCCACCCACCAGATGAAGAAACTCACCCTCGACGACCTCAAGTCGTTCCGTGACCACCTGCGCATCCCGATCACGGATGAGCAGCTCGAGGGCGATCCCTACCAGCCGCCGTACTTCCACCCCGGCAACGATGCACCGGAAATCGCGTACATGATGGAACGCCGGGCCGCCCTGGGCGGTTCCGTTCCGGAACGCCGCAGCAAGCATGACTCGATCACCCTGCCGGACGCGAAGTCCTACGAGGTGGCCAAGCGCGGTTCGGGCAAGCAGCAGGCGGCCACCACCATGGCGTTCGTCCGCCTGCTCAAGGACCTCATGCGGGACAAGGAGTTCGGCAAGCACATCGCGCCGATCATCCCCGATGAGGCCCGTACGTTCGGCATGGATGCGTTCTTCCCGACGGCGAAGATCTACAACCCCAAGGGCCAGAACTACCTGTCCGTGGACCGGGACCTGGTCCTGGCCTACAAGGAATCCGCCCAGGGCCAGCTGATCCACCCCGGCATCAACGAAGCCGGCGCCGTGGCAGCCTTCACCGCCGCCGGCACCGCCTACGCCACCCACGGCGTCCCGCTGATCCCGGTCTACGTCTTCTACTCCATGTTCGGCTTCCAGCGCACCGGCGACGCCTTCTGGGCAGCAGCGGACCAAATGACCCGCGGCTTCATCATCGGCGCCACCGCAGGACGGACCACCCTCACCGGCGAAGGACTCCAGCACGCCGACGGACACTCCCC
Source organism: Arthrobacter oryzae (assembly GCF_030718995.1). NCBI lineage: Bacteria > Bacillati > Actinomycetota > Actinomycetes > Micrococcales > Micrococcaceae > Arthrobacter > Arthrobacter oryzae. The sequence goes on from NZ_CP132204.1 coordinate 4,444,203, forward strand.
CATCCTCGCCGCCACCAACCCGGCAGTGGTCACCTACGACCCCGCCTACGGCTACGAAATGGGCCACATCGTCCGCGACGGCATCGAGCGCATGTACGGACCGGACTCAACCGACCGTAACCTGATGTACTACATCACCGTCTACAACGAACCCATCACCCAGCCGGCAGAGCCGGAGGAACTGGATGTTGAAGGCGTACTCAAGGGCATCTACCTGCTTGCACCGGCCACGATTGACGGCCCCCGCACGCAGATCCTTGCCTCGGGCGTCTCCGTCCCCTGGGCCCTCGAAGCCCAGCGGATCCTGGCCGAGGACTGGGGCGTCTCCGCGGACGTCTGGTCCGTCACGTCCTGGAACGAACTGCGCCGCGACGCCATGGCAGCGGAAGAGGACGCGTTCCTCAACCCCGGCCAGCCGGCGCGCGTGCCGTTCGTCACGGCTCAGCTCGAAGGTGCCACCGGTCCCATCGTGGCGGTCTCGGACTACATGAAGGCCGTCCCGGACCAGATCCGCCAGTTCCTCCCGAACGAGTTCGCCTCGCTCGGCGCCGACGGCTTCGGCTTCTCCGACACCCGCGCAGCAGCCCGCCGCTTCTTCAAGAACGACACCCACTCCATCGTGGTCCGTTCCCTGGAGATGCTCGCGCGCCGCAGCGAAGTGGATGCCCAGGCTCCGGTCCAGGCAATCGAAAAGTACCGCCTGCACAACGTCAACGCAGGTTCCACAGGCAACGCCGGAGGCGAATCCTGACGCACCACCCCTGACCCCGGGAGTTTTTGTCCAGATAATCGCCTCTGGCGAGGCCTTTGGGCCGGTTATGTGGACAAAAACTCGCAACTGATGATCACGACGGCGGCCCTCACCACAGGTGGGGGCCGCCGTCGTCGTATCCGGACCGCGCCGCAAGGACTTGGCCGGTCTGTGACGCAGCGCAAACCGCGTTGTAGCCTTTGCACAAATGGAGCTTGGACTTCGCGCACCGTATGCTCGATGCATGGCAGAGCCCACCCCCACTCCCGCAAAGCGCAAGCCCGCCTCGCGCGCCCTGACGCCCGAAAAAGCCCAGACGCTGAAGAAACTCCGGGCAAGCGTGGGCCAGCTGTCCACCACCACCATGCGAGAGCTGGAAAAATCGCTGCCTTGGTACGGCCGGCTCAGTTCCGATGAGCGGTCAGCCCTCGGGATGGTGGCGCAGAACGGCATCGCCGCGTTCGTGACCTGGTACGAGCGGCCCAGCTCGCCGTCGTGGATCCTGACCGACGTATTCGGAACCGCGCCCACCGAACTGACCCGCTCCATCAGCCTGCAGAAGGCCCTCCAGCTCATCAGGATCGTGGTGGAAGTGGTGGAGGACCAGGTTCCCGTGATCGCTCCGGAGGCGGACCAGCCCGCCCTCCGCGAAGCCGTGCTCCGCTACTCCCGCGAAGTGGCCTTCGCCGCCGCCGATGTCTACGCCCGCGCCGCCGAATCGAGGGGCTCATGGGACACCAGGCTGGAAGCCCTGATTGTGGACGCGATCCTGCGGGGTGAGAATACGGATGCCTTGCGGTCCCGCATCGCGGCCCTCGGCTGGAAGGCGCAGGAGCGTTTTACCGTCATGGTGGGCAATTCGCCGTCGGAACCCAGCGCCAGCTACGTGAGCGAACTCCGCCGCACGGCCGGCCGGTTTGCCGAGGACGCGCTGGTGGGAATCCAGGGCGACCGCCTCATCCTGATCCTCGGCGGCGTCCAGGACCGGGAGAGCGCGTACCTGAAGCTCAGCGAGCTGTTCGCCCCCGGGCCCGTGGTTTACGGACCGGAAGCGGGTTCCCTCCTCGAGGCGAGCGGTTCGGCGCAATCCGCCTTCGCGGGGCTGACGGCGGCGCGCGCTTGGCCCTCCGCACCGCGCCCGGTGGCTGCTGACGACCTGCTGCCTGAGCGGGTCATTTCGGGGGACGACGCCGCACGGCGGTCCCTCATCAAGAACATCTACCGGCCGCTGATTGCCGCGTCCAATGGGCTGGTGGAGACGCTGGGTACCTACCTCGAGCTGGGACACTCCCTCGAAGCGACGGCCCGCGAGCTCTTCGTGCACGCCAACACCGTCCGTTACCGGCTCAAGCGCGTTTGTGACGTCACGGGCTGGGATCCGCTCCTTCCCCGGGAGGCGTTTGTGCTTCAGGCGGCACTCGTGGTGGGACGGCTTTCCGTTCCGCCGAAGGCCCCCACGGAGCGCCAGCCGTCCCGGAACGGCAACTGAACCGTTGTAGACTTCCTACAAACTGACCCAGTGAGCTTGGTGCATGAATACACCGAGAATCACGCAGTAATTTGGAAAGCTGGATACGTGCTTGCAATCGTCTGCCCTGGACAGGGCTCCCAGACCCCTGGTTTTCTGGCCCCTTGGCTGGAACTGCCTTCCGTCGCCGGCCATTTGGCCTCCCTCAGTGAAATAGCAGGCATCGACCTCACGGCACATGGCACCACGTCGGATGAGGAAACCATCAAGGACACGGCGGTAGCACAGCCGCTGATCGTGGCGGCCGGACTGGTGGCCGCCAAGTCGTTGTTCGACGTCGAACTGAGCACCCTTCCGGTAGTCCTGGCAGGTCACTCCGTCGGCGAGATCACGGCGTCGGCCCTTGCCGGCGTCCTGACCGAGACCGAAGCCATGACGTTCGTCCGGGAGCGCGCCAACAGCATGGCTGCGGCTGCTGCCGTCACCCCCACAGGCATGAGCGCCGTGGTTGGCGGAGATCCGGCCGAGGTCCTCGCGGCCATCGAGGCCGCCGGCGCCACGCCCGCCAACGTCAACGGTGCCGGCCAGACCGTCGCCGCGGGCACGTTCGAACAGCTCAAGGCCCTCGCCGAGAATCCCCCCGCGAAGGCACGCGTGATCCCGCTGAAGGTGGCCGGAGCCTTCCACACCTCGCACATGTCCCCCGCCGTAGCGGCGCTGGAAGCGCTGAAGCCCACCCTGCACCCCCGGAACCCGCAGGTGCCGCTGTTGTCCAACTTTGACGGCAAGGAAGTGACCGACGGCGGCGCAGCAGTCGGCAGCCTCATCGCCCAGGTCTCCCGTCCGGTCCGCTGGGACCTGTGCATGGAGACGCTGGTCCGGCGCGGCGTCACGGGCGTCATTGAACTCGCACCAGCCGGAACCCTGGCCGGACTCGCCAAGCGGGGCATGCCCGGCGTCAAGACGGTTGCCGTCAAGACTCCGGAGGACCTCAGCGCTGCCTTGGCCCTATTCGCAGAACTGGAGGGACAGGCATGAGCGCCCCCGTACTCAAGCAGGCACCGCTGCGGGAACACACCCGCATCCTTGGACTCGGCGCCTACCGGCCCGACGTCATCGTCACCAACGAAGATGTGTGCCAGTGGATCGATTCGTCTGACGAATGGATCCGGCAGCGCACCGGCATCGTGACGCGCCACCGGGCCCCTGCCGACATCAGTGTCATCGACATGGCCGAGGGTGCCGCCCGCGAAGCCCTGGCCAAGGCAGGCATCGAAGCCAGCCAACTGGGCGCGGTGATCGTCTCCACTGTCACCCACCCTTACGCGACGCCCTCCGCTGCTGCGAGCCTGGCGGACCGACTTGGCGCGACGCCTGCCCCGGCATTCGACATCTCAGCTGCGTGCGCCGGCTATTGCTACGGCATCGCCCAGGGTGACGCGCTGGTCCGCTCCGGGGCTGCCGACTACGTGCTGGTGGTCGGTGCCGAGAAGCTGTCGGACGTCATCGACAACACCGAGCGCACCATCTCGTTCCTGCTTGGCGACGGCGCCGGCGCCGTCGTGATCGGCCCCTCGGACACCCCGGGCATCGGCCCGTCGGTCTGGGGCTCGGACGGCAGCAAGTGGGACGCCATCGGGATGACCCATTCCCTGCTCGATGTCCGGGAGCTGGCCCTGGCCGCCAACAAGGGCGGTTCGCTAAGCACCGCGGAGGCCGACGTCACCGACGCCGCCATCTGGCCGACCCTGCGCCAGGACGGCCAGACCGTCTTCCGCTGGGCCGTCTGGGAAATGGCCAAAGTGGCGCAGCAGGCCCTCGACGCCGCCGGCATCGCGCCGGAGGACCTCGTAGCCTTCATCCCCCACCAGGCCAACATGCGGATCATCGACGAGATGGTCAAGAAGCTCAAGCTTCCCGAGACCGTCAAGGTGGCCAGGGACATCGCCGAGGCCGGAAACACGTCAGCAGCTTCCATTCCGCTTGCGACCCACCGCCTGTTGCAGGAAAACCCCGAACTCAGCGGCGGACTCGCCCTGCAAATCGGTTTCGGCGCCGGCCTGGTGTTTGGCGCCCAGGTGATTGTGCTCCCGTAGCCGGACCCTTTACCCACAACTGAATACGTACTGAACAGCACGGATTCGCGAACCAAGCCGTAACCGCGGTTTGAATCATTTCCGGCAGCACTTGCCGGCAACAACAAGAAAAGGAGCCATCAATGGCTAGCAACGAAGAGATCCTGGCCGGCCTGGCTGAAATCGTCAACGAAGAGACCGGCCTCGCCACCGAAGCCGTCGAGCTGGACAAGTCCTTCACCGAGGACCTGGACATCGACTCCATCTCCATGATGACCATCGTGGTCAACGCTGAGGAAAAGTTCGGCGTGCGTATCCCGGACGAAGAGGTCAAGAACCTCAAGACCGTCGGCGACGCTGTCAGCTTCATCTCAAACGCACAGGCCTAGTCCTGGCTCCTGCCGGCAACAGCCGAATCCGGTAGCCGGTCCGGGGCGCTGACCAAGCGTCCCGGACCGTGCACCGCTGAATGACCTCAAGTTTTCCCCACGCATTCCCGGCCAGGCATCCCCCGGACACGGCATGCGCACCGATAGAGAGTGATCCCATGGCACGCAAAGTAGTCATTACCGGTCTGGGTGCCACCACGCCCATTGGCGGCGATGTCCCCACGATGTGGAATAACGCGCTGAAGGGCGTCTCCGGCGCACGCACGCTCGAGGACGACTGGGTGGCCAAGTATGAACTGCCCGTTCACTTCGCAGCCCGCGCCTCCACCCCCGCGCTGGAAGTCCTGAGCCGCGTCGAAGCGAAGCGGATGGACCCGTCCACGCAGTTCGGCGTCGTGGCCGCCCGCGAAGCCTGGGCCGACTCCGGCATTACCGAAGTGGACCACGACCGCCTTGCAGTGGCCTTTGCCACGGGCATCGGCGGCGTCTGGACCCTGCTGGACGCCTGGGACACCCTGCGCGAAAAAGGTCCGCGTCGCGTCCTGCCCATGACCGTGCCGATGCTGATGCCCAATGGCGTGGCAGCAGCGGTGAGCCTGGACCTGGGTGCCCGGGCCGGTGCCCACACCCCGGTATCCGCCTGCGCATCCGGCACCGAGGCCCTCCACCTCGGCCTGGACCTCATTCGCTCCGGCAAGGCTGACGTCGTGGTCTGCGGTGGAGCCGAAGCTGCGATCCACCCGATGCCCATTGCCGCGTTCGCCTCGATGCAGGCCCTTTCGCGCCGCAACGACGATCCCGAGCACGCGTCACGCCCGTACGACACGGGTCGCGACGGTTTCGTCATGGGTGAAGGCGCCGGCGCCCTGGTCATCGAAGCCGAGGAACACGCACTTGCCCGTGGTGCCCGGATCTACGGCGAGCTCGCGGGAACCTCGGTGACTGCCGACGCCTACCACATCACGGCCCCGGACCCCCAGGGCCTGGGTGCCACCCGCGCCCTGAAAGCGGCGATGTTTGACGGCCGCATCCAGGCTGAGGAAGTGGTCCACGTCAACGCGCACGCGACGTCCACTCCCGTCGGCGACAAGCCTGAGTACACCGCGCTTCGCGCTGCCCTGGGATCGCACGTCGATAATGTGGCGGTTTCCGCGACAAAGTCCCAGATGGGCCACCTGCTGGGTGCCTCAGGTGCCGTTGAAGCAGTCCTTACCGTCCTGGCCGTCTACGAGCGCAAGGCACCGGTGACCATCAACCTGGAAAACCAGGATCCGGAGATCCCGCTCGACGTCGTCACCAAGACGGCCCGCGACCTGCCGTCAGGCAGCATCGTGGCACTGAGCAACTCCTTCGGCTTCGGCGGCCACAACGCCGTGATTGCTGTCCGCAGCATCTAGCGTCCGCTCGGTTGATCCAGCTGCATGAGGCCCCTGCCGTCCGGCGGGGGCCTCATGCGTTATGGAGGTTTTGCGATGCGGCCCGGGTTGGCCCGCGGCGTCAGCCCACCTGGTGCAGCCAGCGCACGGGTGCGCCCTCGGCAGCGTGCCGGAACGGCTCCAGCTCTTCGTCCCAGGCCTCGCCGAGCGCCAAGGAGAGCTCGTGGTAAACGGCGGACGGGTCGCCGGCGCCGGACTCGTAGGCGTAGCGGATCCGGTCTTCCGAAACCATGATGTTTCCGTGTACGTCGGTGACGGCGTGGAAAATTCCGAGTTCAGGGGTGTGGGACCATCTGCCGCCGTCCACGCCCTGGCTGGGTTCCTCGGTGACTTCATAGCGCAGGTGCGCCCAGCCCCTCAGGGCGGATGCCAGCAGGGCGCCGGTACCCGGGCTGCCGGTCCAGGACAATTCCGAACGGAACATTCCGGGCGCAGCAGGCTGAGCAGTCCACTCAAGGTCCGTTCGCTTGTCCACGACAGACCCGATGGCCCACTCTACGTGGGGGCACAGGGCGGTCGGGGCCGAGTGAACGAACAAGACACCGCGGGTCATTGCAACAGACATTCCATCCTCCATAGCTGTAGGTACGTCTTCCCCAACGACCTCTGCCTGAATGTGTGTCTGCCGCGCCGGATCCGCATGCTGCCGGTGGTCCCTGCAAGGCTATGAAATTAGTGCCGGCACCGCCTGAAACTGCTTCAGGGCGAGCTTCAAGTCAGACTTGAAACTTGCCGGACATGACTCTTATTGTGCCGTACCCCGCCTAATTACGCCAGTGCAATTCGGCGCGCCGGAAGTGAATAGAAAACTTGCAAGGCCGGCCGGGCGTATACCCGCCGCGGCTGGCAGCGGGCCCCCGGAGACTCTGTCAGGCGCGCGGATGCGCCTGCTGGTAGCTTCGCCGCAGGCGGTCAACCGAGACGTGGGTGTAGATCTGGGTGGTAGCCAGGCTGCTGTGGCCGAGAATTTCCTGCACGGCCCTGAGGTCGGCTCCGCCGTCCAGCAAATGCGTGGCGGCGGAGTGCCGGAGCGCGTGCGGACCCGTGGCAGCCGTGTCCCCCAGCGCGTCGAGCAGGTCCTTCACCACCGCACGGACCTGCCGCTGGTCCACCCGCCGGCCCCGGGCCCCCAGGAAGAGTGCCGGATCGCTTCCGTCGACTGCCAGCAGTAGCCTTCCGCGGCGCAGCCAGTCGTCGACGGCGACCGCGGCGGGAAGCCCGTACGGCACCGTCCGCTCCTTGTTGCCCTTGCCGACAACCCTGAGCGTCCGGCGGTCGGGGTCGAGGTCGTCCACGTCCATGCCCGCCAGCTCTCCGACCCGGACACCGGTGGCGTAGAGCAACTCCACCATGGCCCGGTTTCGGAGCGCCATCGGGCCGCCGTCTTCCGCGGCGGCCTTCAGCCCGTCCAGGACGCGAACAACCTGTTGCTGGTGCAGGACGCCCGGCAGGGATTTTTCCCGCTTCGGTGCCTTCAGGCGCAGCGCCGGATCGGCCTCGAGAAGTTCTTCCCGCACGGCCCACGCGGTGAAGGACCTGGCCGTGGCTGCGCGCCGGGCCAACGTGGACCGGGACATGCCCGCCTCGCTCTGGACGCCGAGCCAGCGCCGCAGCGTGGAGAGTTCAATCCCGTCGAGGCTGGCGGCGCCGTCTGCTGCCGCAGCCGACAACAGGCTGTGGACGTCGGACAGGTAGGCGCGCACGGTGTGAGGTGACCGGGCGCGTTCGCCTTCGAGGTAACGGCCGAAGCCGTGGGCTGCGCCAGCGAGGGCCGGGGGGAGGTCTGGGGTGTCCACGGTCCAACTTTCCCACCATTCAGCCGCCAATCAAGGAACCACGCAGTCAGGCCGTCCAGTTCACGGAGATCGTACGCAGAACTGCCCGCAGGCCCGCCGGCGGCAGCACTCAGCACGCTTTGCGGGACCTTTTCCAGCCGCCGCGTTCGGATTCGGCAAGCCCCAACAGCCCCAGCCGACCCAGTCCCGCCCTGACCGAATCTGCGCTCAGTCCCGCAACAGACGTCAGCTTTTCGACTGAGCTCGTTGACCGCAACGGCAGCGCGTCGAGAAGGATGAGGTCTTCCAAGGTGAGGCCGTCGTGGTCAGCGCGTTTCCCAGCGGCGAGGTCGGCCAACGATTCGCCGCTGGGTGAGGCGAGTTCGGCGATTTCACCGGCGTCCGTAACGCAGACGGCACCCCCTTCGCGGATCAGCCTGTGGCAACCGGCCGAATTTGCGCTGTGCACGGAGCCTGGGACGGCTCCGACGGCCCGGCCCAGGGTCTCAGCGTGGTGTGCCGTGTTCAGCGCCCCGGAGCGCCAGCGTGCTTCCACCACGACGGTGACTGACGACAGGGCGGCGATGAGTCGGTTCCGCTGAAGGAACCGGTACCGCGTGGGGGCTGAACCGGGCGGGACTTCGGCCAGGACCGCACCCTGGTTCGTGACCGTCCTGAGGAGGTCTTCGTTTCCGGACGGATAAAAGCGGTCCACTCCCCCGGCCATGACGGCGACCGTGGGCATGGCCTCTCCGGCGCCCGCCAGCGCGGCCCGGTGGGCATGCGCATCGATACCGTAGGCCCCGCCCGAGACGATAGTGAAGCCCCGTTGGGCCAGGGAGTAGGCGAGGTCGCCTGTGACGGCAGCGCCGTAGCTTGTGCTGTCGCGGGACCCGACAAGGGCAACGGACTTCGCCGCTGCGGGCAGGGGCTGCTCCACACCGCGCCACCACAGGCAAAGGGGTTCATGAAGGTCCAGGTCAGCCAGCTGCCCGGGCCATAATTCGTCGGACGGGATGATCATGCGGCCGCCCATCCGGTGCATCGTGGCCAGGTCCCGTTCCGGAGCCAGGTCCGGGATGCGCGGAGCCCAGCGCTTGAGTGAGGCGTTAATCCCGGGCCAGCTGCCGGTGCCGTTCTCCGCCAATAGTGCCGTGATCTCCTGTTCGAGCTGCGGACCGGACGCCAGCTGACCGGTGGCGATTCGGAGCCCATCCACGGCACCGGCTGCTCTCACCAGCGCCAGGCCCACAGCGTCCTGCGGCTCCATCAGGCGCGACAGGGCGGCCCGCGCTAAGCGTTCATTGTCAGTCATCGCTTTCCTTTCAGGCCGCAGCCGAGGCAGCTTGCCGGAGTCCGAGCGCCTGCCCGATGTCGTTGGGGTCCGGCGTGTCCCGGCAAGCCAGGTCCGCCAGCGTCCACGCGAGGCGCAGGACGCGGTCGTATCCGCGGGCAGTCAGGACGCCGCGTTCAAGCGAGTGGTCCAGGATGCGCGTTGTGGGTGACGCCAGGCGCAGTGCTCCGCGAAGCACACGGCCCGGAACCTGTGAGTTGGTTTCCAGCCCCAACGGACGGAGTCGTTCCAGCTGCCGCATCCGGGCGTCACGGACCCGGGCAGCAACGGTAGGGGTGTCTTCCTCCGCTCCGGTCCGTCCGAAGTCAGCAAGCGAAACCCGTTCCACCTGCAGTTGGATGTCCACCCTGTCCAGAAGCGGCCCGGACATCCGGGCCAGGTAGCGGCGCCTCATCATGGGAGTACATGTGCAATCCAGCCCTTTCCCCGAAGCTTTCCCGCAAGGACAGGGGTTGGCAGCGAGCACCAGTTGGAACCTTGCCGGATAGGCGGCTGTGCCGGCGGACCGGTGGATCACCAGTTCGCCGCTTTCCAGCGGTTGCCTCAGCGCATCGAGGACCCGCCGTTCGTATTCCGGAGCCTCGTCCAGGAAGAGCACGCCACGGTGGGCCCTGGAGGCCGCGCCGGGCCGCGGCAGCCCTGAGCCGCCCCCGATGATGGCCGCGGCGGTGGCACTGTGGTGGGGATTCTCAAACGGCGGCCGGCGCAGGAGCTGCACAGAGGCGGAAGGCAGCGCACACAAGGAGTGAATGGCCGTCACTTCCATGGCCTCGGTGTCAGCAAGGTCCGGGAGGAGTCCCGGGAGCCGCTCGGCAAGCATTGTCTTCCCGGCCCCGGGCGGACCGGACAACAGCAGGTGGTGGGCGCCGGCGGCAGCAACCTCAAGTGCACGCCGGGCCTCCCCCTGCCCCGAAACATCGCACATATCCGGCGCCACCCCGCCCCAGGCCGCAGCATCGCCGGAGGAGTCCTCGTCTTCGGGTTCGAAGTCCAGGGCGAGCTCCTGCGGATCAGCTCCGAAGTCACAGGCGAGGCGGGCGAGGGTCCTGTACCCGCGGACCCTCGCGCCCGGCACCAGCTCAGCCTCCGCAGCATTTGCCTGCGCCACCACAATGTCGGGGTACCCCGCTTGGACGGCGGCCATGACGGCCGGGAGTATCCCGCGCACCGGCCTGAGCCTGCCGTCCAGGCCCAGCTCGGCGATGAAGACTGTCCGCTCCGTGGAGCGGATGTCATTCGCGGCACGCAGGACGGCCATGGTGATGGCAAGGTCGAACCCGGAACCCCGTTTTGGTAGCGAGGCCGGGATGAGGTTCGCGGTGATCTTGCGCCTGCTCAACGGGATGCCTGAGTTTTGCGCGGCGGACCGGATCCGCTCCTTGGCTTCGTTCAGTGAAGCATCCGGCAGGCCGAGGATAACGAAGGCCGGAAGGGTCTGGCCGATGTCAGCCTCGACTTCCACGATGTACCCGTTGAGTCCGACAAGCGCTACGGAATATGTCCTGCCCAGCGCCACTTACCCCACCCCTTTAAGGTGCTCCACCCGCGGCTGGCCGGCGCCGTCGTCCAGCACGGCAACAACGTCGACACGGCGGAAGGGCATGCGGAGCTCGTGGTCGCGGCACCATGCCGATGCGAGCTTATGCAACCGCGCCAGCTTGGCGACGCCGACGGCTTCAAAAGGATGCCCGTAGGCCAGGGATCTACGCGTTTTCACTTCGGCGATGACGAGCGAATCGCCGTCGAGGGCCACGATGTCGATTTCACCTTCGGAACAACGCCAGTTGCGGTCCACGATCCGCATGCCCTGTGATTCAAGGTATCCGGCAGCCAGTTCTTCCCCGCGCCGGCCAAGCAAGTCTTTGGCTCTCATTTCTTACCTCCGCCACCAGCCTGCGCGACGGGCGGAGGCTGGCATACCGACGGAGGGCGCTATGTGGGAAACCCCGGCGAACGGCCGTTGTGGAGGAGAAGTTGCCGCGTGGCGTTAGCCGCTAGGCGCGGGTTCCGCATCTCATGCAGTGGGCGGACTGGTGCGGCCGCTCATCGTAGAAGCCGGCATGGCTGCTCCAGATGTGCCCCAGGAACCAACAGAGTATTTTCATGATGAGATCTTCTCTGATTTCAGCCGGACAGGCGGTGCCAGTAAAGATCCCGCTGCGCTCGGCTCAAGCACCGCGGGTATTTGTCTGCGGACGCGAGGCTCCTCCGCGTCGCGGCAAGCCATCGGAACAGAACTACGAATACTACGAATCAATCCCTTACAGTAGTCTCGCGCCGTGGACGGCAGGGTGCCAGACCCCGGGCAAAAAACAGGTAGTTCAAACGGCCGATCCCGAGGTCGGACCTCCGGACCGGGTGGCAGGTCGGGTGCCTGCGTCAGTTGCCGAGGTCCACGTCCTTGGGAAGGGCCAGTTCCTCGTTACGGGGCAGTTCTTCCACGTTGACGTCTTTGAAGGTGATCACCCGCACGCTTTTAACGAACCGGGCGGAGCGGTAGACATCCCACACCCAGGCGTCCTGGAGCGTGAGGTCGAAGTAAACTTCGCCATCGGCGCTCCGCGCCTGCAGGTCCACGTGGTTGGCAAGGTAGAAACGCCGCTCGGTCTCGACTACGTAGCTGAACAACCCGACGACGTCACGGTATTCGCGGTAGAGCTGCAGCTCCATGTCGGTTTCATAGTTCTCAAGATCCTCGGCACTCATGGTTCCATCTTGCACTATTCAGCGCCGCACCGCGGCCAGGGCAGGGAACACAGGTCAGAGAATCTGCCAGCTGACCCGGTGGTAGGGCGTGGGCCCCGAGGCCTGGAGGGCCTCCTTGTGCGACGCCGTGCCGTAGCCCTTGTTCTCATTCCAGCCGAAGGAGGGGTACTCCTCGTGCAGCGTCCGCATCAGCCGGTCCCGTTCCACCTTGGCAAGAATGCTGGCGGCGGCCACGCTCAGGCACTGCATATCCGCCTTGACGAGGGTGTGCACCGGCGCGTCGCAGCCCGGACCGGCCGGTGCGTCGTCGAAGAGCGATGCCTGTGCCGCCGGTGAGAGCCAGTTATGGCTCCCGTCGAGCAAGACCACGTCCGGCGTCACGCCTGCCGCCAGGATCTGGAGCCAGGCCCGCGTCCCCGCAGTCCGCAGGGCGGCGATGATGCCCATGGAGTCGATTTCGCCGGCGGAGGCGTGCCCAACCGCCGATGCCACGCTCCAGCTCCGTACCAGTGGCTCCAGCCGCTCACGGTCCGCCTCTTTCAGCAGCTTGCTGTCGCGGACGTCGTCAAGCAGCACCGGCCGGCTCAGGTCCACGACGGCGATGCCGACGGTCACGGGCCCCGCGATGGCTCCCCTGCCGACCTCGTCGATGCCGGCCAGCAGCTTGGCACCGGAACCGAGGAACCGGTGCTCGTAGTCGAGGGTTGGTGCAATGGACATCTATTTTCCAGTCGGTGCAGGTACGTCCCGGAACACGTCCGGATAATTGCCGAGCGCTGTCAGCCGGTTGAGCGGCCAGGCGATCACGGCCGCCTTGCCCTCGATGTCCGGCATATCGATGAAGCCGCCGTTGCTGTCCTGATGCGCCCGGGAATCGGCCGAATGGTTCCGGTTGTCCCCCATGACCCAGATCTTTCCGTCCGGGACGACGACGTCGAAATTGCGGATATCGGGGATCTCGGCAGGGTTGACGTAGGTTTCGTCCACTGCCTTGCCGTTGATGGTGAGTTTGCCTCCGGCGTCGCAGCAAACCACATGGTCACCGGGGAGGCCAACCACACGCTTAACCAGGTGCTGCTCCGAGTTGTCCGGAAGGAGTCCAACGAAAGTCAGGCCGTCCTGGACCCAGGTGAACGGTCCATCCGCTTTCTCGGGCGTGGGCACCAGCCACCCCTTGGTGTCTTTGAAGACCACTACATCGCCGCGCTCGAGGGCGAAGGGCTCCGGCACGAGCAAGTTGACGAATATCCGGTCGTTGACGTCCAGCGTGCTGACCATGGATTCGGAAGGTATATAGAACGCCCGGAACAGGAAAGTCTTAATCAGGAAGGACAGCACCACGGCGATCGCCACCACCGTGGCCACTTCCTTGATCCAGAGGTACAGCGGACCATGGGCCTTGCGGTCTCTTGCCCCTTTGGACGGGCCGGCCTTCGAATGGGCGCCCCTCGAACCGGCGGCCCGGCCGTCGGCCGGGTGAACGCCTTCCGTGGCAGTTGCGGCAGGGTCCTGGAGCCCATGGCCGCGTGCCGCGGAGTCTTCTACCGCGGAGTCCCGTCCCGTGTGCTCGCCTCGGTCGGGGGCATGCTTGAGCGGATCAGGAGTCCGGGGGTCGCTCTCGGGCATCTACTGTCCGTCCTTAGTTGTCGTGCTGGTTTCTGCGGGCCGGGGCACGTCCGCAAATCTATCGAGTGGCCAGATGACCTGGACCGGCCTGCCGATCACCCGGTCCAGGGGCACCATGCCGCCCCCCGGTGCGCCCAGCAGGCTCCGGGAGTCGGCGGACATGGACCGATGGTCTCCAAGCAACCATATCCGTCCAGCGGGAACGATCACATTGAACTTCTGCTTGCTCGCAACGTCTCCGTTATAGAGGTATGGTTCCTCAAGCGCCTGACCGTTCACTCTGAGCCGCTGCCGCTCATCGCAGCAGGCAACATGATCGCCGGGCAACCCGATGACCCGCTTTATGTAGGTTGTATCACTGCCTGTGATACCAAGCCAGCGGCCCGCCGCCGCAGCGGCGTCCTGCAGTGGACCGTTGCCGCTGTTAAGCGGCGCGAACGTCCCGCGGCCGTCAAAGACCACCACGTCGCCGCGCCGGACGGGTTCGGACTGGAAGTCGGTCCGCGAGACCAGGATCCTGTCACCTGCCCCGAAGAGCGGCTCCATCGAGGCGGACGGAATGTAATACACATCCATCCAGAGGGCCCGGACAAGTCCGCTGATGAGAAGGGCCAGCGCCACGGCGAGGAACGCAAAACGCCAGCCCAGTTTCCTGGGCTGGCGTTCTGACTGGTCCATGATCCGTATCCTGTGGCGCTGTTGCGGAAAGCTCCGGCGCGGGCCGGATCCGGGTTCTGGACCCGCCGTGGAAGTCCGGAGGACTTACTTGGCGGTGCTGAAGTCGCGCTTTTCCTTGATCTTCGCAGCCTTACCGCGCAGTGCACGCATGTAGTAAAGCTTGGCGCGGCGGACGTCACCCTTGGTGACGACCTCGATCTTGTCGATGATCGGGGAGTGCACGGGGAAGGTACGCTCCACGCCGACACCGAAGGAGACCTTGCGGACCGTGAAGGTTTCGCGGATGCCGTCGCCCTGGCGGCCCAGGACGAAGCCCTGGAATACCTGGATACGGGAGTTCTTGCCTTCGATGATGTTCACGTGAACCTTGAGGGTGTCACCTGCGCGGAACTCCGGAACATCAGTGCGCAGCGAAGCTGCATCTACGGTATCGAGGATATGCATTGATCCACTCCTGGTGAACGCCACAGGTCATCCACTTTGGGTCACGGCGGCCAAGCCCGGAACACGCCCGGAAATCACCGCCGAAAGTTTCTGATCCGGCACCATCACTGATTGAGGGAACCGGGGTGCCGGGCTGTTGGTGGCGCTCCCCCTGTGGCAGGTGCGCACCCAGCAGGCACAAGGACTAATTTTGCCACATCCGGAGGATTCCGGCTAATCCGGACCGTTCGGCGTCAGCCTCCGGACCGCCCGGCGTCAGCCTGCCGCGGGTGCGCCGTTCCCGTCCGCTTCCGGGCGGAGCCGGAGGCGGCCGTCGACGACGTCGTACCCCAGGTCCCCGAGTGCGGTGCGGTCCGCGCGGGGAAGGGTGCCGGCGTCGAAAACCTCAAGGAGGTCGGGGCGGCGTTCGGCCGTGCGGCGGTACTGCTGGTGCCGGCGCCACTGGGCAATCTTGCCGTGGTTTCCGCTCAACAGCACCGGCGGAACTTCGCGGTCGCGCCAGGTGGAGGGCTTGGTGTAGACCGGGTACTCCAGCAGGCCGTCGGAGTGTGATTCCTCCACGAGGGACTCCGGGTTGCCAACGACGCCCGGCAGGAGCCGGACGATGGCTTCCGTCATGGCCAGCACCGCCACTTCGCCGCCGTTGAGGACATAGTCGCCCAGGCTCATGGGCCGGACGGTGAAATGCTCTTCGGCCCACTCGATGACGCGTTCGTCAATGCCTTCGTAGCGGCCGCAGGCGAAGACCAGCTGATCCTCCGCGGCCAGTTCATGCGCCAGCGCCTGGGTGAAGCGCTCCCCCGCCGGGGACGGGACAATCAGTACCGGCTTGCGCGCAGGAGCGTCGCCTCCGGCCGCGGCCACCGCACCCAGCGCCTGCGCCCAGGGTTCCGCCTTCATCACCATGCCGGCTCCGCCGCCGTACGGGGTGTCGTCCACGGTGCGGTGCTTGTCGGTGGTGAACTCACGGAGGTCGTGGACGAACAGGCCCAGGATGCCGTCCTGGCGCGCTTTCCCGATCAGGGAAAGTTCCAGGGGCGCAAGGTACTCCGGGAAGATGCTGACGACGTCGATCCTCATCTAGGCGTTGTCTCCGGCGTCCTCGACGTTGATGTCAAACAGGCCCGGCGGAGGGGTGACCAGGAGGTACTTTTCGCCGACGTTGACTTCAGGGACGATCTCTTCCACGAAGGGGATCAGGATTTCCTTGCCGTCGGTCGCCTCCACCTCGATGAGGTCCTGGACCGGAAGGGTGCGGAGCCCGGTCACCTTGCCGACGACGGCGTCGCCGACGCGGACGTCGAGGCCGACCAGCTCGTGCTCGTACCAGCCCTCGTCGTCGTCCTCGTCGAGCTCTTCGGTTTCGATGAAGAGTTTGGCGCCGCGGAGGGCTTCGGCCTGGTTGCGCGTCTCCACGCCCTCAAAGCCCAGCAGCAGGATGTCCTTGTTCCAGCGGGCACTGTCCACGGTCAGCGCGCCCACAGACGCAGGCTCAACCACAAACTCCGTGCCCGGTACGAACCTGTCCTCCGGCGCATCGGTCAGGACCTGGACGGTCACCTCGCCGCGGATGCCGTGCGGTTTGCCGATTCGTGCCACCTGAAGCTGCATCTGTTCCTCTGTTCGGGATTGTTTGGCGGAATTGCGGGGAAAACAGTCCGGCCCCTCCACCATTATCTGGTGAAGGGGCCGGACCTAAGGCAGGAATTGCGGGAGCGTTACCGGCGGCGGTCGGTGTCGACGACGTCGACCCTGACCTGTTCGCCGCCGGCCAGCGCCGCGACAACAGTGCGCAGTGCGCGTGCAGTGCGGCCCTGACGTCCGATCACCCGTCCGAGGTCGTCCTGGTGAACGCGCACCTCGAGGGTGTCCCCGCGGCGGTTGTTCTTGGCGCTGACCTTGACGTCCTCGGGACTGTCAACGATCCCGCGGACAAGGTGTTCGAGCGCTTCTGCCAGCAATTTACTCAGCCTCGGTGGTCTCTGCTTCAGCTTCGGTGGAAGCTTCGGCCGCCTCGTCCTTCTTGGCCTTCTTGGTGATGGCTTCCGGGATGATCACAGAACCCTTTTCCGGGGTAACGAAGGCTTCCTTCGGAGCTTTGGTCTTCAGGGTGCCTTCCTGGCCCGGCAGGCCCTTGAACTTCTGCCAGTCACCGGTGATCTTGAGGATCGCGGCAACCTGCTCGGACGGCTGTGCGCCGACGCCGAGCCAGTACTGGGCACGGTCCGTGTCGACCTCGATGTACGAGGGCTCTTCGGTGGGGTGGTACTTGCCGATCTCTTCGATCGCACGGCCGTCACGCTTCGAGCGTGCGTCCATGACAACGATGCGGTAGTACGGTGCGCGCATCTTACCGAAGCGCTTAAGGCGAATCTTTACGGCCACTTTTGTGGTCACTCCTGTTTCTGGAACGAGTTCGAACCCGGCGTTCTGCACCCGTGGGGCGGGCCATACTTGGGGGTTCTAAAAGGACAAGATCCGGACGCGGAGAGAGGGGCCACGCAGATCGAGTACCTGTTCATTGTGCCAGATCAGCGCCCGGATTTCGACTTGACACACGCCGGCCCGGTCAGGAGGACCAGACGTACAGGCCCGTCCGGTCGCCCGGGTCCACGCTGCCGGCCATCCGGGCAAGCCGCTGGACATACCCGAGGGCCTCTTCGGAGCCAAAAGGCATGTCCTCCTCGGCCGCCCACCTGGCCGCCACGTCCTCCAGGACGTTGCCTTCGCCTTCGGTCTCATAGCTCAGGAGTTCCGCGAGCGCCCGCACCATGGCCGCGGGCACACCCAGGAGCGAATCGCTCGCCACATCCACCATGGCCAGTTCGTAATCCGCGCCGGATGCGTGCACCGCCGCTCCCACCAGGTCGCCCAGCTGCTCGATCTCGAAATCGCTGATGTCCGGAATCCGCAGGGCGTCCGGGGCCGCAGGCCCGCCGCCGTCGAGGGCACCCGCGCGCTTGAGTGCCTCATCGTGCGTGGCAACAAAGATTTCGGTGAAACCCATGGAAATCGTCCTCATTCCGTCGGCGGTGTGATGGTCCGGCCGGGCAGCTTCGATGCCACCCCCCGGACTTCAGGCTTCAGCCTAACCCAGAAGGACGCGCAGGTCAGCGGACGGCCACGCGGATCCGGTTGCGCCACGGATCCTCAAACCGCAGCTCGGCTCCGGTGTGGTGCGACGCCACGCCGGCAACCCGCAAACGGTCGGCAAGAGCGCCGACGTCGTCCGTTCCCGGCACTTCGATCAGGACTTCGCCCAGCCCGAGCGTGTCCCGGCGGGGACCGGCGCCCCTGCTGTTCCAGACGTTCATCGCCATGTGGTGGTGGTACCCGCCGGCCGAGACGAACAGGGCCTGCCCGTGCCATCCGGCCGTCTTCTCGAAGCCGAGGGTGCCCACGTAGAAGTCATGCGCTGACTGTACGTCGCCCACCTGGAGGTGGACATGGCCGACGCCGGCGCCGGACTCGCGCTGCCCGCTCACCGCCTCCTCGGTCAGGAACTCCTGCAGGAACCGCTGCGGCGGCAGGGCAAGGCTGTCCATGACCACATTGGTACCCTCCCAGGACCAGGCCTCACGCGGGCGGTCCCAGTAGAGTTCAATGCCGTTGCCCTCGGGGTCGTTGAAGTAGAAGGCCTCGCTGACGAGGTGGTCGGCGCTTCCCGTGAACAGCCGCGGTTCATACCGGGCCGCCGAGGCAACCGTGGCTGCGAGCGCGGGGCGGTCCTCGAAGAGCAGCGCCGTGTGGAACAGCCCGGCTTCACCCTTGCCCGGGAGGTTCAGTTCCGGTGCCGGCGCCAGGTGGACCAGGGGTTTGCGCGCCGGCCAAGGTACACGCCGCCGTCCTGCTCGGCCACGACCTCCAGCCCGAGCGCCCGCTGGTAGTAGTCCGTCATCAGCTTGATGTCGCCCACCTTGAGCATCACCGTGCCCATGGCGAGGCCGGCGGGCAGGACGTCCTTGCTGCTGGATTCCATGGTCATGGCAACTCCCAAACTCCCGAAACTTTGCCGCCGGTGCCGGCGACGCTTACATGGAGTTAAATTACTTGAAGCTTCAATTTATTCCTAACGGAGCTGGCTTCCCCGCAGAACGATGTGCCTGAGATTCAGCAGCGTGGCCGGATGGACCCTGGGATCCGTGTCGCACAGGACGACGTCGGCACTGGCACCTTCGGTAATGCCGTCCGCTCCCAGCCAATCCCGGGCGGCCCACGACGCAGCGCCGAGGGCCGCTGTCGCCGGCAGGCCGGCGGTGTGGAGCGCGATGATTTCATCCACGATCCGGCCGTGGCGGATGACGCTGCCCGCATCCGTCCCTGCGTAGATCGGCACGCCGGCGTCGAAAGCTTCCACGATCCGTTCGTTCCGGCGCTCCCACAGTGCGCGCATGTGTGCCGCGTACACCGGAAACTTCTGCTCTGCCCGGGACGCTATGTCCGGGAAGGTCGCAATATTGATGAGCGTGGGCACGATCGGAACCTGCTGGTCGACAAACCGGGGTATGTGCCGCGGCAGGAGTCCGGTTCCGTGTTCGATGCAGTCGATTCCGGCGTCGAGCATGTCATCCAGGGTGTCCTCGGCGAAACAGTGCGCCGTCACCCTGGCCCCTTCATCGTGCGCCGCCCGGACGGCGTCCCGCACCACGGCGGCAGGGAACGACGGCGCGAGGTCGCCGGCGTCGCGGTCTATCCAGTCGCCCACGAGCTTGACCCAGCCATCACCCGCGCGGGCCTGCTTCCGCACTGCCTCGACCAGGCCGTCCGGCTCCACTTCGACGGCAAACCCCCTGAGGTACCGGCCGGTCCGGGCGACATGCCGGCCGGCGCGGATGATCCGGGGCAGCTCCGGGCGCTGCTGGAGCCAGCGTGTGTCGTGGACGGCGCCGGCATCACGGACCAGCAGTGTTCCCGCGTTCCGGTCCGTGGTGGCCTGCTCCTCAGCCAGGGAATCCGGAACGTCACCGGCGGGTCCCAGCCCGATGTGGCAGTGGGCATCCACCAGGCCGGGAAGGACCCAGCCGTCAAGCACCACGTCCGGCGGAGCGGCCGGACGGCTGAATGTCAGCCGGCCGTCCACGGCCCAAAGGCCCCGCCGCTCCTGGTCCGGGGCAGTGAGCACGGTCCCGCTGAATTCAATGACGCCACGCATGCTTCAAGCCTAAACCTGCCCGTCCCGTCACCGCCTCGCACCCTGCGCCCGGTGTCACAGCCGGTGTTGTTGGGGACCCTCGCGATGCCTTGTGGTAGCTTCGTCTACGACCACACGGGTGCCCTTGCAGGGGCTGAGATCGGGCTGATGCAGCCTGCGACCGTTGAACCTGTCCGGGTAATGCCGGCGAAGGAAGTGAGTATTCCGTGAATACACCAGAAACACAGCTCTCCCCTGCCCAAAAAGAAACGCAGTCCCTGAAGTCACATTCGTTGGCATTCATCAACGACGAAGCCACCGGGATCCGCGTGCCGGTGACCGAGATTGCCTTGGAGGACTCGCCGGGCGGGACAGCAAACCCGCCGTTCCGGGTGTACCGGACGGCCGGGCCGGGCAGCGATCCCGTGGTGGGGCTCGAACCGTTCAGGACCCGTTGGGTTGAAGCCCGGGCCGACACCGAGCCGTACAGCGGCCGGGAACGCAACCTGCTCGACGACGGCAGGTCCGCCGTGCGCCGCGGTGCCGCCTCGGCGGAGTGGAAGGGCGCGCAGCCGGTGCCCCGCCGCGCCGTCGACGGCAGGACCGTCACCCAGATGCATTACGCCCGGCAGGGTGTGGTGACTCCCGAGATGCAGTTTGTCGCCCTCCGCGAAAACTGCGACGTGGAGCTTGTCCGCAGCGAAGTGGCTGCCGGCCGCGCCATCATCCCCAATAACATCAACCACCCGGAATCCGAGCCGATGATCATCGGCAAGGCCTTCCTCGTCAAGATCAACGCCAACATCGGCAACTCGGCCGTGACCAGCTCCATCGCCGAAGAAGTGGACAAACTGCAGTGGGCCACCCAATGGGGTGCCGACACGGTGATGGACCTGTCCACTGGTGACGACATCCACACCACCCGGGAATGGATCATCCGCAACTCCCCCGTGCCGATTGGCACCGTGCCCATCTACCAGGCGCTGGAGAAGGTCAACGGCGAAGCCAACAAACTCACCTGGGAGATCTTCCGCGACACGGTGATCGAACAGTGTGAGCAGGGTGTGGACTACATGACCATCCACGCCGGAGTGCTGCTGCGCTATGTGCCGCTGACGGCCAACCGTGTGACTGGCATCGTCTCGCGCGGCGGATCCATCATGGCCGGCTGGTGCCTGGCGCACCACCAGGAGAACTTCCTTTACACGCACTTCGACGAGCTGTGCGAAATTTTCGCCAAGTACGACGTCGCGTTCTCCCTGGGTGACGGTCTGCGCCCGGGAGCGACGGCGGACGCGAACGACGCGGCCCAGTTCGCCGAACTGGATACCCTGGCGGAACTGACCCAGCGCGCCTGGGAGTTCGACGTGCAGGTGATGGTGGAGGGACCGGGGCACGTGCCGTTCCATCTGGTCCGCGAAAACGTGGAACGCCAGCAGGAACTCTGCAAGGGCGCACCGTTCTACACCCTGGGGCCCCTGGTCACGGACATCGCCCCGGGCTACGACCACATCACGTCCGCGATCGGCGCCACGGAAATCGCCCGCTACGGCACGGCCATGCTCTGCTACGTCACGCCGAAGGAACACCTGGGCCTGCCGAACAAGGACGACGTGAAGACCGGTGTGATCACCTACAAGATCGCCGCCCACGCGGCGGACCTCGCCAAGGGCCACCCGGGCGCGCATGAACGTGACGACGCATTGTCCAAGGCCCGGTTCGAATTCCGCTGGCGGGACCAGTTTGCACTCTCGCTGGACCCTGTCACTGCGGAAGCCTTCCACGACGAGACGCTGCCTGCAGAACCGGCCAAGACAGCGCATTTCTGTTCCATGTGCGGGCCCAAGTTCTGCTCCATGCGCATCAGCCAGGACATCAGGGACGAATACGGTTCAGCCGAGGCCCAGGCCGCCCTCGCCGAGATGGCGGCAGGCATGCGGGAAAAGAGCGACGAATTCCTGGCAGCCGGCGGAAAAGTCTATCTCCCGGAGCTGCAGCTACGACGCCCGTGAGTGCTGGCGGCGGCTGACTTCTGCGATGAACGACCGGATGAACCGGTCGCCCTCCATCGAGTCCTGGGGCCGGTGTCCGCCCGCGGCAACGCGGTGCTGGGCACCGGTTTCGCGCAGGTAGCCGGCGATCTCCTCGTAGAGCGGCTCCCAGCCGCCGGTGAGGACCAGTGTGGGGACACCCGGAACGATGTCCAGCGGCGCCTCCCACGGAGGGGCCTGCAGCCGGAGCCGGCGTGCGGCGTTGAGCGCCTCCGGCGTGGACGGCCCATCGCTGTGCACGGAAAACGCGCGCCGGACGAATTCCCGCTGGAAGTCGTCGTCGCCAAGCTGGTGCCGCACGTCGAACAGCGGCTGCATCAGGGCACGGTGCGCGGCACTCGCAGGCAGTTCAGCGGTCAGGGAGAGGCAGGCAGGCTCCACAAGGACGAGGGACTGCACCAGGTCCGGACGCTCCACGGCGGCCATCATGGCCGCGATGGCACCCTGGGCGTGCGCCACCACATGGCCGCCGGAGGCACCACGGCCCCCGTCCGCCAAAGCACCCAGCACGATCCGGGCATCGGCATGGAAGTCCGAGTCGAGGGGTTCCGCCGACGCGTCAAAGCCGTGGCGGCGCAGGAACAGAGCGTCGTAGGCCAGGGCCATGCCGTGCTGCTTGGGCCACGCGGCGGACCCGAAGGCCCCCGAACCGTGGACGAACACTACGCGCTGCTTAAACATGCCCCAACCCTATGGCAAAGTACGCCGCCAGGAGCTACTTGCTCCCGCCGAGGAACTTGTCGAAGCCCTTGGGCAGGTTGAGCTGGGACGGATCAAAGTCCGCGCCCTGCTGCCCGAAGGCGGCACCGGTGGGAAGTGCCTTGCTGGCGTTCGCGCGCCTGGCCTCGGCATCACGGAGCTCCTGGGCGGCCTTGGCCGGGTTTCCGGACTTGGCCTTTTTCTTGGGTGCGTTCTTGGCCCCGCCCTTGCGGGCTCCGCCGCCGCCTCCCATTCCCGGCATTCCCGGCATGCCGGGCATTCCGCCGCCCGCCGCCATTTTCTTCATCATCTTCTGCGCCTGGGCAAACCGCTCCAGCAGGCCGTTGACGTCGGACACGTGCATGCCCGAGCCCTTGGCGATGCGCGCCCGGCGTGATCCGTTGATGATTTTGGGGGCAACGCGCTCGTGCGGGGTCATGGAACGGACAATCGCTTCCACCCGGTCGATTTCGCGTTCGTCGAACTGTTCCAGCTGCTGGCGGATGTTCTGCGCCCCGGGCATCATCATGAGCATCTTCTTCATGGAGCCCATGTTGCGGATCTGCTGCATCTGGGCCAGGAAGTCATCAAGGGTGAAGTCCTCCTGGTCGGCGAACTTCTTCGCCATCCGGGCCGCTTCGTCCTTGTCCCACGACTTCTCGGCCTGCTCGATCAGGGTGAGGACGTCACCCATGTCGAGGATGCGGGACGCCATGCGGTCGGGGTGGAACAGCTCAAAGTCGTCGACGCCTTCGCCCGTGGAGGCGAACATGACGGGCTTGCCGGTGACCGATGCGACGGACAGCGCGGCACCACCGCGGGCGTCGCCGTCGAGCTTGGAAAGGACGATGCCGGTGAAGTTGACACCCTCATCGAACGCCAGCGCCGTGTTCACGGCATCCTGGCCGATCATCGAGTCAATGACGAAGAGCACTTCGTTCGGGACGATCGCCCGGCGGATCTGGCGCGCCTGTTCCATCATGTCGGCGTCCACGCCGAGGCGTCCGGCGGTGTCCACGATGACGACGTCGTGAAGCTTCTGGCGCGCTTCCTCGACACCGGCACGGGCTACGGCAACGGGATCCCCGGCCGGGTGCTCCAGTTCAGTGGACGTGGCCCCCGGGTGCGGGGCGAAAACGGGCACTCCGGCGCGCTGGCCCACCACCTGGAGCTGCGTTACGGCGTTGGGCCGCTGGAGGTCGCAGGCTACCAGCATGGGGCTGTGGCCCTGGGACTTCAGCCATTTGGAGAGCTTGCCCGCAAGGGTGGTCTTGCCGGCGCCCTGGAGGCCCGCGAGCATGATGATCGTGGGCCCGGTCTTGGCGAGGCGGATGCGCCGGGTCTCGCCGCCGAGGATCTCAACGAGCTCCTCGTTGACGATTTTGACGATCTGCTGGCTGGGGTTCAAGGCACCGGAAACTTCGGCGCCGAGGGCGCGTTCGCGCACCCGGCCGGTGAATTCGCGCACGACGGGCACGGCAACGTCAGCGTCCAGGAGGGCCCGACGGATCTCGCGGACCGTGGCGTCAACGTCCGCCTCGGTGAGGCGGCCTTTGCCGCGGAGATTCTTGAAGGTTGCTGTCAACCGGTCAGAGAGTGAATTGAACACGCGCCGTGCACTTCTTTCAGTGGATGATCGGGACTCGACTATCTAGGGTACCAAGTCAGCCCTTCAAGATGGCATGCTGGCAGGATGGCCACCCGAACAACTGTAAAAACCCTGCTTATCCTTGGTGCCTCCGGGGACCTGACCGGCCGGCTGCTCCTGCCGGGACTCGCCCGGCTCGCGGCGAAAGGGCGTGCCGACGGGCTCACGCTCGTGGGTGCGGGATCGGATCCCTGGTCCCAGGAACAATGGCTGGAGCGCGTTGAGACGTCCTTTGCCGACTCCAATTCGCAGGCGGACACCGCCGGCAGGCGCGAGCTCAAGCGGATCGCGGAAACAACCCGCTACCACCAGCTTGACGTGACAGCAGGCGGAGGGCTGGCCTCCCTGTTGGCCGGCCTCGAAGCGCCGGTGGCCGTGTACTTCGCCCTTCCGCCCCACGTCAGCCAGAAGGCCTGTGAGGTGCTGGCCCCGGAGGAGGTGCCCGCCGGCACGCGGCTGGTGATGGAGAAGCCGTTCGGCTCCAGTGAAGAGTCCGCCCGGCACCTCAATGAAACCCTGGCAGCGCTGGTCCCGGAAGACCACATCCACCGGGTGGACCACTTCCTCGGCAAGGCGACTGTCCTGAACATCCTGGGCCTTCGCTTTGCCAACACTTTCCTGGAACCGATCTGGAACCGCGGTCACATCGAAAAGGTGGAGGTCATCTTTGACGAGGACCTGGCGCTGGAGGGCCGCGCCCGCTACTACGACTCCGCCGGCGCGCTCCGGGACATGATCCAGAGCCACTTGCTGCAGATCATGGCGCTGATGGCGATTGAGCCGCCGGCGTCCGTGGACGAACGTGACCTCCGGGACGCCGTAGCCACACTCCTGCGAGCCAGCAGCATCAAGGCGCCCTACCGGGCGAGCACGCGGCGTGCACGGTATACGGCAGGGTCCATCGACGGGCGGAAGGTGCCGGACTATGCCAAGGAAGCAGGGGTGGACGCGGCCAGGAACACGGAGACCCTGGCCGAGGTGCAGGTGGACATCGACAACTGGCGCTGGCAGGGCGTCCCCTTCATCCTCCGTTCCGGCAAGGCCCTCGGGGCAAAACGCAAGGAAGCAGTGGTCACCTTCAAGCCGGTGCCGCACCTGCCCAAGGGTTTCACGGGCGTCGACTCGCCGAATCAGCTCCGCATCGGGTTCGGTCCGGACACACTGCAGTTCGACGTCGACGTCAACGGCCCGGGCAACGTCCTGAGCCTGGACCGGGCCACCCTGAACGCCGAGCTGAGCGCTTCCGACCTGCTGCCGTACGGGGAAGTCCTCGAGGGTGTCCTGACCGGTGATCCGCTGCTGTCCGTGCGGGCAGACACGGCGGAGGACTGCTGGCGGATCATCGAGCCGGTGATCAAGGCGTGGGGCCGCGGCAGCGTTCCGCTGGAGGAGTATGCGGCCGGATCATCTGGCCCCGACGGCTGGCCCGCCTAGTCACGGCAGGCACAACTCACTGCACGCAAAAGCGGGCCGGCACCTTCCAGGTGCCGGCCCGCTCCGCGTTCGCGTGGGTTAGATGGCGGCCGAGCCGCGTTCCCCCGTGCGTACCCTTACAGCTTCGAAAACATCCACCGTCCAGACCTTGCCGTCTCCGGCACGCCCGGTGTTGGAGCTGGCGATGATGACATCCAGGATGTCATCCGCCTGTTCGTCCGTGGCCAGGACCTCAACGCGGATCTTGGGAAGCAGATCCACGTTGTACTCAGCCCCGCGGTACACCTCGGTGTAGCCCCGCTGCCTGCCGTATCCGCTGGCTGCGCTGACCGTCAGGCCCTGCACGCCGTAGGATTCGAGCCCCTCCCGGATGGAGTCGAGCTTTTCCGGCCGGACGATTGCTGTGATCAGTTTCATGCCCCCACACTTTCCTTACCTGTTGCTGCGTCAGTCTTCTTGCCGGCTTCGGTTGCCGCGGCGGATTCGTCGCCCTGCTTGCCGGTGATCAGTTCATGCAGGGGCTGGAAGCTCCCGCCGTGGCCGCCGACGCCGAATTCGTAGGCAGTCTCTGCGTGCAGGCTGAGGTCCACGCCCACAACTTCCTGCTCCTGGGAGACCCGGAAGCCCATCGTCTTGTGGATGGCCAGTGCGATCACGGTGGTCAGGATGGCCGAGTACGCGATGGCGATGCCTGCTGCTGCGAGCTGGGCCCACAGCTGGGTGAGTCCGCCGCCGTAGAACAGGCCGCCGCCGACGCCTTCAACCGGGAGGGCAATGAAACCAAGTGCCACGGTGCCGATGATGCCCGACACCAGGTGGACGCCGACAACATCGAGTGAGTCATCGAAGCCCCAGCGGAACTTCAGTCCGACTGCCAGGGCCGAAGCCACACCGGCGACCAGGCCCAGGCCGAGCGCGCCGACCGGGCTGACGTTTGCACATGCCGGGGTGATGGCAACCAGGCCGGCGACAACACCGGAGGCAGCGCCCAGGGACGTGGGGTGGCCGTCACGCACACGTTCGGTGATGAGCCAGCCGAGCATGGCAGCTGCGGGAGCGGCGAGGGTGTTGACCCAGATCAGGCCGCCCTGTTCCGCCGTGGTGGCGGCGCCGCCGTTGAAGCCGAACCAGCCGAACCAGAGAATGGCTGCGCCGAGCATCACGAAAGGGACGTTGTGCGGGCGGTGGTTCGGGTCCTTGCCGAAGCCCTTGCGGTTGCCGATGATCAGAACGAGGATGAGTGCGGCCACACCGGCGTTGATGTGAACCACGGTACCGCCGGCGAAGTCGATGGCCGGGCCGAGGGCCTGGCCCACAGCACCTTCAGGGCCGAAGAGCCCTCCGCCCCAGACCATGTAGGCGATGGGGCAGTAGACCAGCGTGACCCAGACGGGAACGAACACGGTCCATGCACCAAACTTTGCGCGGTCAGCGATGGCGCCGCTGATCAGTGCCACTGTGATGATGGCGAACGTGGCTGCGTAGCCCACCTTGATGAGACCGTCCGGAGTGGTGATGCCTTCGAGTCCGAACGTTGCGAACGGGTTCCCGACGATCTGCATGAATCCTTCGCCGGAACTCATGGATGCGCCCCAGAGTACCCAGACCACACCGACCATACCGATGGAGATGAAGCTCATCATCATCATGTTCAGCGCGGCCTTTGCACGCGTCATGCCGCCGTAGAAAAATGCCAGCCCTGGTGTCATGAACAGCACAAGTGCCGCCGCAACCATGAGCCATACGTGACCTGCGGTAAGTTCCATGGTGCACGTCCTCCCTTGCCTAGATGCTTAGTTGATCCCGCGGAATCTTCCGCTTGCCCAACGCCTTTTTGCGTTCTAAGACGATTTTTGCCGGGCCGTGTTTCGCCGGCGGAGGAATTAGATGTCCGGGTTGTTACAAGAACCTCCCGGAAGTAAATGGTGCATATCCTGCTTGTTACGGTTATGTTTCACCAGTCCCAAACCGCACTTCCACAGCACCCTGCAAGGACACCGGCACCATGACCGACCGTTTCCGCCCCGGCAAGGCCCTGCCCCGCCGGAATGGCGGCCAATCCGACCACACCGACGCGGCCGGGCAGCCTTCCACGACCCGGCTGCCGCGCGACATCAAGGTGATGCTGGCCGCTGCGTTCCTGATCGCGCTGGGTTTCGGGCTCGTAGCGCCGGTATTGCCCCAGTTCGCCACTACGTTCGACGTCGGGGCCACAGCTGCCGCTGTGATCGTGAGCATCTTTGCGTTCATGCGGCTGCTGTTCGCACCTGCCGGCGGAGCCCTGATCGTGAAGCTGGGCGAACGCCCCGTCTACGTGGCCGGCCTGCTGATCGTCGCCGCCTCAACGGCGGCGTGCGCCTTCGCCCAGGACTACTGGCAGCTGCTGATTTTCCGGGGCCTGGGCGGCGCGGGCTCGGTGATGTTCACAGTCGCGTCCATGGCGCTCGTCGTCCGGCTTGCCCCGCCGGAGAGCCGCGGGCGGGTTTCCGGCGCCTACGCCTCGGCCTTCCTCATCGGCAATGTCTGCGGGCCGATTGTGGGCGGCATGCTTGCCGGCTTCGGCCTCCGCATCCCGTTCCTGGCGTACGCTGCAGCGCTGGTCCTGGCGGCGCTCGTGGTTCAGACCCAGCTGAGCCACGTCCCGGGTAAGTCGCGGAAGGACGGAAGCCTGGAGCCTCCGATGGGCCTGGGCGAGGCATTGCGTGACAGCGCGTACCGGGCCGGCCTGTTCTCCAGCTTCGCCAACGGCTGGGCGACTTTCGGTGTGCGCATGGCCACCGTTCCACTTTTCGCCGTGGCGGCGCTGGGAGCAGGACCGGCTGCCGCCGGCTGGGCGCTGGCTGTCTTTGCCGGCGGCAACGCCGCGGCGTTGACGGTCTCCGGGAAACTGGCCGACACCCTGGGCCGCAAGCCGCTGTTGATCGCCGGCCTGGTGCTGACCGGTGTGGCGACAGCGGGCATCGGGCTCACCGGTGACATGCCCTGGTTCCTGGCGGCGTCCGCCGTCGCCGGAATAGGTTCCGGCCTGCTGGGGCCGGCCCAGCAGGCCGCCATTGCGGATGTGATCGGCAACGGACGCTCCGGCGGCCGGGTGCTGGCGGTCTTCCAGATGATGTCCGACGCCGGCGCCATCGTCGGGCCGGTCCTTGCGGGGCTCCTCGCGGACCGGCTCGGGTACGGGTGGGCCTTCGGCGTGACCGGGGGCGTCCTGATCGTGGCTGCAGCCGCCTGGCTTTTCGCGCGGGAGACGTTCCAGCGGCCTGCAGCCCGGCAAGCTGCCTAGCTCTGGAAGCTGCCTAGTTCAGCAGCGCGTCGACAAAGCCCTCTGCGTCGAACGGAGCAAGGTCGTCCGCGCCTTCGCCCAGCCCGATCAGCTTGACCGGAACCCCCAGCGTCTTCTGGATGGCGACCACGATGCCGCCCTTGGCCGTGCCGTCCAGTTTGGTGAGCACGATGCCGGTGATGTTGACCACCTCGGAGAACACGCGGGCCTGGTTCAGGCCGTTCTGTCCGGTGGTGGCGTCCAGCACCAGCAGGACCTCGTCCACTTCGGCCAGCTTCTCGATGACACGCTTGACCTTGCCGAGCTCGTCCATCAGGCCAACTTTGTTCTGGAGCCGGCCGGCGGTATCGATCATCACGACGTCGACTTCCTGGTCGATGCCTGCCTTGACCGCCTCATAGGCGACTGAAGCAGGATCGGCGCCGTCGACGTCGGACTTCACAGTGGGAACGCCGACGCGCTGGCCCCACGTGGCGAGCTGCTCGGCCGCGGCCGCGCGGAACGTGTCCGCTGCGCCCAGCAGGACGTCCTTGTCTTCGGCCACGAGGACGCGCGCGAGCTTGCCCACCGTGGTGGTCTTGCCCACGCCGTTGACACCCACCACCATCATGACCGAAGGCTTGTCGGCGTGGCGTTCGGTGCGGAGGCTGCGGTCCATGGTCGGGTCCACAAGCTTGATCAGTTCCTCGCGCAGCAGGGCCTTCACCTGCTCGGGGGTGCGTGTCCCCAGCACCTTGACCCGCTCCCGGAGGGCATCGACCAGCTGCATGGTCGGCTCCGTGCCAAGGTCCGCCAGCAGGAGGGTCTCTTCGACCTCGTCCCAGACGTCTTCATCAATCTTGTCGCTGGACAGGAGCGCGAGCAGGCCCTTGCCGAGGATGTTGTTGGATCTCACCAGGCGTTCGCGGAGCCTGGTCAGACGTCCGGCAACGGGAAGCGGTGTCTCCACGGCAATGGTTTCGAGGCCCGCCGCGTCATCGGGTACCTCGGCTGTCTCCAGTCCTTCAAGGCCGGCTTCGCCGGGCGCCTGGCGCCCGGGTATCACCGCCGGACGGTCCTCCACCAGCGTTCCGCCCCCGCCGGGGACCGGCTCGACGGGATCGTTGGCGTCGCGGGTGCCCGGGTACTTGGTGATGTTCCGGCGGGTCTTCAGCAGGACCGGGATCAGTCCGCCAATGACCACCAGGGCAGCGAGGATGGCAAGAATTATGGGGAGGATGTCATTCACTCCCCTAGCTTCTCACAATCGCACGGGACCCTGTCCGAGCCCCGGCCGGGAGCCGGCGCGGGCTAAACGTCGGCGCCGAGGCGCTGGCTGATGACCGTTGACACGCCGTCGCCGCGCATGGTGACGCCGTACAGGGCGTCGGCAACTTCCATGGTGCGCTTCTGGTGCGTGATGACAATCAGCTGGCTGGACTCGCGGAGTTCCTCGAAGACCGTGATGAGCCTGCCCAGGTTGGTGTCGTCCAGGGCGGCCTCCACTTCGTCCATCACGTAGAAGGGCGAAGGCCTGGCCTTGAAGATGGCCACGAGCAGGGCCACCGCGGTCAGCGAGCGCTCGCCCCCGGACAGCAGGGACAGCCGTTTGATCTTCTTGCCGGCCGGACGCGCCTCCACCTCAATGCCCGTGGTGAGCATGTCCGAAGGGTCGGTCAGGACGAGCCGTCCTTCGCCGCCGGGAAAAAGGCGGGCGAAAACCCGGACAAACTGGGAAGATGTGTCCGCAAAGGCTTCGGCAAAGACTTTTTGGACGCGTTCATCCACTTCCTTGATGATGTCCAGCAGGTCCTTTCGGCTGGACTTAAGATCCTCAAGCTGGCTGCTGAGGAACTGGTGGCGTTCCTCCAGGGCGGCGAATTCCTCCAGTGCCAGCGGATTGACCCGTCCCAGCGAGGAAAGGTCCCGCTCAGCTTTGCGGAGCCGCTTTTCCTGCTCGGCGCGGACGAAGGGCTTGCCTTCCGGGATGGGCGTTCCGTCCTCGTCCACCGGCATCCGGAGGGCCGCCCACTTGTCAGCGGCCTCCCCCGCGGCCACGGGTACCGGCTGGTCCGGCCCGTAGTCCGCCACGAGCTGGTCCGGGGACAATCCGAGTTCCTCGACCGAACGCAGTTCCAGGGCTTCGATCCGGAGCCGCTGCTGCGCGCGGGCAAGTTCATCGCGGTGCACTGAATCCGTCAGCTCCGCCAGCTCACGGCTGAGGGCATCGTTCTCCGACCGTGCCGCTGCAAGTTCGCGGTCCCTGAGCTCCCGTTCTTCCTCTGCAAGGTCACGCGCGCGGAGCGCATGCTCCACGGAGACGTCCATGCAAGCAACGATCTGCTCCACCGCAGCCGACACGGCGGCCGCCCGGCCGGCCTGGCGCTGGCGGCGGCGGGCACGTTGCGCAGCTTCTTCCCGTGCCCGGCGCTCGGCCACGGCAGCCCGCTCCAACGAAAGGGCGCGGTTGCGGGTGGCCGTCAGTTGCTCCTCGGCACTCCGCAGCGAAAGCCTGGCCTCCATTTCGGCCGCCCTCGCCACGGATGCCGCCCGGGCGAGTTCGTCACGGAGCTCTGCTGAGGGTTCCTCGTCCGCGGGGGCCTGCCGGGCCGCGTCAAGGCGCGCTGCCGCTACCTGCAGGGCCTCCTGCTCGGTCACAATGTGCGCCTCGGCCCGTGCAAGCGAGGCGTTCAGCCTGTCGCTCTCTCCCACCGCGCTCCGCAGCACCGAGTTGAGGTGCCCCAGCCGTTCGGCGACTGCCGCCAGCCGGGCATCGGACTCGTGGAGCCGCTCCAGGGCGGCATCCGCACGTTCCTGGGCATCCGTCTTCCGCGCCCGGGCGGAGGCCAGCGCGAACCGGGTCCGTTCAAGTCCGGCGCTGACCGCGGCCAGCCTCGTTTCGGCATCATCGACGGCGGCCTGCACCTCCAGCAGCGAGGGTGCATTCGCCGAGCCGCCCCGGACGGCAAAAGCCGTGAAGACATCGCCCGCCCGTGTCACGGCAGTCAGCCCGGGCTGCGCGCGGATAAGCTCCGCTGCCGCCGCGAGGTCCTCGACAATTGCTTTATTCTCCAGCAACGTGCCCAGAAGGGTGTCCAGCAGCGTGCCCGCCGCAGAGTCTTCCAAATCCGGAAGGGAGTGGAACCCTTTCAGCCCGGCTGCAGAGGGGGTCACGAGCTCCGTGGCCCAGCGGGCGCCGGCAGGAAGTGGACCTTGAGCCGGCGCTGCTCCAGCCGGGGATTGGAGACCGCCGGCCGGCGGCCGGGTCGTTGCCGCCAGCAGCAGCGAGGCAAGCCCGGCGTCGTCGTCCTTAAGTAGCTGCAGCACGTCGACGGCGGTGCCGGCGTCCCGGACCACGACGGCGTCCGAGGAGTTTCCCAGGGCGGCGGCGACTGCCGCTTCATACCCGGATTCGACGGAGAGCATCGACGCGAGGGGCCCGATGACCCCGGGCAACCCCGAACCGGCCACACGTCCCGACCCGTCTTTGCGGTTGAGCCCGAGCTGCAGTGCGTCACGCCGGGCAAGCAGCGCGTCGCGCTCCCGCTCCCCCTCGCGTTCGGCTGACTTCAGTGCCTCCATGTCCCTGAGGGTTGCGTCCAGGTCGGCGCTGGCGTCTTCGTACTCAGCATCAAGGGACTCCTCACCGTCTTCGACGCCCGCGACCTGCGATTCCAGGGCTGTGAACTCGCGTTGGGCGCGGCGCCGGCGTTCCTCGCCGGCTGCCTGGGATTCCCGAAGCCGGCCGAGTTCCGATTGTGCGGCTTCAACACGCGACCGTGCGGCACCCACCTGACCGGCCAGTTTGGCCAGTCCCTCGCGGCGGTCGGCCGCAGCGCGGAGCACCGCGGCCAACCGTTTGTCTTCGGCACTCGCGGCGCTTTCGGCGTCCTGCCTGGCTGCCGTGGCGGCTTCCAGCACAGCGCGTTTCTGCAGGATCCCGTCTTCCAGGGCCGCCTGTTCTTCGCGGACCCTGGCGGCGTTCCGCTCAAGCTGGTCCGGGTCCCGGCCGGAATCCGGGAGCTCGTCCGCAGCACCCAGCAACCGGCGCCGTTCCTCGGCAAGCGAGCCGAGGGAGCGCAGCCTTTCCCGCCCCGCCGAGAGCTGGTACCAGGTGTCCCGGGCGGCATTGAGCTTTGGTGTGGCCGCCGCGGCAAGCTGTTCCAGTCCCGCCTGGCGCTGACGCCCTTGGTCCAGGCCTTGCTCCACAACCACCCTGCGCGCCTTCAGGGCGGATTCGTCGGCCACGTCCTGGGCCAGGGCGGACTGCAACTGCACGAGGTCGTCCGCCAGCAGCCGGGCCCGGGCATCCCGGACTTCGAACTGGACGCTCTGGGCCCGGCGGGCCACTTCCGCCTGCTTGCCCAGCGGCGTTAGCTGGCGCCGGATTTCGCTGGTGAGGTCGCTCAGTCTCTGCAGGTTGGCCTGCATCGCTTCCAGCTTCCGGACAGTCTTTTCCTTGCGCCGGCGGTGTTTGAGGATGCCTGCTGCCTCTTCGATGAAGCCGCGCCGGTCCTCCGGAGTGGCGTGCAAAACCTTGTCCAGCTGTCCCTGCCCCACGATCACGTGCATCTCGCGGCCGAGGCCTGAATCAGAGAGCAGTTCCTGGATGTCCAGGAGGCGGCAGCCGGCACCGTTGATGGCGTACTCGGATCCGCCCGTGCGGAAAAGCGTCCGTGAGATGGTCACTTCGCTGTACTCAATAGGCAGTGCACCGTCGGTGTTGTCGATAGTCAACGAAACGTGGGCCCGGCCCAGCGGCGGGCGGCCGGAGGTGCCCGCGAAGATCACGTCTTCCATCTTGCCGCCGCGCAGTGTCTTTGCACCCTGTTCGCCCATGACCCAGGCCAGGGCATCCACAACATTCGATTTACCGGAGCCGTTCGGACCGACTACTGCAGTAACGCCCGGCTCAAAGTCGAACGTCGTGGCTGAGGCGAACGACTTGAATCCGCGGACGGTCAGGCTCTTGAGGTGCAAGGTGGTTCGGATCTCCTGAGTGGCTTAAGTTCTACGTCGCTTAAAAGCTGAGTCGCCAAATTCCGGCGGCTGAAGCGGCTGGTCCTGCCCTAAATCTACTGCGTGGGGACGACAAAGCCCGGATTTAGGGCCCCGCTCACCACCGGCCGTTGCGGGGACGCGGCTGGCAGACGGGGCAGGT
Source organism: Arthrobacter oryzae (assembly GCF_030718995.1). Classification (NCBI taxonomy): domain Bacteria; kingdom Bacillati; phylum Actinomycetota; class Actinomycetes; order Micrococcales; family Micrococcaceae; genus Arthrobacter; species Arthrobacter oryzae. The sequence goes on from NZ_CP132204.1 coordinate 4,478,291, forward strand.
GTACGAGGACCGGTTCATGAACTGTTCGCGCTTCATAAGGCTCACTAGCCCTGCAGCAGCGCACCTTTTGCACTCCTGCTTTTCCCGGCCATAGGCGTTGAGGGACCGGTCAAAGTACCCGGAGGCGCCGTTGACGTTGACGTAGAGGGAATCGAAGCTGGTTCCGCCGGCGGCAAGGGCGTCCAGCATGACCTCACGGGCTGCGTCCAGAACCCTGAGCGCTTCGGCGCGGCGGAGCGTGTCGGTAGGCCGTGCGTAGTGCAGGCGTGCCCGCCACAGGGCCTCGTCGGCGTAGATGTTGCCGATGCCGGAGACCAGCCCCTGGTCCAGGAGCGCCCGTTTGAGCCCCGTGCGCCGGAGCCGGAGCCGGCGGTAGAAAGTGTCAAAGGAAAAATTCGGGTCCAGGGGATCCCGCGCGATGTGGGCGGCCTCTTCGGCGATGACCGGTGAAGGAAGCTCCCCGAGGCCGCCGGGTCCGCCGTCGGAAGTCGGCACCAGCGACGTGACGAACAGCCCGCCGAAGATGCGCTGGTCCACGAACCTGAGCTGTTCGGGCATGCCGTCAGCCGGGCTGAGCCGCAGCCGGATCTTCAGGTGCTTTTCGTCCGGAACGCCGGAATCCTGCATCAGGAGCTGGCCGCTCATGCCCAGGTGTGCCATGAGGGCAACCGCCGGCCGCCGGGACCCCTCTGTCCCGGTCCCGTCTGTCCCCGCGCGGACACGGCCTGTTCCTTCTGCTGCGGCCTCCTCGAGCGGAAGCCAGAGGAACTTCCCGCGGCGCACCACGTCCAGGACCCGGGCGCCTTCGAGGTTGCCGGCAAAGTCTTCGGCGCCGAGCGCGTGCCGGCGGATGGAGCGCGGATCCAGGACGTCAACGGAGGTGATTGTCCTGCCGCGGACCCAGCTCACCAGGCCGCGGCGGACAACTTCGACTTCCGGCAGTTCAGGCACGGAAAACCTAGAGGCCGGCTTCGGATTCCGCCGGAAGGCTCGCCGTAACGGCAGCCGATAGCTTCCGCCAGGCGTCAGCGGCAGCTTCCTGCTCGGCTTCCTTCTTGGAGCGTCCGGCACCCTGCCCGTAGTCGGTTCCGCCGATGCGGAGCACGGCCACGAAGGTGCGCGCGTGGTCCGGGCCTGAGCCCTCCACGGCGTAGTAGATACTGCCCAGCTGGCGGCTGGCCGCCAGCTCCTGGATGCTGGTTTTCCAGTCGGTGCCTGCACCCAGGGCGGCAGCGTCCTGAAGCAGCGGACCGATCAGCCGCATGACGAGCTGACGTGCCGTCTCGATGTCGTTCGACACGTAGGTGGCACCAATGAGCGCTTCCATGGTGTCGGCGAGGATTGATGCCTTGTTCTTACCGTCGGTGAGCTTTTCGCCCTGTCCCAGGTAAATGTAGTCACCAATGCCCAGGCTGCGGCCGATTCCGGCAAGTGCCCTGGTACTCACCACGGCTGAACGCCGCTTCGCGAGGTCACCCTCAGGCAAGGCGGGGTTGTCGCGGTACAGGGCATCTGTCACGGAGAAGCCCAGGATGGAATCACCCAGGAACTCAAGGCGCTCGTTGGTGGGTATGCCGCCGTTTTCGTAGGCATACGAACGATGTGTCAGAGCAAGACGAAGCGTCCCGGCGTCAATTGAGACACCGAGACGCTTCAAAAGCTCTTCAGTTGAAGACGTCATGTTCAGCCAGTGGGCCGATTAGACGTCCGCGACCTTGCGGCCCTTGTACTCAAGGAACAGCGCAGTGCCAGCCGAGTCGGTAACGACCTTTGCCTGGTGCGGCAGGCTGTAGGTGACCTGGCCGTTCTCAACGGTCTTCACCAGGTGGGGGGCAGTTGCCTTCCACTGGGAGCGGCGGGCGCGGGTATTCGAGCGAGACATTTTCCGCTTCGGGACAGCCACGGCTAACTCATTTCTCTCTAGAAAAACACTTACAAATCAATTTTGCCGGTCAGGCTTAGCCAAGTCAGCTAGGGCGGCCCAGCGAGGATCTACGACCTCGTGGTGATGCCCCGGCTCGTCTTCCAGGCGTATTCCGCATTCGGAACAAAGGCCCTGGCAGTCTTCCCGGCACACCGGCTGGAACGGCAGTATGGTTACAACTGCGTCCCGCAACACCGGCTCAAGATCGATTAAATCGTGCTCGATTCGATATTGCTCTTCTTCGTCTTCTCCGGCGGAGAACTGGGAGTCCTCGTAGAAGAAAAGTTCTTGCACATTGACCTCAAGGTCATACGCAAGGGGATCCAGGCATCGGCCGCACTCGCCGGTTACTTCGACGTGGGCGGTTCCTGATACCAGAATTCCTTCGTGTACGGCCTCCAGCCGCAGATCCAGCTCGACATCCGAGCCTTCCTGCACGCCAATGAGTGCCACACCAAGGTCACCTGGTGCGGGTACATGTTCCGTCAGCGTCCGCATGCTCCCCGGACTGCGTCCGAGGTCCTTGACGTCGAACGCCAAGGGCGAACTAGCATCTCGTTTAATGAGAACTCCTGTTGAACATATGACCGACGTACTATCTTAGCCTGATCTTCCGGATGGACTCAAACCGGCTGCAAGGCGCACGGTTCACCACCGCGGGACAAACAGGGAATGGGCCGCAAAACCGGCATGGCCGTCGCGTACCGGTCAAGCCTACCCTCTGCCGGGCTAATCCGACGACGACTCGCCCGCCAGCAGGCGTTTCAGTACCGACCGGGGCACATAATCCGACACGTTGCCGCCCAGGGTAAAGACTTCCTTGATAAGCGTTGACGACAGGTGGAGGTAGTGGCCCTCAGTGGGAAGGAAGACCGTTTCCACACCGCTGAGCTGCCGGTTCATGGTTGCCATCGGCAGCTCATAGTCAAAGTCCGACGAGGAGCGGAGGCCCTTCACGATGGCGGACACGCCCCGCTGCCTGCAGTATTCGGCCAGCAGCCCCTCCCCCACCGGCTCCACCACGATTCCGCGCAGCGACGCCAGGGTCTCACGCGCCATGTCGATGCGCTCTTCCAACGTGAAGCGGTATTTCTTGTTGTAGTTCGTGGACACCGCCACAATGACCTCGTCAAACAGCCCGGCAGCCCTGGCGATGACTTCCAGGTGGCCATTGTGGATGGGGTCGAAGGAGCCTGGGCATACGGCACGTCTCATGTTCCGAACCTACCGCATCCGCGGAGCGGGATAACATGACTGGATGCCCGAGTCGAACATTCCCTTCACCGTTGCAGGGGGCGTGGTTCTTGTGACCGGCGCGGCCATGGGCATGGGCCGGCTGCACGCCCTACGCGCCGCCCGGGAGGGCGCCGCAGTGGTGATCCTGTGGGATGTGGACGGCGGCGGACTGGAGGGCGTTGCGCGCGAAGTCACTGCGCTCGGCGCCCGTGCCGTTGCCCGCCAGGTGGATCTTGCGGACCGGGCAGCCATCGCCGAGGCCGCGCGGGAGTGCAGAGCGGAAGGCGCACTCGCGCTCCTTATTAACAATGCGGGAATCGTGCGCGGCGCCCTGTTTTGGGACCACCGGCCAGGACCTGACATCGCATTGACCATGGACGTCAACGCGTTGGCGCCGATGTATGTCACCCTGGCGTTCCTTCCGGACATGATGGCCGACGGCGGGCGTCCCCGCCGCATCCTGAACATCGCCTCTGCGGCCGGCACAGTGTCAAACCCGAGGATGAGTGTTTACGCGGCATCCAAATGGGCCGTGCTGGGCTGGAGCGACTCCCTGCGGATCGAACTGGAGCAGGAGGGCTACCGGCATCTCCGGGTCACAACGTTCTGCCCGAGCTACATTTCCACCGGGATGTTCGCCGGTGCCCGCGGCCCGTTGCTCACTCCCCTCATGACTCCCGATGACGCCGTCCGGCGGGCCTGGCGGGCGATGGCGGCGGGCCGCCCTCTGCTGATCGCTCCGGCGACGGCCAACCTTGGCAAAGTCCTGCGGGGAATCCTCCCGGTGCGGGCATGGGATTTCATCGGCGGACGGATTTTCCGGATCTACGCGGGCATGGAAAGATTCACCGGTCGGGCTGAAAACCCCGTAACCAAGCGACAGGCAGGCAAACAGTGAGCACAACAGTTCCGGCACCGTGGCAGCGGGCAGCGTCGGGAGCCAACCTGCTGGCACCCAACGGCACCCTGGGCGTCACCATCTTCGAGGAGATGACCACCCTCGCGGTCCGAACCGGCGCCATCAACCTTGGCCAGGGCTTCCCCGACGAGGACGGCCCCGCGGAGATCAAAGCGGCGGCACAGGCCGCAATCGCCGCCGGCGCTAACCAGTACGCCCCGGGCAAGGGCATCCTTCCCCTCAGGGAAGCCATCTCGGCACACCAGCAGCGGTTCTACGGACTGGCGCCGGACCCGGAGACAGAGATCATCGTGACCACCGGCGCCACCGAAGCCATCGCGGCGTCGTTGCTGGCCTTGGTGGAGCACGGTGACGAGGTGCTCACCTTCGAACCGTTCTACGACTCCTACGGCGCCATGATCGGGCTGGCCGGCGGCACGCATGTGACCGCTCCGCTGCTCGCCCCGGATTTCATGCCGGACATGGCGGCCCTGGAGGCGGCCTTCAGCAGCCGCACCAAAGTGGTGCTCATCAACAACCCGCACAACCCCACCGGCGCGGTTTTTCCGCGTGAGGTGCTTCAGCGCGTCGTCGAACTCGCCGCGAAGCACCACGCCGTGATCATCACCGATGAGGTATACGAGCACCTGACGTTCGGGGAACGGCACATCCCCGTGGCCAGCCTCCCGGGGGCTGCCGGGCGGACCGTCACCATATCCTCCGCAGGCAAGACGTTCTCCTTCACCGGGTGGAAGATCGGCTGGCTCAGCGGGCCGGAACACCTCGTGTCCGCCATCAGGACGGTCAAGCAGTTCCTGAGCTACAGCTCCGGCACGCCGTTCCAGGGCGCCATCGCCGTGGGGCTCGCCCTGCCCGACGACTTCTATACGGGAATCTCCGAAACCCTGCGGCGCAAGCGGGACATCCTCAGCGAGGGGCTCAAGGCCGCCGGCCTGGACGTCTTCACACCGCAGGGAACCTATTTTGTGAATGTGGACACGGCGCCCCTGGGGATCTCCGATTCAGTGGACCTGGCACGGCGGCTTCCGGAGCTGGTGGGAGTCGCCGCCATTCCGGTGCCCGTCTTCTGCCACCCCGAGGGGGCCGAGCGGACCCGCAGCCTGCTCCGCTTCGCCTTCTGCAAGAAGACATCGGTCCTCGAAGAGGCGGCATCGCGGCTCGCGACGCTCCGGGACAGGCTGTGACGGTGCCCGCACGGCCAGCGGCAGGGTCCCGGTTCCTCCGGACCACCGGCCAGCACGCAACGATTGAAGCGGATGCCTTCACCGAGGGGGCGTACGTACTGAGCATCGGCGGGGCTGAGCAGTCCCATGTGAACCTCGCCGAACCGGGCGAAATATTTTACGAGTACCTCCGCCGGATCGGCCATGTGGTGGATCTGGCCGCCCCCGCCGGAGAGCCCGTCAGCGCACTTCATCTTGGCGCCGGAGCCCTAACGCTCGCCCGTTACGTCCAGGCGACCCGGCCAGGGTCCGTACAGTACGCCGTCGAGCTCGAGCGCGAACTGCTGGACTTCGTCCTGCAGCAGCTGCCGCTGCCCGAAGGAACGGTGCTGCACACGCTGATCGGCGACGCCCGTGACGCTTTGGCGGAACTCCCTGCGGACCTGCGTTTCGACGTCGTGATCCTGGATATCTTTTCCGGGCCGGAGGCGCCGGAGCACATCGCCTGCACCGGGTTCTACGAGGAGGCAGCGGCAAAGCTGACACCGCGCGGAGTTCTGGTGGTCAACGTGGGCGATGAACCGGGTCTCACGCTGGTCCGGAGCCAGGTGGCAGCGCTGCGGCAAGCCATGCACGGCGTTGCGGCGTTCGCGGAATCCGGCATGTTCGCCGGCCGGTATCCCGGCAACATCATCCTCACCGGCACGCAGGGACCGTGGCCTGCGGAATGGACCACAGCGCTGACCGCCCGCGGCCCGCACCCCGCCACGGTACTGGCGGGCGTGGACCTCGACGCGCTCTCAGGCTAGTCAGCTGCCCCCGCCCACGGGTTCGGCGAACCATAGCTTGGTTTCGCCGTATTTCTTCTCGGCGAACCGTTCCAGCGACGCCGGCCACGACGGCTCCGGGCTGCGGGACGACCGCTCCACGACCACGACGGCGCCCTCCGCCAGATAGGGCGACAGCTCTTCCAGCACCCCGCCCATGGCGGGCTCATCCAACGGATACGGCGGGTCCAGGAATGCGAGGTCCCACAGGGTGCCGGGCACGGTTCTTTCGAGGAAGGACTCCACCCGTGAACGGTGGACAGACACCACTTTACGGCCGACTGCCCCGTTCACGAGATCCGCATTGCGCTGGCAGACCTCACTGGCTTTGCCATCGAACTCCACGAGGTCAACGGTCTCCGCCCCGCGGCTGGCACTTTCCACGCCCAGCGCACCGGAGCCCGCATAGAGGTCAAGGACACGGGCGCCCGCCACCACATTGAACGCCTCAAGCCGTGAAAAGAGTGCTTCCTTGACGCGGTCAGTGGTGGGGCGGGTCATGGAACCTGGCACGCTGGCCAGCGGCATGCCGCCGCCTGCACCCGCGATAATGCGAGTCATCGGAGCGCCTTCCTGCCGCTTACAGCCCTGCGCCAACTACTAGCCACGCTCAAGGAATGCCTCCTTTTCGGGGTTCAAATACTCTTCAATTGCTTTCGCGAGCGCGGAGTGCTCCGCCAGGCCCGGATCCCGGGCCACAATCTGCTGGGCATCCTGACGGGCCTTCGCAATGACGGCCTCATGTTCCAGGACGCGCAACAGCTTGAGCGCTGACCGCCCGCCGGACTGCGAGGCACCGAGGATGTCGCCCTCGCGCCGCAGTTTCAGGTCCTCCTGCGACAGCTCGAAGCCGTCCGTGGTGGCCGCCACGGCGTCGAGCCGGCGCCGGCTGGGGTGGCCGGGTTCCAGGGTGGTCACCAGGAGGCAGGTGCCGGGCAGCCCGCCCCGGCCCACCCGTCCGCGAAGCTGGTGCAGCTGGGATATTCCGAACCTGTCGGCGTCAAGGATGACCATTAGCGTGGCGTTATGGACGTCGACGCCCACCTCGATCACGGTGGTGGACACCAGCAGCTTCGTCTCATTCGCCGTAAACGATGCCATGGTTGCGGACTTCAGGACAGGATCCTGCCTGCCGTGCAGCGGTGCCAGGGCAACGCCGGCCAGGGCCGGTTCGTCCTGGAGATATTCGACGACGGCTGTGACGGACGCCAGCTCCCGGGCCGGTCCGTCGCCTTCCAGGTCCGCGGCTGACGGCTCCGCTTCCCCGGGGCTGAAGTCGCCGTCGTCGTCCTCTCCGATTTTGGGGCACACCACGTAGACCTGGTGGCCGGCATCGATCTCTTCCCTGGACCGGGACCAGATGCGGCCTGCCCAGCCCGGATTTTCGGCGAGTCCCACCACATGCGTGGAGATCGGGGCCCGGCCGGCGGGGAGTTCGTCCAGCACCGATGTTTCAAGGTCGCCGAACACAGTCATGGCCACCGTCCTCGGAATGGGCGTGGCGGTCATGACCAGCAGGTGCGGCGGTTTGCTGGCCTTCGCCCGGAGTGCGTCGCGCTGCTCCACTCCGAAGCGGTGCTGTTCATCGACAACGATCAGCCCGAGGTCGTAAAACGAGACATTGTCGCTCAGCAGCGCGTGCGTCCCGATCACGATCCCGGCGGTGCCTGACGCCGCGTCCAGCATGGCCTGCTTGCGGGCAGCGGTGGGCATGGAACCGGTGAGCAGCGTGACCTGGACGGCGTCGGGACCTGATCCGCCCAGGAGTCCGTCGCGCGACAGCGGACCGAGCGTCCGGCGGATGGATTCGTAGTGCTGCGCAGCCAAAACCTCCGTGGGAGCCAGCAGGGCGGCCTGTCCGCCGGCGTCAACCACCTGAAGCATGGCGCGCAAGGCAACGATGGTTTTGCCGGAACCCACCTCGCCCTGGAGGAGCCGATTCATGGGGCTGTCCTGCGAAAGTTCCTCCGCGAGGGTCTTTCCGACGGCGCCCTGCCCGGCCGTGAGGGTAAAGGGCAGCTGGCGGTCGAACGCCGTCAGCAGTCCGCCGGTGACCGGCTGGCGGGCGGTGGCTTCCTCGGCCGCCAGCTGGGCCCGGCGCCGCGCGAGCGCAGACTGCAGGACCAGGGCCTCCTGGTACCTGAAGCGGTCCCGGGCCCGTTGCCAGTCGCCGGGCACCTGCGGGGCGTGGATGAGGCGGTAGGCCTCGGCGGCCGGCAGGAACTTCTCCCGCGCCGAAACCTCGGCCGGCAGGGGGTCGTCCAGTTGTTCGAGGTCAACGGTGTCCAGCAGGGTGGAGATGACTTTCTGGATGGACCAGCTGGTGAGCTTGGCTGTGGCCGGGTAGACCGGGATGGGCATGGCGGCCAGCTTCTGCGGATCCATCCCCGGGATGTCCGGGTCCTCGTCCAGAAGCTGGAAGTCAGGATTGGTAAGGCTCAGGCTGCCGGCGTACCGTGTGACTTTGCCGGAGAAAATGGCCCGGCGCCCCGGGAGCAGTTCCGCCTTGGCCCGGAATCCGTTGAAAAAGCTGACTTTCAGGGTACCTGCGTCATCGGTGATGACGACGTCGGTCAGGGTGCCCCGGCGTGCACGCATGGCCCGCGTGCTGCTGGACACGACACGCGCAATCAGGGTGACGTCCTCATCCAGCGGCACCTCGCTGATGGGCGTCAGCTCACCGCGGTTGAGGTACCGGCGCGGAAAGTAGTTGAGGAGGTCGCCGACGGTGGTGATGCCCAGGTGTTTTTCAATGACGGCCGCGGACCTTTTGCCGATACGGCGTTCCAGGCCCAGATCCAGCTCAGCGTTCATGTCCGCCGGGGTCCCGGGGCAGGGCAAGCTGGCTGACCGAAATTTCGGTGGGCTCTCCGAGGGAACCGATCAGTTCGACGGCCGGTTCAGGCGCCGGGACATGGACGTGCACGCGCCAGCGGTACTTTCCGTCGGCGTCCGTTACACCTCCCACCTGGCTCATGATCACCGAGTCGCCCATCTCATCCAGCCGCTGGCGCAGCGTGGCCGCATCCAGTGGCGAGAGGCTGATGGTGCACATGACCTCCACGCCGTCGTCGTCGGGCATGTCTGTGTGGATGTGGGGATCCTGGACGTCGTAGCCGTGCAGGCCGTCCAGCATTTCGCTTTGAAGTTCTTCGCCGAGCACCGCAGAACGCAGGCAGTCCAGGATGAGGAGCATCCCCACCCCGCCGGCATCAACGACGTGGGCCTCGTGCAGGGCTGCGAGCTGGTCCTCGGTCCGGACCACGGCCTCGAGGGCAGCCTCGACCGCTGCATCCAGGGCAAGTCCCAGCACATGGTTGCTGTCGTCGCCGTTCTGGTCTGCGTCCACTCCCGCAGCGGCCCGCGCTGCCGCCTCCATGACCGAGAGCATGGTCCCCGGAACGGGATCGCTCAGGGCGGACCAGGCCCGGATCTGCGCCCGGTTGAGCGCGGCCGCCAGCAATGGTGAGCTGAGGCGGGTGTGACCGGCCAACGGCTCCGCAGCGGCGCACAGGAACACTGAGAACAACGTTCCCGAGTTCCCGCGGGCCTGCTCCATTGCGGCCTGCCCGGCCAAGGCGAGCACGGCGCCGACGTCCTGCTGGCCGGGCATCCCGCCGGACTGCTGCGCGGAGCCGGCGCCGGATGGACTGTTGAGGGCCTGCGCCGCGGCGCGGACCGTCAGGTAAAGGTTGGTGCCGGTGTCGCCGTCAGCCACCGGAAAAATGTTGATGGCGTTGAGGCGGTCGCTGTGGTTCCCGAGCGCTGTTTCGGCCTTGCCCAACCACCGCTTCATCGCTTGCGCGTTGGCGGCAATCTTAGTCTGCAAAGTGATCCCATCCCACAGTGTCCGCGGGCCGGCCCGCTATCTTCACGCCCGTGCCTTCCGTTGGTGCAGGGGCTTCTACTGAGCCTATCGCAGCGAAACCCCGGGGCAGCTGAACGTCCGCCGGGAATGTGGCCAGGAGTCCATGGTCTTCCCCGCCCCCGAGCACCCAGTCCATGGGGTCCCCGCCCACGGCGTCGGCGGCTGCGGCCAGCGGCTCTGTGAGTTGCTTCAACGCAGCGGGATCGAGGTCCAGGACGACGCCGCTGGCGGCGGCCAGGCGTCCGCCGTCGCGGACCAGTCCATCCGATATGTCCAGCATCGACGAGGCCCCGGCGGCGAGTGCCGCCGGCCCGGCAGCCAGCGGCGGCAGCGGCCTGCATTGCCTGTCCATGATGGTTCGCAGCTCCGGCGTCAAAAGTTCAACGCCAACCCCCGACTCAAGCAGCGCAAGACCGGCCGCGGCATGCCCCGCCGTTCCGGCCAGGGCGACGGTGTGTCCAGGGCGGGCACCCGAGCGCAGCACAGGCTCCCGGCCATCCAAGGTGCCCAGAATGGCCACCGTCACGGCCAATTCGCGGCCCCGGCCCAGGTCCCCGCCGGCCACGGAACACCCGGCGGCGCCAAGGTCGCGGATGGCACGCGAGAGTCCGTCCGCGAAATCCTCCACCCAGGAAACCGGCGTGTCCGGCGGCAGCGTCAGGCTCACCACCATGGAGGTGGACCGCGCGCCCATGGCGTTGATGTCGCTGAGGTTCTGCGCCGCGGCTTTCCAGCCGACGTCGAATCCTGTGGTCCGGTATCCGTTGCGCCACAGCAGCCGGAAATCCTGGTCCACCACCTGGGTGTCAATGCTGATCAGCGTCCGGCCGTCCGGGGCTGCCACGATGGCGGCGTCGTCCCCGGGCCCAAGCAGAAGCGCCGTACCCTCCGCGGGTCCGTTGTTCAGGCGGGGGAAAATCCTGGCCAGGAGTTGGGATTCGGAAAGTCCGGCGACGGTGAGGTGAGATTCAGGCACACCACTACGCTACAGTCCGGGACAGACATCCAGCCGGGATAGGCTTAAACAATGCACCAGCCCCGCACTCCGCTTCCCCTCCGTTCGCTTCTCCTGCCGGCGGCAGCAGCGGTGCTGGCCCTCAGCGGATGCGCCCCGGTGGTGGATGTGGCACCGGCCAAGGATGCGGCCAACCCTGCCTGCGCCCCCATGATGGTGGCCCTTCCGGACACGATGGGTGATGCGGGGCTGCGGAAGACCAACAGCCAGGCAACCGCTGCCTGGGGCGATCCGTCCAAGGTGATCCTGCGCTGCGGCGTCAATGTTCCCGGCCCCACCACCGACCGTTGCGTCAGCGTCAACGGCATCGACTGGGTCATCAAGGAAGGCGACCCGGTATGGACTCTGACCACCTTCGGCCGCGAACCGGCGACGGAGATCCTGATGGACCCGGACCAGATCAGTTCCGCCACCGTTCTGGCTGAACTCTCCGCGGCGGCCGGGAAGATCAAGGCCACCAGGAACTGCGTGGGCCAGGAAGAGCTGCAGAACCTGCCCACCGGGCAATAGCCGCGACGCGACGTCGGCGGCTGGCCGCGACGCGACGGCGGCTAGCGGAGCCCGGTCTTCCGGTTCAGCGCCAGGTAGATCAGTTCATCGATGAGTTCCGCGTAGCCCAGCCCGGAGGCGGCCCACATCTGCGGGTACATGCTTTTCGGCGTGAAGCCGGGCATGGTGTTGATCTCGTTGATGATCAGTTCGCCGTCCGGAGTGTAAAAGAAGTCCACCCGGCTCAGGCCCTCGGCCCCGACAGCGTCGAACGCGGCGGCGGCCAGCTCGCGGACCCGGGCAATTGCCTCATCGGGGATGTCGGCCGGGCAGCTCAGCGAGGCGGCGTCGTCCTCCACGTACTTTGCATTGAAGTCATAGAACTCGTGCTCCCCCGGCGCCACCGCGATCTCTCCCGGCATGGAGGTCCGCGGCGGCTCCGTGCCGCGTCCTTCGAGCACGGCGCATTCAATTTCGCGGCCGACTATTCCGGCTTCGATCACCAGTTTGAGGTCGTGCTCGCGGGCGGCTTCAATGGCCGAGTCCAGGCCGTCCAGTGAGTCCACCTTGGAGATTCCCATGGAGGATCCTGCCCGGGCAGGTTTGACGAACACGGGGTACCCCAGCAGGTCAACGCGTTTGCGGACCGATTCGGGGTCCGTGACCCACTGGCGGTCCGTCACCGCGATGTAGGGTCCCACCTGCAGGCCGGCAGCTTCGAAAACAACCTTCATGTAGTGCTTGTCCATACCCACGGCGGAGGCCAGGACACCGGCTCCGACGTAGCGGGTGTCCGACAGTTCAAGCAGCCCCTGGATGGTGCCGTCCTCCCCGAACGGGCCGTGGAGCAGCGGGAAGACAACGTCCACGCTGCCGAGTTCCTGAGGAACCTCGTTCGGGGAAGCCACGATCAGCTGGTGCGCTCCGCCGATTTCGGCAAGCGTTACCGTACGGTCCGACGGCGCCACCTCAGGAAGCGAGGAGGCCGAAAGTGACCATTGCCGGGTGTCCCCCGAAGCCAGCACCCACTGGCCGGTCTTGGCGATACCGATCGGGATCACATCGTACTTGTCGTAGTCGATCGCGCCGAGAACGCCCGCAGCCGTCACGCAGCTGACGGCGTGTTCGCTGGAACGGCCCCCGAACAACACGGCGACGCGGGGTTTGGCGTGGCCGGACCCGGCGATCTTGTTCACTTGTTCTTCCAACACAGTCAGTAATCGCCTTCGGATTTCAGGTCCCGGGCCAGCAGCAGCGGTCCCAGTTCGTCAACGGACAATTTTCCGGCCAGCACCGCGACCACCGCCGCCGTGATAGGCATTTCGACGCCTAGCTTTCCGGCGAGTTCATGCACGGCCTGGCCGGATTTGATGCCTTCGGCCGTCTGGGTCATTTCCGCGGTCACCTGTTCCAGGGTCAGCCCCTTGCCGAGCAGGCGTCCGGCGGTGTGGTTCCGGGACAGCGGCGAGGAGCAGGTGGCCACGAGGTCCCCCAGGCCGGCCAGTCCGGCCATTGTCTGCGCTTCCCCGCCGAGGGCCAGGGCGAGCCTGGATGTTTCCGCGAGGCCCCGGGTAATGACGGAGGCCTTCGTGTTGTCGCCCATGCTCTTGCCTTCGCAGATACCCACAGCGAGGGCGATGATGTTCTTCACGATGCCGCCGATTTCCACGCCGACGACGTCAGTGGTGGTGTACGGGCGGAAATACGGTGCAGTGCAGGTGCGGGCGATCCATGCCGACACTTCGGCGTCCGAACAGGCCACCACCGACGCGGTGGGCTCCTCACGGGCAATTTCCATGGCAAGGTTCGGTCCGGACACCACCGCAATCCGGTCCGCTTTGATGCCCAGTTCCTCGCAGATGACTTCGCTCATGCGGGCATCCGAACTAAGTTCCAGGCCCTTCATGAGGGAGACCACAAAGGCGTCCGGCGATATCAGGGGCCGCCACTCCCGCAGCTGCAGCCGCAGCGACTGCGCCGGAACTGCCAGCACCACCAGCTCGGCCCCCGCGAGCACTTCCGCCACGTCAGTGGAAGCCGTGATGCTGTGGGGCAGGTCGATGTCCTTGAGGTACTGCGGGTTCCTGTGGGCGGTGTTGATCTGCTCGACAACCTCGCTGCGCCGTCCCCAGAGCCGGATGCTCCGCTGGACACCGGAGGCCGTGGCCGCGTCCGCGAGGATCTTGGCAAAGGTGGTGCCCCAGGAGCCGGCGCCGAGGACGGCGACGGACGTCGCTGAGCCCGCTGCGGTCTGTTCAGGGGTCATGTGCCGGGCCGATCGATGTTGCGTCCGTGTGTGCTCTGGTTGTGGGCGGCCGGATCCCATCGCACCGCGGGAGGCTGTTCCGACCGCAGGGTCGCCAGCAGCCCGGTGATGGCATCCATGATGACGGCGGTGGCGGCCGTCAGCGTGGCCTTGTCCAGAGGCCGGCCTTCAAAGGCACTGAGGTCCACGGGATCGCCCACCAGGACCCTGGAGGTGCTTCGGGGGAAAAGATGGAAGCGCTTCGCATAGCGCGGGAATACATGGTGGGCTCCCCAGTGGGCCATGGGTACAACCGGGATGCCGCTTTCCAGGGCCATCCTGGCAGCGCCCGTGTGCCCCTTCATGGGCCACAGCCCGGGGTCCCGGGTCAGGGTGCCTTCGGGGTAGATGATGATGGCACCGCCTTCGTCCACCACTTCCCTGGCGACATTCAGCGAACGGTTGGCACCCGCCGTCGAGCGTTCCACTGGAATCTGCTTGGTGGCGCGCAGCACGAACCCAAGGACCGGAACCTTGAAGAGGCCGCCCTTGGCAAGGAAGTGCGGCATCCGCTTCTGGTTGTACAGCATGTGCCCGATGACCAGCGGGTCGATCTCCGTGCAGTGGTTGGGGGCGGCGATGAAGCCGCCCGCCGGAAGCTTTTCCAGCCCTTCCCACTTCTTGTTCATGAGCACGTTCATCACGGGCCTGACGATCCCGGCGACGATGACAAAGGTGATGCGGCTCTTGGCCGTTTCCTTCACTGGGACCCCGTTACTTGGCTGAGGTGATGTCGAAATCGGCGCCCAGGCCGGCGAGCTTCTCGGTGAAGCGCTCATAGCCGCGGTTAATGATGTCGATTCCGGTCACGCGGGACGTGCCGGTGGCGGCAAGTGCGGCGATGAGGTGGCTGAAACCGCCCCGGAGGTCCGGAACGTCGATGTCGGTGCCCTTGAGCTGCGTGGGACCCGAGATGACGGCCGAGTGCAGGAAGTTGCGCTGGCCGAAGCGGCACGGCACGCTGCCGAGGCATTCCCGGTGAACCTGGATGTTGGCGCCCATCCGGATGAGCGCGTCCGTGAAGCCGAAACGGTTCTCGTAGACGGTCTCGTGGACGATGGACACACCCTCGGCCTGGGTCAGTGCCACAACAAGGGGTTGCTGCCAGTCCGTCATGAACCCGGGGTGCACGTCGGTTTCCAGGACGAGCGGGTTCAGTTTGCCGCCGCGGTGGTAGAAACGGATGCCGTCCTCACCGATGTCCATTCCGCCGCCCACTTTGCGGTAGGTGTTCAGGAAGGTCATCATGTCGCGCTGGGAAGCGCCCTCGACGAAGATGTCTCCCCGGGTCACGAGCGCGGCTGATGCCCAGGAGGCGGATTCGTTGCGGTCCGAGAGGGCACGGTGGTTGTAGCCGCCCAGGTCCTTCACGCCTTCAATCCGGATGGTGCGGTCCGTCTGGACGCTGATGATCGCGCCCATCTTCTGCAGCACGGCAATGAGGTCGATGATTTCCGGTTCCGTGGCGGCACCGGAAAGCTCCGTGATGCCTTCGGCCCGTGTGGCGCTGAGGAGTACCTGCTCGGTGGCTCCCACTGACGGGTACGGCAGTGAGATCTTGGCGCCCTGAAGTCCCTTGGGCGCGGAAATGTGGATGCCGCCCGGACGCTTCTCGACGACGGCACCGAACTGGCGAAGGACGTTCAGGTGGTAGTCGATGGGGCGGTCGCCGATTTTGCAGCCGCCCAGGTCGGGAATGAACGCCTCGCCAATGGCGTGGATCAGCGGCCCGCACAGCAGGATGGGAATCCTGGAGTCGCCGGCGTGTGCATCGATCGCGGTGCTGGATGCGGTCTTGGCGCCCTTCGGATCCAGGGTCAGGTCCCCCGTAACCGGGTCCTTTTCAACAGTGACGCCGTGGAGCTGGAGCAGGCTGGTGACAACCTCGACGTCCTTGATTTCAGGGACGTTGCGCAGCACGGACGGCTCATTGCCCAGCAGGGCGGCCACCATGGCCTTGGGGACAAGGTTCTTGGCCCCGCGAACGGTGACACGTCCAGTCAGCGGGACGCCTCCGCGGATTGTCAAAACACTACTCATATACCGGTTTCCTCACGACTTCTCGCCCCCAAATCCTTACAAAGGCTCCAGCTAAGCATAGGAGCTTGCGTTACCGATCTGAAATACGGCACGCCCTTCGAAGGGGTCGGCGCGGCCCGGACGGGGCGCCGGGCGGGCCAGGAACGGCTCAGCGCCGACCCGGCCCGCGGCCGGCGGGCGCGCCCCGCCTAGGACAGCCGCGCAGGCAGCGTCTTCGGCTTGAAGGCGGGCCTGGTGGCCTCGTAGGCCGTGATGTCTTCCTCGTGCTGGAGCGTCAGCCCGATGTCGTCCAGGCCTTCCAGGAGGCGCCACCGCGTGTAGTCGTCGATCTCGAACGGCGCCACCACGTTGCCGCATGTCACGGTCTTCGAGACGAGGTCCACGGTCACTTCGGTGCCGGGCGCGTTCTCCAGGACCTTCCAGATGAGTTCAATGTCATCCTGGGCCACTTCGGCGGCCAGCAGACCCTGTTTGCCGGAGTTGCCGCGGAAGATGTCGGCGAACCGGGAGGACAGGACGGTCTTGAAGCCGTAGTCCTTCAAGGCCCACACAGCGTGCTCCCGGGACGACCCGGTGCCGAAGTCCGGTCCGGCCACCAGGACGGACCCCACGTTGAACGGTTCCTGGTTCAGGATGAATGCCGGGTCCTTGCGCCATGCCGCGAACAGTGCGTCTTCGAAGCCTGTGCGGGTGATGCGCTTGAGGTAGACGGCGGGGATGATCTGGTCGGTGTCCACGTTGCTTTGGCGCAGCGGTACGCCGATCCCGGTGTGGGTGCTGAACTTTTCCATGGCGGACTCCTAGGCTGCGTCGGTGCGAATGGCGGCGGTTTCGGGGGCCGGATCCAGGTCCGACGGCGAACTGAGCGTCCCGCGGACGGCCGTGGCTGCGGCCACCACCGGCGAGACGAGGTGCGTGCGGCCGCCCTTGCCCTGGCGCCCCTCGAAGTTGCGGTTGGATGTAGAGGCACAGCGTTCGCCCGGCTCCAGCTGGTCCGGGTTCATGCCCAGGCACATGGAGCAGCCGGCAAAACGCCATTCAGCGCCGAAGTCCTTGAAGACCTTGTCCAGGCCCTCCGCTTCCGCTTCGAGCCGCACGCGGGCCGAGCCCGGAACCACGAGCATGCGGATATTCGGGTCCTTGGTGCGCCCGCGGATGATGTCCGCAGCGGCACGCAGGTCCTCCATCCGCGAGTTGGTGCAGGAGCCCAGGAAGACGGTGTCCACCCGGATGTCCTTCATCGGGGTGCCGGCTTCCAGGCCCATGTACTGCAGCGCCCGTTCCGCCGCGGCCTTGGCGTTTTCATCACCGAAGTCCTCGGGTGAGGGCACCTTGGCGGACAGGGACACGCCCTGGCCGGGGTTGGTCCCCCAGGTCACGAACGGCTCCAGCGTATCGGCGTCGAGGTCCACCTCGACGTCGAATGTTGCGTCGTCCTCGGAGCGGAGCGTGTTCCAGTATTCGACGGCGGCGTCCCACTCGGCGCCCTGCGGTGCGTGCGGACGTCCGAACATGTAGTCGTAGGTGGTCTGGTCCGGGGCCACCAGGCCGGCGCGGGCTCCGGCCTCAATGGACATGTTGCAGATGGTCATCCGGGCTTCCATGGACAGCGCGCGGATCGCGGAGCCGCGGTATTCAAGGACGTAGCCCTGCCCGCCGCCGGTGCCGATCTTCGCGATGACCGCGAGGATGATGTCCTTCGCCGACACGCCGGGACGCAGCGTCCCTTCGACATTGATCGCCATGGTCTTGAACGGCTTCAGGGACAGTGTCTGGGTGGCCATGACATGCTCCACCTCGGACGTGCCGATTCCCATGGCCAGCGCGCCGAAGGCTCCGTGCGTGGAGGTGTGCGAGTCGCCGCACACCACCGTCATGCCGGGCTGCGTGAGCCCGAGTTGCGGGCCCACCACATGGACGATTCCCTGCTCTGCATCGCCCAGGGAATGCAGGCGGACGCCGAATTCCGCACAGTTGTTGCGGAGGGTCTGGATCTGGGTCCGGCTGGTGAGATCGGCGATAGGCTTGTCGATGTCCAGCGTGGGGGTGTTGTGGTCCTCGGTGGCGATGGTGAGGTCCGGGCGGCGCAGCGGGCGGCCGGCCAGGCGGAGCCCTTCGAAGGCCTGCGGCGACGTGACTTCGTGCACCAGGTGAAGGTCGATGTAGAGGAGGTCCGGCTGGGCGTTGGCACCTTCGCCGTCGCCTTTGCGCACCACGTGCGCGTCCCAGACCTTCTCGGCCAATGTCTTTGCCATGGCCATCTCCCTTCACTGCTGTTGGCTGTTTACATCCACTGAACCAGCACGCCCGCGTAATACGCCAGCCAAATGATTTGCATCTCAGATATTGAGACGGCAATATCATTACATGGACAATTCTAGTGGCGTCGGCGTCATCGATAAAGCGGCCCATGTGCTTGACGCACTCGAGGCCGGGCCCACCACCCTGGCGCAGCTGGTGGCGGCCACCGGACTGGCGCGGCCGACTGTGCACAGGCTCGCCCTCGCCCTGGTCCACCACCGGCTTGTCAGCCGCGATATCCAAGGCCGCTTCGTGCTGGGCAGCCGCTTGGTGGAACTCGCCTCCGCCGCCGGCGAGGACAGGCTGATCGCCTCGGCGGGACCGGTCCTGATGCAACTGCGCGACGCAACCGGGGAGAGCGCCCAGATCTTCCGGCGGCAGGGTGACTGGCGCGTATGCGTTGCGTCGGCCGAACGTCCCATCGGGCTCCGCGACACCATCCCCGTTGGTACGCAGCTTTCCATGAAGGCCGGCTCCGCCGCCCAGGTGCTGCTGGCGTGGGAGGACCACGACCGGCTGCTCGAAGGACTGCAGGCGGCGCGCTTCACGCCCACCGTCCTGGCAGGAGTACGACGCCGGGGCTGGGGCCAGAGCCTCGGCGAACGCGAGCCGGGGGTCGCCTCCGTATCGGCCCCTGTGCGGGGCCCGTCCGGGCGTGTCATCGCGGCTGTGTCGATTTCCGGCCCCATTGAGCGCCTGACCCGCCAGCCGGGCCGGCTGCACGCAGAAGTCGTCTGCAATGCTGCCCGGGTGCTGACTGAAGCGCTCCGCAAGAACAACGACTAGTACTCCCCGCGGGCCGAAACCCCTCCCCTGCGGCCGCGTTCGACGGCCCGTGCCGGCGGCGGGCACTAGGCTGTGCCCATGAAGAGCTATGCGGTGTTCCTCCGCGGCATCAACGTGGGCGGAATCAACATCAAGATGGCGGACCTCAAGACCGCCCTGGCGGCACACGGCTTCGAAGGCGTCACGACGCTCCTTGCCAGCGGCAACGTCGTAGTGGCCAGCAGCCTCGGAGCGGCCGCCGTCAAGACGGACGTCGAAGCATGCCTGCGGGAGGCCTTTGGCTACGACGCATGGGTGGTGGTGCTGACCGCCGCCAGGGTGGCCGCGCTGATCGAGGCCTGCCCGTACCCGGCAGAGGACAAGACGACCCACACCTACGTCACCCTCAGTTCGGACACGGCAGTGCTGGACGAGCTGTTCGAGGCCGGTTCCCGGCTGGACGGAACGCAGCAGCAGCGGCTGGGCCCGGAGGCCATGGCCTGGCTGGCACCGGCCGGCGGCACGCTGGACAGCCCGTTCAGCAAGCTGTCGGCAAAGGCCCGCTACAAATCCACCACCACCACGCGCAACCTCCGCACCATGATCAAGGTGCGCGACGCCGCGGCATCACTGGAAAACGGCTAGTCGCGGCGGGCGGATTTCAAGGCCGCATTAAAGGACTTCAGCCTGCTGACTTCCACTTCCACCGGCTCAACCACCAGCCGGTCCGCCACTGCAGCCACGGCAGCCCTCAGCTTCTTTCCTGCTGCGGCTGCCCGCAGCCGCGCGGCTGCAGCGGCGAGGAATTTCCCCGCCACGGCCAGCACAATGCCAAGCAACACTCCCCCGGCAATCATCAGGGTGGGTACCGGCCAGCCCTCCACCCGCGGCACCTCCGGAACCGGAAGCTGAAGATACCCGAGGCCGGCCAGGACCCCGAGCCAGCCCAGGCCGCCCAGCGCCGTCACGAGTGCAAGCCACTGAATGAGGTTGAACACTCCCCACCACCACGACCTCCGTCCGGCAAGCAGCTCGGTCCCGGCGATGGCCTGGTCCAGTGCGTCCGGCAGATGGTCCCGGCCTTCGCGCGCCGCACTGCGGATGGCCGCGCGCCATGGCCCCGGAGCTCCTGCACTCGCTGCATCCGCGAATTCCCGCACGGCAGCGTCCGTCCTGGCGTGTTCCGGAGCCCCCGCCGGCGGCAGCGACGTCCGGTTGACTTCGGATTGTGCGCCCTCGCGGCGCAGGTTCAGCCGCCGCAGCGGGTCCGGACGGAAGCGGACCAGCCAGCGGGTCAGGGGCCATCCGGTGCGCCGGGTGGCTTCATGCCGGTAGGACCGGGACACGGCGTCCACCACCACCGGGACATTGGCGGCAACCGCGAGCTCCTCCGCCAGCTGCGAGCGGGTGCCTGCCTTGACTCCGGCCGCCTCCCCTGTGCCGGATGCCTCTGCGAGTTCCGCCGAGGCTTTGGAAACATCCGCCGCCAGCCGCTGGGACAACGCCTGGCGCTGCACCACCACGTGCCGGATGGCCGCCCGGACCCTGTCCACGCCGGCCCCGGTCAGGGCAGAGGCGCCGAGGACCTGGACCTTGCCCAGGCCGTCCCGGGCGAGGATGGCTTTCAGGGATTCCAGCACCGGCGCGACGTCCGGTTCCGGAAGACGGTCGATCTGGTTGAGGACCACGAGCGTGACTGCCCCGTGCGTAGCAAGAGGCGCGAGAAAGTCGTTGTGCACCGCCGCATCGGCATATTTCTGCGGGTCCAGCACCCAGACCAGGACGTCGACCAGCCCGACCATCCGCTGGACAATCTCGCGGTTGGCCGCCTTCGTTGAGTCAAAGTCGGGCAGGTCCAGCAGGATCAGTCCGGTGGAGTCATCGGCGAATCCCGGCACGGCCGCGGGGTGGTGGCGCTTGCTGACCCCGAGCCAGTCCAGCAGCGGTTCACTGCCCTCCGCTCCCCAGACACCCGCCAACGGTTCCGACGTCGTGGGACGGCGGGCCGCCGCCGTCGCGATTCCGGCGCCGCTGACGGCATTGAAGAGCGAGGACTTGCCGCTGCCCGTCGCCCCGAAAAACCCCACCACGGTGTGGTCCGAAGAGAGCGAACGGCGGGAACTGGCGCGCTCAAGGACCGCGAGCACTTGGTCCAGCGCGTCGTCGGGCAGCACTCCGCCCGCGAGCTCCCGCGCCTCATTGAGGGCTTCCAGCCGGGCGCCAAGCCGTGTGGTTTCACGGGTCCCGCTGTGCCGGCTCATGCCGGCTCCCCAAGTCGCAGCAGTGCTCGGGCATGGCCCGAGAGGGCTTCGGGTGTCACCCCTGCATCGAAGTCAAGGCGGTCAAGGAAACGCTGCTGTTCGGCCTCCAGCAGCTTGCGGCACCGCGAGTTCAGGTCCTCGCGGGCAGTTTGCGCAAGCCGCCGCACTGCGTCCTCGCCGAAGACGGCCTCCAGGAGCCTTTGGCCGACGACGGCGGTACCGCCCGCCACGCCGATCTCCAGTCCGGTGAGCCCGGCAGTCATCGAGAAAACCACAATCATGAGGGCGGCCCCGAGCCCGTTGACCCCGAAGGACAGCCACCGGGCCTGCGTGCGCTTGCCCTGCCCCTCAGTGCGGATGAGCTCCAACAGGGCGCCCTGCCAAGCGCGGATCTCTGCCGCCACCCGGTCCGGGAAGCCTGCGCTGGTGCCTGAAAAGTCGTCCGTACCCAGCAGCTGGCGTCCGGCAGGGTCTGAGCGCCAGCGCCGGTCTGTATCCTCGGCCGCGTTGGCGGCTTCGTCCATGATCACCGCCTGCAGCCCCGTTTCAATGGCTGTTTCCACCTTGACCGCCGGAGCCGGCTCCCCGCGGAAAAACGCACCCATTCGGTCCCGCATACGCCCGATGTTCTGCTCCAGGATACGGAAGAACTCCCCGGTGCCTACGAAATCCTGCCACCGCGCAAGCACTTCGCCGCGCAGCAGGGCCCCGTCCCGCGTAGCGTCCAGAATCCGGGCAGCGGCGTCCCGGTAAGCGGCACGGGCATCTCCGGCCAGGACATCACGCGATTGCTGCTGCTCCAGGGAAGCCTGGGCGAGGGCGGCCACGCGGCCGCCCAGGGCCCGTACAGTGCCGTTCAGTGTCCGACGGGCAATGTCGGCCCTCCCTGCGGCGTCCGCCGCCAGCTCGCGCACCCAGCGCCCGAGGGGCTCCACAGCCGCTGAGGGCAGCATGCCAAGGCCGTCCAGGGTGACCTCCGGAATAATGAACAGGCGTGCTGCGCCGAGGCCCTCCCGCTGGAGCATCGTCCGGAGGTCCGTACTGACCTCCGCTTCGGCGGCCGGCGGCACGCGGTCCAGGACCACCGCCACCATGATGTCCCTGGACGCTGCGTCAAGGAGCAGCTTCCAGGGCACGGCGTCGGCGTAGCGGTTGGCCGTTGTCACGAACACCCAGAGGTCGGCTGCGGCGAGCAATTGACCCGCAAGCTTCCTGTTGTCATCCGAGACGGAGTCCACGTCGGGAGCGTCCAAAAGAGCGATTCCTTGCGGCACCGCCGGGTGGCCCACAAGCACCAGGGAGGAAATTGATGCGGCGTCCGGCGCGGCTCCGGCCCGGTTTGCGGGCAACGGCGTATCCACCACCGTGCCCCTGATGCGGCTCAGGTTCGGCAGCACGCGCTGGTCCTCGAACCACCCGGAGTCCGCCGGGTGGTGAAGCAGGATCGGCTGCCTGGTGGTGGGCCGGATCGCACCCGCCCTGGTGACAGGATGGCCCACAAGGGCGTTGACCAGGGTTGATTTTCCGGCACCGGTTGATCCCCCGACCACCGCCAGCAGCGGAGCGTCCAGGCTGCGGAAGCGCGGAAGGATGTAGTCGTCAAGCTGCGCCAGCGCATTCCTGACATCGAGGCGGGCCGCGTCCGCGCCGGGCAGTGCGAGCGGGAGAACCGCCGCACTAAGGTCGCGGCGGACAGCTTCGAGCAGTTCCACGGCCGCGGCCGCCCGCACATTCTGCGCGGCAGTGCCCGGGGGTGAACTCTCAGATGGGGACGTCACAGCTTCATCATGCCAGTTCGGCCCGGGTCCGGCTCAGGCAACGCCCCGGGAAATCCCCGCCAGGTGGTCATATCCCCCTCGCGGCTCCAGGGGAAAGGACCATTCGGCGGGGAAATGTTGCGGAAACTATCCGGGCAGACAAAAAAGGTCCCGGGCTGCTGCCCGGGACCTTTCTGATGGTGACCCCAGCGGGATTCGAACCCGCGTTACCGCCGTGAGAGGGCAGCGTACTAGGCCGCTATACGATGGGGCCGCGTACTTTCCAGATGGTATTTCGACCATCAAGCTCAGTGATTGTTTCATACACAGAGCCAGTGTTTCAAATCGGACAAGCCGCCTGAAACTCCCGATCCGCCGCATAGAAATGCGGTTTTCTCGGAGCTGGGATACCAGGACTCGAACCTAGAATGACGGTACCAGAAACCGTAGTGTTGCCAATTACACCATATCCCAATGGAACTTTCGGGCTGGATATTCAGGCCTAAACCTTCGCTCCCAGCGCCTCAGCACGAGTAATTACTTTACCCGAGAGTTTTGGCTGGCACAAATCGGGGCGCGCGCGCCCCTTTCGTGCATGGCCAACGGCCTGTGCCAGCCCGCCACCGTCGTCGATATACGCCAAAACCCTTGCAATCCCGGGCCAAATAAGTTTACCCTCGGTAAGTTACCGAAGAGTAACAACATGCCTTGAACGCCCTTGACCGGCAGCTCCACGCCCAAGTCCGGATGTTAGCTGCATCACGGCAGGTGCAGCGGAGCCCGCCCGCGTTCACCAAGATCCGTCGAGAGGAACCGTCCGTGCCACAGAGTCGTGCCACTGCTCCCCTGAAAGCCCGAACCCGCGGCCAGCAGATCGCCACTGCGGTCCTCGCCCTGCTGTTGATCGCCTTGCTGGGTTTCTACACGCTGGTCACCGGCCGCATCACGGACGGCTCCGCCCGGCTCAAGGACGGAGCGGGCCAGGCGTCCGCCGGGGCCGACCGGCTCAAGGACGGCACCGGGAAACTGTCCACAGGCGCCACCCTGGCAGACGCCGGGGCGGGCAGGCTCTCTGACGGGGCGCGGAAGATACACGCGGGTATCACCAACAAGCTCGCTCCCGGCGCAGATAAACTCCAGGCCGGCGCGGACAAACTCGCGGCGGGCGCGGCGAAAATAGAGGCGGACGTCGCCAACAAGCTCGCCCCGGGGGTATATGAAGTCGACGACGGCGCCAGCAAACTGGCTGCCGGTGCGGTGCAGCTCTCCGCGGCACTGACTCCTTCGGAGACCGGCGACGCGGAGAACAACCTGGCCGACGGCGCCGCACAGCTCAGCGGCGGGGCCTTGCGGTTGGAGGCCGGAGCCGGTCAGCTTGCGGCCGGGACAACCCGGCTCAAGGGCTACCGCGGACCCAACGGCAACCCGGAGTCGGGCACAGGCACTGCAGCGCTGGCGCAAGCCCTGGATCTGCTGCAGGCTGCCGCCGATGATCCCGTCCAGGGGCTCGCGCCGCTCGCGGTCGTCAGGGACAAAATTGCAAAAATAGCGGCGGGGGCCCGGCAGATCGACGACGGCGCAGCCCGGCTCCAGTCCGGTGCCACCCGGCTCCATGCAGGCACCGGGGAACTGCAGGCCGGGGCGGGCAGGCTGAACGCAGGCTTCACCACCCTGGGCGGGAAACTCAACAGCCAGGATCCGGCAAATCCCGGGGTTGTCCTCGGCACCAGGCTGCTTGCCGACGGGACCGCCAAAATCAGGGTTGGGATGGACGGCGTACCCGGGAACCCGGACCGGCCGGGCCTGCTGCGGGCCACCGCGAGCATGACTGAGGGCTCCGCCCGGCTTGCCACCGGAACCGCCGCATTAAACGCCGGCATCAAGGGCGATCCGGCCGATCCCGCGAACCCCGGGCTGCTGAGCGGTTCCGAGGCCCTGGCCGCCGGAGCCTCGGAACTCTCGGAGGGGAACACCAAGCTGGCTTCCGGTTCCGAGGCCCTGGCCACCGGGGCGGCCAGGCTTGCGGAAGGCAACGCCAAAATTGCCGCCGGAACAGAAACCCTGCACTCCAGTGCAGCCGCGGTGTCGCCGTCGAACGTCATTGAACAGCCCGACGCCGGAACCGCGGTAGGCCTGGTGGGAGCACTCAGCCTCGGCTCAGTGGGCGCCTTTGTGGCGCTGCGACACCGGCGGAAAGCTGCTGCGCCACAGGCGGAAGGTTGATCACGCCGCCGGCGCTGCTACCCCAGCAGCTCGGCGAGCGATCCAACCTGGTGACCTGAAAAGGCGGACTCGGTTTCGCCGCTTCGATTCAGCCACACACCCAGTAGGCCCGCCGCCGTCGAACCTTCCGCGTCCAGCAGGCGGTTGTCGCCCACATAGAGTGTCTCCGCGGCGCTGCTGCCGAGGAGGCGGACGCCCTCGAGGTAGATGGCCGGGTCCGGCTTGGGCACGCCCACCGTATCCGTCCCCACCAGCACCGTGATCCGTTGCAGGCCGGCAGTATCCAGCTTCACCCGCTGGTAGTCGTGTACGTTGTTGCTCACCGCTCCGTACGGGATTCCGGCGTCGTCAAGGGCGTCCAGGACCGGTGCTACGTCCTCGAAGGCACGGACGTAGCCGTGTTGCAGGGCCGCGTAGGAGGTAACCCAGGCATGGGATTCCTCCCCTTCTTCCAGTTCCACTCCGAAGTGCCCCAGGGCTGCCCGGCCGCGGAGGAGACGCTGCTCGTTGAAGGTCAGCTCACCGGCCAGGTAGCGGTCGTAGAAATGCGTGGTCTCGTGCGTAAAGATGCGCCCGAATTTCTCCCACCCGGCCTGGTCCAGGCCGGGCAGGAGATGTTCGCTGACATCACGCAGCGCCGTGGTCATGGCGTATTCGAGGTCAACCAGGGTGTCATCAATATCAAACAGGACACCCCGGACCACGCCGAAGCCCGTGTGCAGGACACGACCGCCGTCGCCGCGCATGGCCGTCATCAGCCGCGGAAAGCGTGCAGGCGGGCCAGTGAGGATTTCTTGCCCAGGATGACCATGGATTCAAACAACGGCGGGGAAATCCGGCGCCCGGAAATGGCTGTCCGGACGGGACCAAAGGCCAGCCTCGGCTTGATGCCAAGATCCTCCACAAGCGCCTGCTTCAGGGCGGCCTGAATGTTCTCGGCAGTCCAGTCGGCGACGGCGTCCAGGGCTGCGATCGCGGCGTCAAGCACCTCGGTGAGGTTTTCCGGAAGTCCCTTGCGGGCGTCATCCGCGACGTCGATGGCGTCGTCGTTCTTGAACAGGAAGGAAATCATCTCCGGCGCCTCGCCCAGCAAAGCGATGCGCTCCTGGATCAGCGGTGCCGCCTCAGCGAGGATCTCTTCTTCGCGCGCGGTCAGAGTGTCCCCTACCAGGTTGGCTGCGCGGAGGTACGGGACGAGGCGGCCCCTGAAGTCATCCGCTTCGAGCATCCGGATATGGGTGCCGTTGATCGCTTCGGCTTTCTTGATGTCGAAGCGTGCCGGGTTGGCCAGGACGTCGTGGACATCGAAGTGCTCGATGAGCTGTTCCACCGTGAAAATGTCTTCGTCAGCAGACAGGCTCCAGCCCAGCAGGGAAAGGTAGTTGAGCAGGCCCTCCGGAATAAATCCGCGGTCCCGGAGGAGGAACAGGTTGGACTGAGGGTCACGCTTGGACAGCTTCTTGTTGCCCTCCCCCATGACGTAGGGAAGGTGGCCGAACACCGGCATGTAGCTTGCGACGCCGATCTCCATCAGGGCGCGGATCAGCACCACCTGGCGGGGGGTGGAGGAGAGCAGGTCCTCGCCTCGCAGGACGTGGGTGATCCCCATGAGGGCGTCGTCCACGGGGTTCACCAGGGTGTACAGCGGCGAGCCGTCAGCGCGGACAATCACATAGTCCGGGATGCTTCCGGCCTTGAAAGTGATTTCGCCGCGCACCATGTCGGTGAAGGTGACGTCCTCATCGGGCATCCGGACACGGAGCACCGGTTCGCGGCCTTCAGCCTTGAACGCGGCAACCTGCTCGGCGCTCAGGTTGCGGTCAAAGTTGTCGTAGCCCAGCTTCGGGTCTCGGCCGGCAGCCCGGTGGCGTGCTTCCACTTCCTCCGGCGATGAGTAGCACTCGTAGGCGTAGCCGGCTTCCAGCAGTTTGGCCACTACGTCCTTGTAGAGGTCCAGGCGCTGTGACTGGCGGTACGGCTCGTGCGGTCCGCCCGTTTCCACGCCTTCTTCCCATGAAATGCCCAGCCACTTCAGGGCCTCGAGCAACTGCTCGTAGCTCTCCTCCGAATCCCGGGCCGCGTCCGTGTCCTCAATGCGGAAGACAAACGTGCCTTGGGTGTGCCGGGCGTAGGCCCAGTTGAATAGCGCCGTGCGGATCAGGCCCACGTGCGGGGTGCCGGTGGGTGACGGGCAGAACCGCACCCGGACCGGGGTCTCGGTGGTGGCGGCAGGACTGGAGACAGCGTGGGACACAGAAGGAGTAGTCATAGTGACTCCAACTTTACCGCCTGCCCGGAGGGCCTGGCCTCGCTGCTAGCGCCGGACCACCGGGTTGGACAGGCGCCCGATGCCTTCGATCTCGACGTCGAAACGATCGCCGGCCGCCACCAGTCCCACACCGGCAGGCGTGCCGGTCATAATCACGTCGCCGGGAAGCAACGTAAAGGCCTGCGACACCACCGAGACGAGCTCACGGACGCCGCGGATCATCTGGCTCGTGCTGCCGTCCTGGCGAAGTTCACCGTTGAGCCAGCCCTGGATCCGGAGGTCTTCGGTGTCGAGTTCAGTCTCGATCCACGGGCCGAGCGGCGCGGAAGTGTCGAAGCCTTTGGCGCGGGCCCACTGAAGGTCCGTCTTCTGGACATCGCGGGCCGTCAGGTCGTTTCCGCAGGTGTAGCCGAAGATGACGTCGTCGACACGGTCCTCGGGAACGTCCTTGCAGATCCGGCCGATCACCACGCACAGCTCGGCTTCGAAGGAGACCTCGTCCGAGAATTCCGGCAGCACGATGGGATCGTTGGGGCCCACCACCGAGGTATTCGGCTTGAGGAACAGCAGCGGGTGCTGCGGCACGTCGTTGCCGAGCTCCTTGGCGTGCTCAACGAAGTTGCGTCCGACGCCCACCACTTTGCTGCGCGGAATGATGGGGGCAAGCAGCCGCACGTCCTCGAGCTTGTACTTTACGGTGCTGCGTTCAACGCCGTTGAAGAAGGGGTCGCCCTTGATGACAGTGACTTCCTCACTGCCGGACTCGCCTTCGACAACGCCGTAAAGGGGATCAGAATCAGCTACAAAACGGGCGATACGCATGGTTCCAAGCGTACCGTCTCGGGTAGGCGCCCCGGACTCCGGGACTCCCGGACGTATCGCGCGTCGCAGGCCAGCGCCGACGGCGCCGACGGCGCCCGGCCGCGCGGCACAGCCTGTGCCGTTATCCCGGCGGTTCGTGCAGCGTGCTGCTGCCGAGGCGCAGGTAATGCAGCTGCGCGGCCACGGACAGTTCCGCCGCGGGCCGGACGGAAGGATCGACGGCGGCATACACGGCGTCGGCCACCTCGGCCACCTCGGCGCCTGGTCCCAGGTTCTCGAGTGCCGAGCGTATTTGCCCGAGGCGGTCCTCGCGGTGGTCCCGGTAAGCACGGACGATGGTATCCAGGGCGGGCAGCATCGGTCCGTGGGCCGGGAGGACGGTGGCAGGGCCCAGCCGCTCCAGCCTGTCCAGTGAAGCAAGGTAGTCACCCAGCGTGCCGTCGGG
This sequence comes from Arthrobacter oryzae, assembly GCF_030718995.1. Lineage (NCBI taxonomy): Bacteria > Bacillati > Actinomycetota > Actinomycetes > Micrococcales > Micrococcaceae > Arthrobacter > Arthrobacter oryzae. The sequence continues at coordinate 4,506,920 of NZ_CP132204.1, forward strand.
ATAGTCAAGGACAGTGGTTCCCATGCCCAGGATCGTGTCGCCGGTGAGGACCGAACCGCGCGGACCGTCCTGCGGGAGATGGAAGCAGACCGAATCCGACGTATGGCCGGGGGTCGCCAGCACCCGGATCTCGGTGCCGGCGGCGTGGATGACTTCACCGTCCACCAGCGGGCTTCCTCCGTGGCAGTGCGCAGGATCCTTCGCCCGCACCGGCGCCCCGGTCAGTTCGGCGAAGCGGGCGGCCGCGGCTGTGTGGTCCGCGTGGCGGTGCGTGATCAGGATAAGCTCGACGGCGCCGGCCCGCGCCAGTTCCTGCAGGTGCGGCTCATCCAGCGGTCCCGGATCCACCACAACAGTGCCTGCCGCCCCGGGAGCCGCGATGACATAGGAGTTGGTCCCGTGCAGGCTCATCGGCCCGGGGTTGGGGGCCAGCCTGAAGCGGGCAAGTTCTGTGCTGCTTACCATGGCGCGGGGGTCGTCCGGGATCACAGTTCCATCTTCCCACCGAAGCAGCAACCGCACGAGCGGGGCCTCACGCGAACAGTAGTACCGCGATGACCGCCGGCAGCACGGCTTCGGCAATGGCGCTCGCCCACAGCCGCCGCTCCGACAGCACCAAAATGATGCCCAGCAGTACATGGCCCAGGCTCGTGAAGAGCAACAGCGCCCGTCCGGCGGCGGCATCCGGGCCGGCCAGCATGACGGCGCCAACGATTGCGCCCACTCCCCAGGTCATGTTGTAAAACCCCAGATTGAACGTCCACATGCGAACGGCGTCCATGTCCTCCGGATTGATAAGGAAGAGCCGGTAAAAGCGTTGGTCCCGGAAGAAGAAGGACTCCAGGATTCCCACGAGGATCAGCAGAACTCCGAAGACGACACCCAGAACCTGAAGAAACCCGGTCATGCGCAACATTGTGCCGCTGCGTCCTCGAATCGGCTAGGGTCTTCCGGCCGTCCGGCGCTGGTCCGCCGCCCGGGCCGTGCTTGCCTGGCTGCAACGCCCCTGGCCATCACCCACGACGGCGGCCCCACCCGAAGATGGGGCCGACGTCGAACGCTGCCGGTGACTGAGCGTTGCCGCCTAGACGAGCCGGGTCAGCCAGCCGTGGGTGTCCTCGACGGTTCCGGTCTGGATGCCGAGGAGCTGCTCGCGGATGGCCATGGTGGTCTCCCCCGCCTTCGCGTCCTCGGAGCCGATGAACTCGGTGTCGTCCTTGAGCACGCCGATGGGGGTGATGACGGCGGCGGTGCCACAGGCGAAGACCTCGGTGATCTCACCGGAGGCGACGCCATCGCGCCATTCGTCCAGGGTGATCTTGCGCTCGGTGACGGTGCGGCCCATGTCCTTGGCCACCTGCATGACAGACATCCGGGTGACGCCTTCCAGGATGGTTCCCGTCAGGGCGGGCGTCACCAGCGAACCGTCCTTCATCACGAAGAACACGTTCATGCCACCGAGTTCCTCAACGGCGTTGTCATTGAACTGGTCGAGAAAGAGGACCTGCTTGCAGCCGTGGGCCTCGGCCTCCTGCTGGGCGATGAGGGATGCGGCATAGTTGCCGCCGCACTTGGCTGCGCCGGTTCCGCCGCGGCCTGCACGCGCGTACTCCCGGGAGATCCAGATGGACACGGGCTTGAGTTCGCCGCCGAAGTAGTTGCCTGCCGGTGAGGCGATGACGCGGAAGGAGACTTCCCTGGCCGCGCGGACGCCGAGGAACGCCTCGGTGGCGATCATGAACGGGCGGAGGTAGAGCGCTTCGCCGTCCCCTGCCGGAACCCACTCGCGGTCGGCCTGCACGAGTTCGCGGATGGCGCCGAGGAAGTACTCCTCCGGAAGCTCCGGCAACGCCAGCCTGCGGGCTGACTTGTTGAGGCGGGCGGCGTTGGCTTCCGGGCGGAAGGTCCAGACCGAACCGTCTGCATGGCGGTAGGCCTTGAGTCCCTCAAAGATTTCCTGGCCGTAGTGCAGCACGGCTGCCGACGGGTCAAGCGAGATGGGACCGTATGCCTCAATGCGCGCGTCATGCCAGCCGCCCTTGCCGTTCTCGTCGACGCTGTAGTCGACGATCGCAGTGTGGTCGGTGAAAAAGTTGCCGAAACCTGGGTTCGCCAGGATGGCTGCACGCTCTTCAGCAGACTTCGGGGTTACCGAGGGCTGATGGGTGAATTCGACGCCATGGGCAGTCTGAGTCATGGTTCCTCCACGGTCGGCTGCCTGGTGTGTGAACGTGGTTCAGCGTCGGACCACGGCAGCATGTTGGTGATTCGAAACAAGCTTACGCCCGATGCGGACGCCTAAAGGGCGGCGGCGATTGCGTCGCCGACCTCGCTGGTGGCGCGCTCCCGGCCATCGCGGCTTTCGACGTCGGCAATGACTGCCGCCTCGATCTTCTTCGCTGCATCGGCATAGCCGAGGTGGTCCAGGAGCAGGGCAGCGGACAGGATCGCCGCCGTCGGATCAGCCTTCTGCTGGCCGGCGATGTCAGGGGCGGATCCGTGGACCGGCTCGAACATGGACGGCGCGGTGCGTTCCATGTTGATGTTGCCCGAGGCCGCGAGGCCGATGCCGCCCGTGACGGCCGCGGCGAGGTCGGTGATGATGTCACCAAAAAGGTTGTCCGTGACGATGACGTCGAAGCGGGCAGGGTCGGTGACCATGAAGATGGTGGCGGCGTCAATGTGCAGGTAGTCATGCGTGACGTCAGGGAACTCCTGCGCCACGGCTTCCACGGTGCGCTTCCACAGGTGGCCGGCGAACACCAGCACATTGTGCTTGTGGACGAGGGTGACATGCTTGCGCGGGCGTTCGCTGGCCCGGCGGAACGCGTCGCGGACCACACGCTCGACGCCGTGGGCGGTATTCAGCGATACTTCCGTGGCGACCTCGTGCTTGGTCCCGGCACGCAGCGTGCCACCGTTGCCGACGTAGGGACCTTCGGTGCCTTCGCGGACCACAATGAAGTCAATCTCGCCGGGATTGGCAAGCGGGCTGCCCACGCTGCCGAACAGGCGGGACGGGCGAAGATTGACGAAGTGGTCAAGGCTGAAGCGAAGCTTCAGCAGCATCTCACGCTCGATGATGCCGGACGGGATCCGGGTGTCACCGGGGGCCGCACCGACGGCGCCGAACAGGATGGCGTCCCGGGTGCGGAGATCGCTGAGGACTTCCTCCGGGAGGGTTTCGCCCGTCTCGAGCCAGTGCTGGGCTCCGAGCTTATAGTGGGTCTGGTCCAGGGTGACGCCTTCGGCGGCCACAACTTTCTCCATCACCTTCAAGGCTTCGGCGATGACCTCGGGGCCGATGCCGTCGCCGGGGATGACTGCCAGATTAATCGTGGATGCGCTCATCTTTTCAGGGTAACGAAGCCATCCACATGATGGTCAAGTTGTCTCATCATCCGAACACCGCCACGGCGTCGGCAGGAACCCGCAGGTCATTGCCCCGATACTGGCGAGGCCACGACGGCAACATTCTTGCCCCACGGATCCTCGGTATAGCAGCTGATGAGCACCAGCCGGTTGGGCACCACCGCCCAGATGGGGCTGTCTTTCAGGGTCGCCTTGGTATAGGTGGTGACCGAGTCCACCCGGTAGGTCATGGCACCGGTCGACGTGGTGACCGTCAGCTCGTCTCCTGCCGCGGCGGCGGAACTCAGGTGGTTGAACGGCGCATCCAGCCCCTCCCAGCTGTGGCCGATGACGTAGCTCGTATTCACGGAGCCGTCCCCCGGCGTCCCGAGGTTCGCGAGCCAGTAACCGTCCATCGTCTCCGGCGGCACGATGCTGTGGCTCGCGGCGTCGACGGACTGCGGTTCCAGGGGGTGCACCACAACGTCCATGCCGGCGGCGGGGTACGTAATCCGTTGCGGTGCGGCTGCAGCGGGATACAAAGGAGCAGGCGGCGGCGCGGATGTCCCGCCGTCGGCCAGCGGGACGGGAGGCAGCGTGGCCTGTTCCGTGGCCGGTGCTGGCTCCCGTGCTGCGTCGTCCGGCTCCGGCCGGCTCTCCGACAGGACTACCGCCGCCGGTTCCCCGGCAGCAGGTGCCCCCTGGCTGCCGGGGCCGGTTACGCCGTACACCAGCCAGGCTCCCAGTAGCCCGGCAATGCAGACGGCGAGCACCAAAAGGTCCCTCAAGCTCAGGACGGGGCCGCGGACGACGGCGGAATGCTTGCGCCGGTTCCAGTGGTCACGGACCATGGCGGGGCTCCTCGGGGTGCTGGAATGGATTGGCGGAATAGCGGGAACCGGCCGGGGCGGGCGCCGTAACCTCTCGGCGCCCGCCCCGGCTTGGCTCTCCTAGCCGTCCGCGCCGCGGGACCGCAGGCCGCTCTTCACGAGCACCCAGCCGCCCACCGCGGTGAAGAGGCCGGTCAGAACGGCCAGCCAGGCGGGAATCCCGTTGCCGGAGCTGCCAACGGCAGTCTGGACGTTATAACCCGCGTTGTTGGCTGCCGGAACGGCCGCTGCGGCGGCCCCCCGGGGCGTTGCCGCAACCGGCGTTACCGCGGCGCCCGCCGCAGGAACCGCAGCAGGAACCGCAGCCGGGACGGCCGCCGGAGCCGGTGTGGCAGAGCCCGGAGTGAGCGCCGGCGGTACCGCCAGGTCCTCGTTGGCCGGAGGTGGAACCACCGGGTCAACAGGAACCACCGGGTCAACCGGGTCAACCGGGTCAACCGGGTCAACCGGGTCAACCGGATCCACCGGATCCACCGGATCCACCGGATCCACCGGATCAACCGGATCAACCGGATCAACCGGATCAACCGGATCCACCGGATCAACCGGTGCGGCAACGCATCCGTTGGCCAGCAAAGCGATGTTTTCTGGCGTCAGGTTCTGCCCGTTCGGAATGTCGTTCCCAAGGTTCGCCGGCACGATGTCGCCGGTATCACCGACGTGCGCGGCCAAAGCACTCAGGCTGATGGTTTCAAACAGATAGGGGTTGGTTGCCGAGCCTGTGGCATGGCAAATGGTGATCTTTTCAGGTGGTGCGGCGTAGGCCGCGACTGTGGCCCCCATGAGTCCCAGTCCCACCACCCCCAGAGTGGCGATTGTTCGTTTCATGTTCGGTTCCTCCATACCAAATCCGATTCGAACTGACCAGACTGTGCGGAGTAACCGTCTTCGAGACCAGGAAAAGCAAAACCTGTGTGAGACCTCAAACAGCGAAATGAAGGTGACAGTTACTCCCCAGACAGTGTCATCAGTTCGCTTGCCTTTTCAGGCTAGGTTCGCGGCGAAGGTTAAACCCGAGTAACTGGTACGCGTTTACTCATGCGGGCGCAGGTGGCAATTACTTGCTTTACGGAGGTGTTCACTCGAACGCATGGGGCGGACTACTTGGAACGGCTTTCCCGGGCGGCCGCACACTGCCGGCAGCTGAGGCGGACACGGCCGTCCCCAGGGCAAAAGATGGCTCCCCCACCTGCCTGGGCACGTGAGGGAGCATCGGGTGAAATGACCGGGGCTGACCCTGGATCGTCAGGGCGCCCGGCGGCGTTTGGGCCGCGGAGTTTACGCCTCGGCCGGCTCCTCATACTTCGGGAAGATCGGCGCCGGGGCGGGAAGCTCCGTGCCGGGAACCAGCGGCGTGGCGATCGCATCGAAGCGGCGGGCGTCGCCGTCGGGCTGGCCGAGTGTCCCCAGAAGCGCGGCAGACGCCGTCGGCATGACCGGCTGGACCAGGATGGCCACGATCCGGAGCACCTCGAGGGTCACGTAGAGCACGGTGTTCATGCGCTCGACGTCGGTCTTCCGCAGGACCCACGGCGCCTGCTCGGCGAAGTACGCGTTGGTGTCGCCCAGGACGCCCCAGATCGCCTCCAGGGCACGGCTGAATTCCTGTTTCTCGAACGCTGCCCGGGCGGCATCCAGCAACCCGTTGGCCTGGGCCAGCAGGGCTGTGTCCTCCGCCGTGAAGGCGCCGGGGACCGGGACCCTGCCCTCGCAGTTCTTGGCGACCATGGACAAAGAACGCTGTGCCAGGTTGCCGAAATTGTTGGCGAGGTCCGAGTTCATCCGGCCCACGATGGCTTCATGGCTGTAGCTGCCGTCGGCACCGAAGGGCACCTCACGCAGGAAGAAGAAACGCACCTGGTCCAGGCCGTACTGGGCCACGAAATCCGACGGCGCCACCACGTTGCCCAGCGACTTGGACATCTTGACGCCGTTGTTGTTCAGGAAGCCGTGGATCATGATCCGCCTGGGCAGCTCCAGACCGGCGCTCATCAGGAAAGCCGGCCAGTAGATGGCGTGGAACCGGGAAATGTCTTTGCCGATCACGTGGACATCTGCCGGCCAGAACTTCCTGAACGACTCCGAGTCCGTGTCCGGGTAGCCCACGCCCGTGAGGTAGTTGGTCAGCGCATCCACCCACACGTACATCACGTGCTTGTCGTTGCCCGGAACCGGAACACCCCAGTCGAACGTCGTGCGGCTGATGGAGAGGTCCTCCAGTCCGCGCTTGACGAAGCTGATGACCTCGTTGAACCGGGACTGCGGGGCGCCGAATTCAGGATGTGCCTCGTAGAGCGCCAGCAGCTTGTCCTGGTAGGCCGAGAGCCGGAAGAAGTAGCTCTCCTCAGCCGTCCATGTCAGTTCGGTGTCCGTCTCCCGCGAGTAGCGCAGGCCGTCTTCCTTGACCACGGTCTCGTCTTCGACGTAGTACGCCTCGTCGCGGACCGAGTACCAGCCCTCGTATTTGGACAGGTAAATGTCACCGTTGGCCTCCATCTTCTTCCAGATGGCCTGGGACGCGGCGTAGTGGTCTTCGTCCGTGGTCCGGATGAAGCGGTCGTACGAGATGCCCAGGGCGGAATGGGCAGCCTTGTAGATTTCGGCGTTCCGGTCCACCAGTTCCTTGGGGGTGATCCCTTCCTTCTCGGCCGTCTGCGCGATCTTCATACCGTGCTCGTCCGTGCCCGTCAGGAAGAAGACGTCATAACCGTCCAGGCGCTTGAACCGGGCCATCGCATCGGTGGCGATGTACTCGTACGCGTGGCCGATGTGCGGCACGCCGTTGGGGTACGTGATGGCAGTGGTGATGTAGAACGGGGTCTGGGCTGAAGACGACACTCTGGGAAGTTACCTTTTTTCGGAAGCGGTGGCGGGACCGGCAGCGTGGGTTGCTACCCCTAAATCTAGATCAGTTCGGTCAGGGTATCGCTGAGACGGACAAGTTCGTGGTCATGTGACGCCACCAGCACGGCAATTCCGTCGGACGTGGTGTCCTTCAGGATGCTGATGATTCGGTTGGCCGAGGTGCGGTCCAGGCTCGCCGTAGGTTCGTCGACCACCAGCACGCGTGTGCCCAGGATCAGGGCACGCGCGATCGCCACCCGCTGACGCTCGCCGCCGGAGAGCTGGGCCGGGCGGTGGCGCATGCGGCGCCCCAGGCCAACGAGGTCAAGGAGGTCCTTGGCCATGTCCCGGCGCTGGTCAACTTCGCCGTCCGGAACGGCCGGCAGCAGCACGTTCTCGAGCGCGCTCATGCCGTCGATCAGGGCACCGCCCTGGTCGACGTAGCCGATCAGGGCCCGACGGCGGTCGGCGATCTCGTCGTCGCCCATGCTCTCGAGGGACTGGCCCTCCCAGAAGACCCGGCCCGACGTCGGCAGCGTGAGTCCCGCGCCGACGGTCAGGATGCTGGTCTTACCGGAACCGCTTCGGCCGGCAACGCAGTGCATTTCCCCGGCGTGGAGGGTCAGGTCAAAGCCCTCGACGACGTTGACGGCGTCGGCCCCGCCCTTCTGCCCGCCGTAGCGGATGGTGATGTTGCTCAGTTCCAGCGGGGTCCCGTGGTCTGCGGCCTTCAGGATGGTGTTGGCACGGGTCTGGAGCGAGCCGTCCCCGGCGTCATCCTGGGGAATCCGGTCGAGATTCAGGTCGTTGTTCATTGGACCACTTTCGTTGCAATTGGAATCCAGCAAAGTACAGCCACGAGTCCGGCCAGGGCGGCCCAGAGCGCAGCATAGGGGGCGAGCAGGAGCCCGATGCCGAGGGCGCCGACCACGCCCAGCGGCAAGGCCACCGTGCCCACGAGGGCGTTTTCGAACAGCCGGACCTGGCCCAGCATGTCCGGGTTCCAACCCATCGCTTCGAGCGTGCCGAGGTACTGGCGTTTGGCCTGGAGCTCAAAGCGCCCGGTCACGAGGGTCAATACCAGTCCCACTGCCACGCCGGACAAGGCCAGGATGATGCTGGGCAGTGCCACGCTGGCGGCAGCCAGCCCGCTCAGGGCACTCGCACCGGCGGCACGGGGGATGTCGATCAGCAGGGCGATCAGCCCGCCAACGGCTGCGCCAAAGACGCCCACCGCAACTGCCAGCGAGATGGTGTTGAACTTGTTGGTGCTCAGCTGGCGGTTGGCGAACGTGAGCGGGGAGTCGACGGCGATCAGCCGCTCGTCGTGCTGCGGTTCCTGGTCCACCTCGTCACGGTGCCTCAGCTGCCGCGCCGCGAAGTACGCTGCGGCGGCATAGAGCACCAGTACCGATGCGGAAACGATGACCGTTGCGAGGTTCCAGCTGACGAGGCTCAGGATGGTTCCTGCAATCGCCAGGAGGGCGGCTCCCACGGCAAATTCGGCAAGAACCCAGCTCCGGATCCTGTTCTGGGTCCAGCCCATGGCACGGAGGGTGCCGGCTTCGCGGCGGCGCTGGCGGATGTAGCTGACGGTGGAGGCGCCGGTGAGCAGGGCTGCGCCGCACAGGGTGAGGAACAACAGCGTGATGTTCGTTCCGGTCAGGGACCCGGACACCGCGTCGGCGGCGTCCTGGCGGACCCAGGACTGGGTGACGGTGCCAAGCGCGGATTCCTTGCCGGCGCCGTCCTTGGAGTAGCCCGGCACGAAGATGTTGGCGTCTTCACGCGCCGAGCCGGCAACGACGGTTGCTTCCAGGCCCATGTCACGGATTTCGTCCGCGAGCTGCTCAACCTCGGGCTGGGACTCCTTCCAGCTGCCCGGCGCCTTGGCCCGGACGCGGACGGCGTCGATGACCGAAGCGTTGTCTTCGTAACCGCGGGCGGCGGCGAGGCCGTAGTAGTCGGTGATCGCGCCGGCGGACTGGCTGACCAGGCCCGTGGCGCTCAACGACGGCTTGAGTTCGGTGTCCTCCACCTTGTTGCCCTGGGCATCCTCGGTCAGGGTCATCGGTGAGGGGTCGTAGCCGCCCAGGGGCAGCCGGTTGATGTCCCCCGCGGCTTCCTGGACCTTGTCGGCGTCGAACGTGCCGTAGACCATGGCCAGCGGCGCGGCGACCTTGGTACCGGTCTCCAGGCTTTCGCGGTAGGACCGCTCGTCGACGGGCTCGCGCTGGGTCTGGTCCACGGGCGCGTTGTTGGCACCCTTCTCCGGGAGCCGGTTGACGGTCACCCACTCCCCCGGCGTGGCGGTCTTGTCCACGGCGCCGTTGCCGGCGGTGGAGCCGTCCGTGTACTTGGGTGCCGACGCGAAGTCCGTGCTCCAGGTTGCCGGGTTGTACAGGCCCTGGCTGAAGTTTCCGGTGTTTCCCAGAAGCTGGGAGTAGTCCTGCGAGCCGGGCCACGAGAGCGCGAACGGTGACTTGGAAACGAACGGCAGGTAGTCCTTGTCCAGCGAACGGGTCACCGTGCCGACGTCCTTGACGACGTTTCCGGAGTCGTCGATCTCCTCGATCTTCACCGAGTATTTGAGGTCCAGCGAGGTGCCGGAGCGGACAATCAGCGGGATGGCCTGGGAGTCCGCAGTCAGCTGGCCGTTCCGCTTGGCCTGCTGGTACTGCGTCATCAGGGGCGCCCAGTACTTGAGTTTGACGCCGAGGAAGTCCGGCCCTTCCTCGAGCTCCTCCATGCTGATGCCGGTAGTGAAGAGGCTCTCGAAATGACGGCCGATGGCCCCGGCGTTCCGGGCGTCCGCCGGCGGCGCCTTTTCGAGGGGCGCCAGGAAGTCGCCTGCCGTGCCCAGCAGCGCGCGCTCGGACACGGGGTCGACGGCGACGACGGACTCAGTCACCTGCGGCGCCAGCGGAAGCGACACGGACAGGTTGAAGAGGTTGTGCTCGGAGCCTCCGGCCGGAGCCGGGAATTTGATGCCGGTTTCCCCTTCGGCGCCTGCGATGCGGATGCTCTTGCCGCCGGCCGTCTGCTCTTCGATGAGCCTGGCCTTGCCGAGGGATCCTTCGGCCATGGACTTGAACAGGGTCTGTTCGGACTGGCCGTCCGAACTAACGGCACTGGCCGTCATCCGGTACTTCTTCGCCTCGTCGGACAAGACCGATTCCGCCGCCGGCCACTTGCTGGGGTCCGTTCCGCCCGGCTCCCCGGCGGTCGCCGTGCCCACAAGGCCGGCGTTGAATCCGAGGTAGTCCATGGCGTCGAGCCGGGGGGACTCGAGGTTTTGCGAGACGCGTGACACCAGGCTGATCGGAGCGGCCACCGAGGTGCCCGAGAGCTTCCTGATGCCATCCAGCTGGTCGAAACTGATGCCACCCTGGCCGTTGGCGATTTCCGGCTGCATCAGCACTCCGCCGGAGCCTGCTTTGGCCTGGACCAGGATGTCATAGAGTCCGCGGGAATTCTGGTCAACTGTACGGTTGAGCGCAGCCTGTGACTGGCCCTGGACGAGGACGGACAAACACATGGCGACGATCAAAATGGCCGCGGTCAGCAAAAGCACTCGGCTTCTGATGAACCTCTGGACGGCGTTCATTGGGCTCCCTGAAAGCTGTATTGCGTGAGCGCACACCTCAGTCACTCCAAATGGATGTGAAGGCGTCCCCTGCCGGGTGTGCAAAAAATAATGGCCGGTCTGCCGGCCGGATCCGAAAATCGGACCCAGCCATTGTACGCAGACCGGCCAATCATACGTGGCAGAAGTTAACCTCTGTCACGAGATGTTCACCGAATAGGCGGAAGTCAGTCTTCGAGGTCGACTTCCCGGACCATCTCGGCACCGATGCCGGCCTTGATTGCGTCAAGGACCTGCTGCGGAACCGAACTGTCAATGGTGAGGAGGGCCAGGACCTGGCCGCCCTCGGCCTGGCGCGCAACCTGCATGCCGGCGATGTTGATGTTGTTCATGCCCAGGATGTGCCCGATGGTGCCAATCACGCCGGGACGGTCAGCGTAGGCCACCACCACGAGGTGCTCGCTGATGGGAATTTCCACCTCGTAGCCGTTGACACCCACGAGCTTCTGGATCTGCTTGGGACCCGTCAGCGTTCCGGCCACGGAGATCTGGCTGCCGTCGCTCAGGGCGCCGCGCAGGGTCAGGAGGTTCCGGTAGGACTCGGTGTCCGGCGTGGTGATGAGGCGGACGTTGATGCCGCGCTGCTCGGCAATCACCGGGGCGTTGACATAGGAAACCTGTTCGGTCACGACATCGGCGAAGATGCCCTTGAGCGCGGCCAGTTCCAGCACCTTGACGTCCAGGGAGGAGATCTCACCGGCAACTTCGACGTCGAACTGCGTCAGCGAGGCGTGGGTCAGCGCGGTGAAGATGCGGCCCAGCTTCTCGATCAGCGGGATGCCCGGGCGCACGTCCGGAGCGATGACGCCGCCGGCAACGTTGACTGCGTCGGGTACCAATTCGCCGGCCAGGGCAAGCCGCACGGACTTGGCGACGGAGACGCCTGCCTTTTCCTGGGCTTCATCCGTGGATGCACCAAGGTGCGGGGTGACCACCACGTTGTCCATCTCGAAGAACGGCAGGTCGGTGCTGGGTTCCTTGACGAAGACGTCAACGCCGGCACCGGCGATTTCGCCGTCCTTCAGGGCAGCGTGCAAGGCTTCCTCGTCCACGAGGCCGCCGCGGGCAACGTTGATGACGTAGGCGGTCTTCTTCATCTTCTTGAACGCCTCCGCGCCCAGCATGCCGACCGTTTCGGGCGTCTTGGGCATGTGGATAGTGATGAAGTCCGACTGCGCCAGCAGCTCGTCCAGGGTCACCAGCTGCACACCCAGCTGGGCGGCGCGGGCGGAAGTGATGTAGGGGTCGTACGCCAGGATCTTGGTGTCGAAGCCCTTCAGGCGGGCTGCCACAAGGGCGCCGATCCGGCCGAGGCCGATGATGCCGATCTTCTTCTCGTAAAGTTCAATGCCCGTGTACTTGGAGCGCTTCCATTCGCCGTCCTTGAGCGCGGCACTTGCCTGCGGGATGTGGCGGGCGAGGCTCAGGATGTGGCCCACCGTCAGTTCAGCGGCGGAGACAATGTTCGACGTCGGCGCGTTGACCACCATGACACCGGCCTGGGTTGCCGCTTTGATGTCGACGTTGTCCAGGCCGACGCCGGCGCGGGCAATGACCTTGAGGTTCTTGGCCGCGGCGATGGCTTCGGCGTCCACCTGCGTGGCAGAGCGGACCAGGATGGCGTCAACATCCGCGATGGCAGAGAGCAGCTGGGAACGGTCGGCGCCATCGGTCTGGCGGATTTCAAAGTCCGGGCCGAGGGCCTCGACTGTGGCGGGGGAAAGTTCTTCGGCGAGCAGTACTACGGGTTTTGACACGGCTGATCCTCTGCGTTGCAGTCCGGGGGATAAATCAAGTCTAGGCTGACGGAAAGGCCGGGCTCACATTGTTAAGTGTGAACCCGGCCTCACCGTTGGCTTCTGTAAGGCGCCTGGCAGGCGCCCGGCCGTTGGCCTTGGCTGCAGGCAGCCTTAGCGGGCGGCAGAACCTTCGACGTAGTCCTCGTCCTGCTGCTGCCAGGAGAACAGGGAGCGCAGCTCGCGGCCTACGGCCTCGATCGGGTGCTGCTCAGCCTTGGCACGCAGGGCTTTGAACTCAACGCCTCCGTTGTCCTGGTCCTCGATGAACCGCTTGGCGAAGGCGCCGGACTGGATGTCGGCGAGGACAGCCTTCATGTTGTCCTTCACCTCGGGGGTGATGACGCGCGGACCGGAGACGTAGTCGCCGTACTCGGCGGTGTCGGAAACGCTCCAGCGCTGCTTGGCGATCCCGCCTTCCCACATGAGGTCAACGATGAGCTTGAGCTCGTGAAGGACCTCGAAGTAGGCGATCTGCGGCTGGTAGCCGGCCTCGGTCAGGGTCTCGAAGCCGTACTGGACCAGCTGGGAGACACCGCCGCAGAGAACGGCCTGCTCGCCGAAGAGGTCCGTTTCGGTTTCCTCGGTGAAGGTGGTCTTGATGACACCGGCGCGGGTACCGCCGATGGCCTTGGCGTAGGACTTGGCGAGGTCCCAGGCAGCGCCGGTGGCGTCCTGCTCGACCGCAATGATGTCCGGGATGCCACGGCCGGCTTCGAATTCGCGGCGCACGGTGTGACCGGGAGCCTTCGGAGCGATGAGGATGACGTCAACGCCCTCCGGTGCCTCGATGTAGCCGAAGCGGATGTTGAAGCCGTGCGCAAAGGCCAGGGCCTTGCCCGGGGTCAGCTTGTCCTTGATGGAGTCGTTGTAGATCGAGCGCTGGTGCTGGTCCGGCGCCAGGATCATGATGACGTCGGCCCATTCGGCGGCGTCGGCGACGTTCTTGACCGTGAAGCCGGCATCCTGTGCCTTGGCGATCGAGGACGAGCCCTCCTTGAGGGCGATCGTAACGTCGACGCCGGAGTCGCGCAGGTTCAGGGCGTGGGCGTGGCCCTGCGAGCCATAGCCGACGATGGCTACCTTCCGGCCCTGGATGATGGACAGGTCTGCGTCGTCGTCGTAGAACATTTCAGTCACTTGCGTAACTCCTTTTGAGTGGTTTCTCTGGTGTAAATAATTCGTGGTGCTGCGTTACGCTGTGCCTTTAAGCGCTGCGCAGGGCCCTGTCACTCATGGAGCGGGATCCCCGTCCAACGGCCAGGGTGCCGGACTGCACAATTTCGCGGATGCCGAAGGGCTCGAGCACTGACAGCAGTGCGGCGAGCTTTTCGGGGTGGCCGGTTGCTTCAATGACCACCGAGTCTGTGGAGACGTCAACCACTGAAGCGCGGAACAGGTCTGCAGCCTGGGTCACCTGCAGGCGTGTTGCGGCATCCGCACGTACCTTGACCAGGATGTGGTCTCGCTGTACGGAAGATTCTGAGGTCAGTTCAACAATCTTGATCACGTTGACAAGTTTGTTCAACTGCTTGGTGACCTGTTCGATCAGGTCACCGTCTGCGTCGACGACGACGGTCATCCGGGACATGCCCGGAACTTCCGTCGGGCCGACGGCAAGGGAGTTGATGTTGAAGGCCCGGCGCGCGAAGAGGCTCGCGACGCGGGTCAGCACACCGGGTTTGTCTTCGACCAGAACGGACAGTGTGTGGCGGGTCATGTTCAGTCCTCCTCTTCCCATTCCGGGGTCATGTTGCGGGCAACCTGGATCTGGTCGTTGCTGACTCCGGCGGGCACCATCGGCCACACCATGGAGTCGGGGCTCACGACGAAGTCGATGACCACGGGGCGGTCATTGATCTCCAGGGCCTTCTGGATAGTGGCGTCGATGTCCTCGGCGCGCTCACACCGGAAGGACGCGCAGCCGTAGGCCTCGCCCAGCTTCACGAAGTCCGGGATACGGACCGTTTCGTGCCCGGTGTTCAGGTCGGTGTTCGAGTAGCGGCCCTCGTAGAAGAGGGTCTGCCACTGGCGCACCATGCCCAGCGAGGAGTTGTTGATGACCGCAACCTTGATGGGGATCTTGTTGATGGCGCAGGTGGCCAGTTCCTGGTTGGTCATCTGGAAGCAGCCGTCGCCGTCGATGGCCCAGACCACGCGATCTGGTGCGCCAACCTTGGCGCCCATGGCCGCGGGAACCGCATAGCCCATGGTGCCTGCTCCGCCGGAGTTCAGCCAGGCGTGGGGCCGCTCGTACTTGATGAACTGGGCGGCCCACATCTGGTGCTGGCCAACGCCTGCGACGTAGATGCCTTCGGGACCGGTCAGGGCACCGATGCGTTCGATGACGCGCTGCGGTGCAGTCAAGCCGTCCTCCGGCTCAGTCCAGCCCAGCGGGTAGGTTTCCTTCAGGTTGTTCAGGAACGCCCACCAGTTTTCCAGGTCCGGCTTGCCCGAGGCAGCGAACTGCGTCTTCACGGCGTCGGTGAGTTCCGGAATGATCTCCTTGACGGAACCCACGATCGGAACGTCCGCCGTGCGGTTCTTGGAGATCTCGGCCGGATCGATGTCCGCGTGGATCACCTTGGCGTTCGGTGCGAACGTCTTCAGGACTCCGGTCACCCGGTCGTCAAAACGGGCACCCAGGGTAATGAGCAGGTCCGACTGCTGCAGCGCGGTGACGGCGGACACCGTGCCGTGCATGCCGGGCATGCCGACGTGCTGCGGGTGCGAGTCCGGGAAGACGCCTCGGGCCATCAGGGTGGTGACGACGGGGGCGCCGGTGATTTCAGCGAGTTCCCGCAGCTCCGCGGAAGCATGCGCCTTGACCACGCCGCCGCCGACGTAAAGCACGGGCTTGCTGGCCGCAGCGATCAGTTTCGCTGCTTCGCGAACCTGCTTGTTGTGGCCGCGGGTGACGGGACGGTAGCCCGGCAGGTCGATCTTCGGCGGCCAGGAGAAGGTCATCTGGCCCTGCTGGGCATCCTTGGCAACATCCACCAGCACCGGACCGGGCCGGCCCGTGGACGCAAGGTAGAACGCTTCGGCCATGACATGCGGGATGTCATTGGGGTCCGTCACCAGGAACGAGTGCTTCGTGATCGGCATGGTGATGCCCACGATGTCAGCTTCCTGGAAAGCGTCCGTTCCGATGACTCCGCTGGACACCTGGCCGGTAATGGCTACGAGAGGCACGGAGTCCATGTGCGCATCCATGATGGCGGTAACGAGGTTGGTGGCTCCGGGACCCGAGGTGGCGATACACACGCCCACCCGCCCGGTAACCATGGCGTAGCCTTGCGCGGCGTGGCCGGCTCCCTGTTCGTGACGGACCAGCACGTGATTCATGCGGGAAGCCATCAAGGGGTCGTAGGTGGGCAGGATCGCGCCACCGGGCAAACCAAAAATATCGTCCACGCCGAGTTCTTCGAGCGAGCGGACAATAGCTTGCGAACCGGTCATCACCGTCGGGGGTACGACGTTGTTCGGTCCAAGGACAGGAGAGACAGCAGCAACGTGGTCGACGCCGGCGTCGGCCGTGCGGTCGGCGCGTTCCGGAGCCTTGGGGGCTCCAGCGGACTTTGTAGCCATCAGCGAGGGGCTGATCGGCGATCCTTTGCTCATCGGACTCTTCCTTTGTGGATCTTTATTAGCGGGTAGTTCTCATGACGGGTTCAATATGTGCAACAAATAAAAAAACCCCTCAGCCGTGAGGCTCTTCGAGGGGTTGCGCGTGACGGTTCGTTACCAGTCGGGCTATTGAGCCACGCGCTTGGTAAGGACGACGACTGCCTCTGCAGCGGCGCAGCTAGTAACGAATGCGATCATGCGTTCAGTTTTCCCTCTGGTGGGAAGCGTGTCAACGACGACGATACGCATCTCACCATGTGGACGCCATTGTCCACTGGTTGATCCCCCTGCCGGGATCAGTCAGCCGAAGCGGGTTTGACAGGCTCAACCACCGTCCGGTGGTTGAGCCTGTCGAAACCTGGCTAACCGCAGTATGCGCCGGTGGATGCGCTGTGCACCAGCTTGGCGTACTTGGCGAGCACGCCCTTGGTGAACTTGGCCGGAAGCGGCTCCCAGCCGATCTTGCGGGATTCCAGCTCGGCCTCGTCGACCAGGAGGTCGAACGTGCGGGCGGCGATGTCGACCCGGATCTTGTCGCCGTCCTTGACGAAGGCGATGGGGCCGCCGTCGACCGCTTCAGGGGCAACGTGGCCGATGCAAAGCCCGGTGGTGCCGCCCGAGAACCGGCCGTCCGTCAGGAGGAGGACGTCCTTGCCGAGTCCCGCGCCCTTGATGGCGCCGGTGATGGCGAGCATTTCGCGCATGCCCGGGCCGCCCTTGGGGCCTTCGTAGCGGATGACCACGACGTCGCCGGCCTTGATCTTGCCGTTGTCCAGAGCATCCAGGGCGCCCTGTTCGCGCTCGAAGACGCGGGCGGTGCCCTCGAAGACGTCGGCGTCGAAGCCTGCGCTCTTGACGACGGCGCCTTCCGGCGCCATGGAGCCGTGCAGGATGGTGATGCCGCCGGTCTTGTGGATCGGGTTGTCCAGCGCACGAAGGATCTTGCCGTCGAGGTCCGGCGGGTTGATGGACTCGAGGTTCTCGGCAAGGGTCTTGCCGGTAACGGTGAGGCAGTCGCCGTGCAGCAGTCCGGCGTCGAGCAGTGCCTTCATGATGACCGGTACGCCGCCGATCTTGTCCACGTCCGTCATGACGTAGCGGCCGAAGGGCTTCAGGTCACCGAGGTGCGGGATCTTGTCGCCGATGCGGTTGAAGTCATCGAGGGTGAGCTCAACCTCGGCTTCACGGGCGATGGCCAGCAGGTGCAGCACGGCGTTGGTGGATCCGCCGAAGGCCATGGTCACGGCAATGGCGTTTTCGAACGCCTTTTTGGTCATGATGTCCCGGGCGGTGATGCCCTTGCGCAGGAGGTTCACCACGGCTTCGCCGGACTTGCGGGCAAACTCGTCACGACGGCGGTCTGCCGAGGGCGGTGCAGCGGAGCCGGGCAGGGACATGCCCAGGGCTTCGCCGATGCAGGCCATGGTGTTGGCCGTGTACATGCCGCCGCAGGCGCCCTCGCCAGGGCAGATGGCCTTTTCGATCCGGGTCAGGTCCTCCATGCTCATCTTGCCGGCCGCGCACGCGCCGACGGCTTCGAAGGCGTCGATGAGGGTGACTTCCTTTTCGGAGCCGTCCTCGAGCTTGACCCAGCCGGGCATGATGGAACCGGCGTAGAGGAACACGCTGGCGAGGTCCAGGCGGGCCGCTGCCATCAGCATGCCGGGCAGGGACTTGTCGCAGCCGGCCAGCAGGACCGAGCCGTCGATCCGCTCGGCCTGCATGACGGTTTCCACGGAGTCGGCGATGACTTCGCGGGACACCAGGGAGAAGTGCATGCCCTCGTGGCCCATGGAAATGCCGTCCGAGACGGAGATGGTGCCGAACTGCATGGGGAACCCGCCGCCGGCGTGGACGCCTTCCTTGGCGCCCTGGGCGAGCCGGTTCAGAGAGAGGTTGCAGGGAGTGATTTCGTTCCAGGAACTCGCAACGCCGATCTGGGGCTTCACGAAGTCGTCATCGCCCATGCCGACTGCCCGGAACATACCGCGCGCGGGGGCGGCATGGATCCCGTCGGTGACGACCCGGCTGCGGGGCTTGATGTCAATCTTGTTTTCGGCTGCTGTTTGGGTGTCCTCACTCATGGGTCAAAGTCTATGACTCCGATCGGGACGCCAACGACCTCACGGAGAGCGTTAAGCCGAAAACCGGGAATATTTCGATCAAATAGTGGACTCTCGTCTCACATAATGAGATTCGCCGCTCACGGCCGGTCAAACTGTGTCAGTCGTCACGCACGCCGGCGGCGTCGATGGAGGCGGCTTCGGCCTCGAGCATGGACAGAACCTGCGCAATGGTGGTCCGGGCGGCCACGTCCGGCCGGGCGAGCGCCACAATGCTGCGGCGGGCTGTGACGCCGAGCAGGGGACGCAGGACGAAGCCGCGCTCCTGGTTTCTCAGCGACGTGTATCTCGGCAGCAGGCTCAGCCCGTGGCCGGCGCTGACGAGGGCCTCCAGGACCCGCAGGTCGGGAAAAAGCTGCGCACGCACCGCCGGAGAGCCGGCCTGGACCTCGATCTGGCGCAGCACCGTATCAAACGGAAAGCCGTCGGGGACGCCCATCCACGGAAAGCCCACCACATCACTGGCTGTCAACGAAGGCTTGGCCGCCAGGACGTGGCCGGCCGGTATGGCCACGTCCAGCGGCTCATTGAGCAGCGGAACCACCACCAGCCCCTGCCGGGCAAAAACGTCGGCACCATCGACGCTGTGGGCCAGTACGATGTCGTAGTCGGCGGCCAGGGCGGTGAATCCCGCCACGCCGGGGTCTTCGAAGCACGCCTCGAACCGCAGTCCCTCCACTGCCTTGACTCGGTGCAGGAGGCCGGGGAGGAACATTTCCGCTGCGCTCGGAAAGAATGCCGCCCTAACATGCGTCTGCCAGCCCTGCCGGTAGGTGTCGATGGTGGCTTCAGCGCGCGCCATGGCAGTGGACACCTCCGCCGCGGCCGCTGCCATGGCGCGGCCCGCCTCGGTGAGGCGCACTCCCCTGCCGGACTTTTCAACCAGGACGACGCCCAGTTCGTCCTGGAGGGTCTTCAGTTGCTGGGAGACGGCCGACGGCGTCACCTCCATTGCCTCGGCGGTGGCACCCACCGTGCCCCGGTCCGAGAGTTCACGGAGTATCCGGAGCCGTTTTAGATCCATGAGGTGAGGCTACCGGACGGCACGCGGACTGCCGCCCTGAACCTTTACAGCCGTAATCACACCGACGTAACGTCAAGCAACGGCAACCTTGCCTTGTGGACAGAAGGGCTCTGCTATGGACTGGATTATCTGGGTCATTGTCATCGTGGTCATCGTAGGAGTGGTGTGGTGGCTCCTGAACCGCAACAGTTCAGGAACTGCTACGGGCACATCAACGGCCTCCGACTCCGGCGCGCCCGCTCCACGGGTAGAGGAAACCGGCACCTCCCGCCTTGAATCCACCGGTAACGCAGCCCCCGCCGGAGGCGGAGCAGCAGCGTCGGCTGACGCAGCCGCAACAACCGGAATGCCGGCCGCTGCAGGATTCGGTTCCGCCGGGACGGCCAGGACCGCCGGCGGAGACGTGGACGACTGGGACGAAGACACGGCGGCTGAAAGGGATGTTCCCCCAGCAGGCACCGCCCGCTCCACAGATACCCGCCGGGTTTCAGATACCGGCGGCACAGCCGAACCTGAACGCACGGCCGTGGCCGGAAAGGCAGAGGAAAAGGCAGAGTGGGAAGCACAGTGGTCAGAGGCGGGGAGCACCCCGCACGCGGCGCAGGCACATGCGGCGGAAGCACAAGCCACGCACGCTCCGGCCGAGGGACACGCGGCCGAGGCCCCGGCTCACCACCCTGAGTACACGGAACCGCACGCACGCACCCTGCCCGGCGCTGAATCCGCCGCGGCGGAGGACGTCCAGGAGCCCGCAACAGAGGCGGACCAGCGCCCGGCCACCGCAACGGCGCCCACCACCGCAACGGCGCCCACCACCGCGACGGCGCCCACCACCGCAACGGCGCCGGCCGCAGCAACCGCTCAGGCCAGCGGGAGCAGCGGCGTCGTGACCGGCGGCGGAGCACTTTCCGAAGGGGATGCCGAAACCATGCAGGCTGCCGCCTCCTCGGCTGCTACGGAAGCGGCCGCAAGCCACACCGCAGAGCCCGCCGGTCACCTCGCCGCCGAGCAGCCGTACGGTGAAGGATCCGCAGCACCCGGCCCGGACGGCAGGGGGCCGGAAGGTTACACCGTCAAGGGCGATGCCCAGTCGATGACCTACCACGACGAAACCAGCCCCGCCTTTGAGGAAACGACAGCGGACGTCTGGTTCGAGTCGGAGGCCCACGCTGAGGCAGCCGGTTTCCGGGCTCCGCGGCGTAGCCGGCGCTAGGCACGCAGGCGGGGAGGCCGGCGTCGACATGAGGCGGGAAAGGGCGGGGCACAGACGCACGGCTGCTCTCCCCCTTATGCCTGCCGCCGCCCTGGTGTCAGCGCTGGCACTGGCGCTGTCCGCTTGTACCGGAGGAGGCAGCGCGCCCCCCACAGGCAACGCGGGTTCAGTCACCGGCGGTGACCGGGCGGCCCGGGAACCACAGGTGCTTGAGACCGTCGAAGGACTGCGGCTGCCATGGTCAACCGTGTTCCTGCCCGACGGCACGGCCGTGATCTCCGAACGTGACAGTGGAGAACTCAAATCCGTCAAGGACGGTTCAACCACTGTTCTGGGCAGCATCCCCGGGGTTGTGCCCGGCGGAGAAGGCGGCCTCCTGGGGCTGGCCGTCTCTCCGAACTACGACTCCGACAAGTCCCTGTTCGCGTACTTCACGGCCCAGGCGGACAACAGGATTGCCCGGTTCACACTGTCAGAGCCGGAAACGGGGGGTGCGTTGAGACTCGGCGGGCCTGAGACCATCTTCTCCGGCATCCCGAAGGCCTCAACCCACAACGGCGGGCGTATCCGTTTCGGACCGGACGGGCACCTTTACGTTGGAACCGGCGATTCACAACGCCGCGACCAGCCACAGGATCCGAACGCGCTGGGCGGGAAGATCCTCAGGATCACCGCCGAGGGCAAGCCCGCCCCGGGTAACCCGTTCGGCGACAACCCCGTCTACAGCCTCGGCCACCGGAATGTTCAGGGCCTCGACTGGGATGACGCGGGCAGGCTCTGGTCCAGCGAATTCGGACCGACCGTGGATGACGAGCTGAACTTGATCCAGCCGGGTGGAAACTACGGCTGGCCGGAGGTTACGGGCGCGCCGGGCAGGCAGGGCTTCATTGACGCCAAGGTGGTCTGGCCGTCCACCGCTGAATCTTCCCCCAGCGGCCTCGAGATCGTGGGGACCACGGCATATCTCGGAGCGCTCCGGGGCCAGCGGCTGTGGGCCGTTCCGCTCGATGGTGAAAATGCCGGGAATCCTGTGAGCCATTTCACAACCAGATACGGGCGCATCCGGGACGTTTCCTTGGCCCCGGACGGCACTTTATGGATGCTCACCAACAACCAAAACCCTGATTCTGCGCTGATTTTGGCGCTTCCTCGCTAGTCAGGCAGTCCAGTCAGGCGTCGATTTCACACTGCGCCAAAACTCGTGTAGAGTTTCATGTCGTTGCGGAGATGAACGAGGGAAACAAAAGCCCCCGGGAAGAACCAAAACACCAGCTGCACCTCTAGCTCAACTGGCAGAGCAATTGACTCTTAATCAATGGGTTCCGGGTTCGAGTCCCGGGGGGTGCACCACAGAAACCCCGTCTTCACTGGCTACAGGCCATGAAGGCGGGGTTTCGCTTTACCCGGGCCAGCGCCAAACCACGGCTGTCTTGAGGTTTTCACATTCACTCCCGGTATTCGAAAGCAGCCTCGAGTTCAGCGAAAGCCGGGGCGCAGCCTTAACAGGGCAGGGTTGGAGACGGCGTCCTTCAGTTGACGCTTAGTTGACGCTGTTAGCGTCCACGGCGAGCCCGGGCTCGGCACTGGCCACGATGGCCTTGGTCTCCGGAGACGAGAAGCGGCTGGCCAGGACGGTGACGACGGCCTGGAGTTCCTGGCGAAGGACGTCCGGATCGATTGAAGCAGCCGCCAGCACAGTGCGTTCCATGTCCGCTGCCGCGGCCACGGCCTCAACTCCGCGCTCGGTAAGGGACACCACATGGCTTCGACGGTCAGAGGTGCTGCGTTCGCGGCGGATGTGTCCGTGAACCTCGAGCCGGCTCAGGGTTTTCCCCATGGTCTGGGCCTGAACACGGACCAACTGGGCAAGCTGTGCCTGGGTCATGGGTCCGTTGACGGAGAGGACTTCCATGGCTATCACCCCCGCGTGGGTCAGCCCGATGGCTCCCAGCTTCTCGTTCCAGGAGTGTTCCACGAGACGTGCCGCGGTGGACAAAAGGCGCCCAGTGGGCCAGCGATCCATATCAGGCATACAACTTAGTATAGCCAGCGTGGGATTCGTCCCCGGTTCCCGCGCTTACTAAGCTTGCATGTCCAGAACATTCCTAAGGAGAAAATCTTGGCTGAACGACTCATTCCCGGCACTCCGGCACCGGACTTTACGCTGAAGGATTCCGCAGGGAATGACGTCAGCCTGAAGGACTATCGCGGACGAAACACCATTGTGTATTTCTACCCGGCCGCCTCCACGCCGGGGTGCACCAAGGAAGCCTGCGACTTCCGCGACACGCTCGCCTCCCTTCAGACGCATGGCTACGACGTCCTTGGCGTCTCCCCTGATCCCGCCGGAAAGCTCGTGAAATTCGCGGAGCAGGAAGCTCTGACCTTCCCGCTTCTGTCCGATGAAGACCACGCCGTGGCTGAGGCCTATGGCGCCTGGGGTGAGAAGAAGAACTACGGGCGGACCTACGAAGGCCTCATCCGGTCCACGATCGTGGTGGATCCGGACGGCAATGTCGCCGTGGCGCAGTACAACGTGCGGGCCACCGGACACGTGGCAAAGCTCCGCCGGGACCTCGGGCTGGCCTAGGGCATTTCGCCGGGACCGAGTGAGCAGGGCCTGTCCTTCCGCCGCGCGGAAGGCGCCGCCCGGAAGGTACACTGGACCCTGGCACCGCCGTCGGACGTTTCCTGCTTTTCGCAGGATCAGCCGGAAGCCCCGTACGACGGCGCCGCGCGCGAGTGGTGAAATTGGCAGACACGCAGGATTTAGGTTCCTGTGCCTTCGGGCGTGGGGGTTCAAGTCCCCCCTTGCGCACAATTGCATAAACCTCGGAATCCCGGGCCTCACGGTCCGGGATTCCGGCGTTTAACGTCGCCCCCCCCGGCGCCCGAAAGCTCCGCGAAAAAAGATTCTCCCGCTTCACCCATCCATTGCTGCCGAACTGCCGAATACCCATTGAGACACCAACCAAGGGTCGGTGCCCACAGTCGTAATTCAGCCGGCGCAGTGTTCGCAAAAGTCGTTCGCCGCAGGCAATGATCGGCACTAACAAGGAGAATCGAAATGCAGTCATTCAAGCGCACAACTTTCACCGTTGCAGGTGTTGCAGCTGCAGCACTGCTGAGCCTGACGGCATGCGGCGGCTCATCAACGACCGCTACCAGTTCCTCGGCGCCGGCTTCCACGCCGTCCGCTTCGAGCATGGCGCCGTCACCGTCGGCCAGCTCCTCGGCCGCCATGGACCCGGCCGCCAACTTGGTTGGCCCGGGCTGTGCAGGCTACGCCGAGCAGGTACCCGACGGCGCCGGTTCGGTTGCCGGCATGGCCCTCGACCCCGTCGCGGTGGCCGCCTCCAACAACCCGTTGCTGAAGACCCTGACGGCTGCGGTGTCCGGCAAGCTCAACCCGAAGGTTGACCTGGTGGACACCCTGAACGGCAGCGAATTCACGGTCTTCGCACCGGTGGATGATGCGTTCGCCAAAATCGACGCCGCCACCATCGAAACGCTCAAGACCGACGACGCCCTCCTGAGCAAGATCCTGACCTACCACGTGGTTCCGGGCCAGATCACCCCCGACAACATTGTGGGCACCCACAAGACCGTCCAGGGCGGCTCGGTCACCGTGACCGGAACGAAGGATGCGCTGAAGGCCGATGACGCCAGCGTCATCTGCGGCGGCGTCCAGACGGCCAACGCCACGGTCTACCTGGTGGACTCCGTCCTGATGCCGAAATAATCACCCCTGAACGCTCCTGATACGGCTCCAGCCTGACTCCCTGGACCGACCTGGAGAAATGGAGGCCCGCACCGTCCGGTGCGGGCCTCCATTTTGTTCCTGCTCCCAAAGTCGGGCGTTTTCGCCTTCGGCAGACGTTCAGGATCGGTCAATTAGACTGGGGACCGGCCCGCTGTCCGCGGGCCTCCCTGCCGTCCAGAGGTGATCATCGAGTGCCCAGCAGTAAATCGCGCCGCATTGCAGTCAGTATCGGTGCAGGGGTCCTGTCGCTGCTTCTGGCCTCATGCACAGGCACGCCCGCTCCTGCGCCGGCGTCGTCTTCTGCGGCAACTGCCAGCACGCCTGCCACGCCGACGGCGACGTTCACCTTCGGCACCGCGGCCCAGCCACTGGGCCTCGATCCTGCCCTGGCCTCCGACACGGAGTCCTACCGGATCACCCGGCAAATCCTTGAAGGCCTCGTCGGAGTGGACCAGACCACAGGACTGCCCACTCCCCTGCTCGCCACCGAGTGGGCCGAGTCAAACGAGGGCCGAGCCTACACCTTCAAGCTCCGTGAGGGCGTCACCTTCCAGGACGGCTCGACCTTCGATGCCGCAGCCGTCTGCACCAACTTCAACCGATGGTTCAATTTCCCGGAGAGCCTCCGGAAGCAGGCCCCCGGCACATCGTTCAAGGGCGTCTTCAAGGCCCACGCCGACCAGGCATCCCTGTCCATTTACAAGGGCTGCACGGCCCTCTCCGCGGGGAATGTCCGGATCGACCTCACGCAGCCGTTCACCGGATTCCTCCAGGCGCTGACGCTCCCGGCCTTCGCCATGTCCTCCCCGACGGCCATGGCCGCGCAGGAAGCGGACAGCCTCAGCCTGGCCCGCGACGGCCAGCCCGTGTCTGCCTACGCCCTGCACCCCGTCGGCACGGGCCCCTACCGCTTCGCCGCGTGGGAAGACTCCAGCGTCAAGCTGGTCAGCAACGAGGACTACTGGGGTGACAAGGGCCAGATCGGCACCATTAACTTCGTCACCTACGATCATCCGCAGTCCAGGCTCCAGGCCCTCCTCGACGGAAAGATCGACGGCTACGACGCCGTCACCGTGGGCAACTTCGATCAGCTCGTCAAACGCGGACAGCAAATCATCCAGCGCGACCCGTTCTCTGTGATGTATCTCGGCATGAACCAGGAAGTGCCCATCCTGCAGAACATCAAGGTGCGCCAGGCGATCGAGCTGGCCGTGGACAAGGACACGCTGATCCGGCGGTTCTTCATCGACAACACCGCCCAGGCAACGCAGTTCGTCCCGCCCAAGCTCAGCGGGTTCAACAACAATGCCCCGTCCCTGGGCCACGATCCGGCCAAAGCCAAAGCGCTGCTGGAGGAGGCAGGGTACAAGGGCGAGGAACTCAAGTTCTACTACCCCCTCAACGTCACCAGGCCGTACCTCCCCACGCCTGAAAAGGTGTATGCGGAGCTCAGTAAGCAACTGACCGCCGTCGGCCTTAACATCAAGCCGGTTCCGGTGGACTGGTCGGACGGGTACCTGCAGAAAGTGCAGACCCCCGGGGACCATGCCCTGCACCTGCTGGGCTGGAACGGTTCCTACTCTGATCCGGACAACTTCGTGGGCCCCCTCTTCGGCGAGAAAACCGGCGAATTCGGCTACCAGGACCCGCAGGTCTTTTCGAAGATCGCGCGGGCACGGGGCCTGCCGGAGGGCGAAGAACGGACCGAGCAGTACCGCACCATCAATGCCCAGATTGCCGAATCCGTACCTGCCGTGCCGATCGCCTACCCCATCTCCGCCCTCGCGCTCTCCGACCGGGTGCTGAAGTACCCGGCGTCACCGGTATTAAACGAGGTTTTCACAAAAGTGGAGCTAAGACCTTGACGGACTGCCCCAATTTCAGTTAGTAGGGTGCTCGGGGATATTCTGTGACAGCCAGAGCCGCTGCTATCGGAGACTGATTGTGACTTTCATATCCAAGACCCAACATGCCGACGTCGTCCTGATTGGCGGCGGCATCATGAGCGCCACGCTGGGTGCGTTCATCAAGCAGCTCGAACCGAACTGGACCATCTCGCTGTTCGAACGGCTCGACGAAGCCGGCCTGGAAAGCTCAGGCCCGTGGAACAACGCAGGAACCGGCCACGCCGCCCTGTGCGAACTTAACTACTCTCCCGCAGCCAAAGACGGCTCGGTTGATCCTTCCAAGGCACTGCACATCAATGAGCAGTTCCAGCTGTCCCGCCAGTTCTGGTCCCACCTGGTCAGCCATTCCCTCATCGGCTCCCCCAAGGGCTTCATCAACACAGTCCCGCACATGAGCTTCGTGATCGGGGATGCCAACGCGGACTTCCTGAAGACCCGGTATGAGGCGCTGAAGCCGAACACCCTCTTCCGCTCCATGGAGTACTCCGAAGACCACGCCCAGATCGCCAAGTGGGCGCCCCTGATCGTCAAAGGCCGCGATCCCAAGCAGAGGATTGCCGCCACCCGTGCGGCCGAGGGAACCGACGTCGACTTCGGCGCCCTGACCCGCGAGCTGACCGGTTACCTCGGCAACAACGGCGTGGAGATCAACTACGGCCACGACGTCAACGGCATCCGCCGCGCCCCGGGCGGCGGATGGGACCTCACGCTCAAGCACAAGAAGTCCGGAGAACACGGCAACATCCGCGCGAAGTTCGTGTTCGTCGGCGCCGGCGGCGGTGCGCTGCATCTGCTGCAGGCCTCCGGAATTCCGGAGAGCAAGGGCTATGGAGGGTTCCCGGTCTCCGGGCAGTTCTTCCGCTGCACCGACGAGGCCCTCGCCGCCCAGCACAGTGCCAAGGTCTACGGCCAGGCTTCCGTGGGCGCTCCGCCCATGTCAGTTCCGCACCTCGACACCCGTTACGTCGACGGCAAGCGTTCGCTGCTGTTCGGCCCGTACGCCGGATTCTCCACGAACTTCCTGAAGAACGGCTCGTACCTGGACCTGCCGCTGTCGATCCGGCCAAGCAACATCATCCCGATGCTGGCCGTCGCGAAGGACAACATGGACCTGACCGCTTACCTGGTCAAGGAAGTGGCCAAGCGCCATGGCGACAAGGTGGAGGCCCTGCGCGAGTACTACCCCGAAGCAAAAGACGGCGATTGGGAACTCATCACGGCCGGCCAGCGTGTTCAGATCATCAAGAAGGATCCGAAGAAGGGCGGTGTGCTCCAGTTCGGCACCGAGGTGATCGCCGCCCGCGACGGTTCCATCGGTGCGCTGCTTGGCGCTTCCCCCGGAGCTTCCACCGCAGTTCCCATCATGATCGAGCTCCTGCAGAAGTCCTTCCCCAAGGACTTCAAGGGCTGGCAGTCCAAGCTCAAGGAAATGATGCCCGGCTACGGCGTCAAGCTCAACGACAACCCGGAGCTGGCCGCCCGGCTGGAAGCGGAAACTGCCAGGACGCTCCAACTGGAAGCAGTGGACGCACCCTCCAGCTGACGCCCTGATCGGGTTACGGCAGGTCCACCCCCAACCACAAGACCGTCAACCCATCAGGAGACAATGAGATGTACCGGCTGGCAAAGCTTTCGCTGGCAAACAGGGCCCTGATCGCGCTGATCACCGTCTTCGCGTCGGTGTTCGGCGTGATCACCATGTCCTCCCTGAAGCAGGAACTCATTCCCTCCATTGAGTTTCCGCAAATCACGGTCATCTCGGCCATGCCCGGGGCGTCGCCGGAGGTGGTGGACAAGCAGGTGAGCGGGCCCCTCGAGACCGCACTGAACGGCGTCGAGGGGCTCGAGTCGACGTCGTCCACCTCCCGCACGGGCGTTTCGCAGATCACCATGGTGTTCACATACGGTTCCAACCTGGACCGGGCACGGAACCAGATCGACCGCGCCATCTCCAACGCCAAGCGGACACTGCCCGACGACGTCCAGCCGCAGGCCATCGCTGGCAGCATCAGCGATTTCCCCATCGTGTTCCTGGCGGTCTCCTCCGACAAGCCGCTCAGTGAGCTGAACGCCGACCTGCAGCGGCTCAGTGTTCCCCGCCTGCAGAAGCTCGACGGCGTGAGGGGCGCCGACGTCACCGGCGGCGCCACCCAGCACATCCAGATCCTTCCCCGCCCCGAGGCCATGGCCGCCAAGGGTGCCACCATCCAGTCCATCAGCAACGCGTTGAAAAACAATGGTGCGCTGGTTCCGGCCGGCACCATCGAGGAGCAGGGCAAAACGCTCTCGCTGCAGATCGGCAGCCCGATGGACTCCCTGGACGCCGTCAAGGCCCTGCCACTCGGCGGCGCCAAGGACGCCGCAACCATAGGCAGCGTGGCCGATGTCAGCATCAAGGACGACGCGCGGACGTCCATCACCCGGACGAACGGCAAGGAAACACTGGCCCTCTCCGTGACGAAGAAGCCTGAAGGCGACACGGTAGCCATCTCGCATGCGGTGAAGGATTCCATCGGCCAGCTCGAGGCGGAGCTTGGGTCCAATGCGAAGTTTACGCCGGTGTTTGACCAGGCCCCGTTTATCGAGAAGTCCATCAAGGACCTCACCACGGAGGGCCTGCTGGGCCTTGGCTTCGCCGTCGCCGTGATCCTGGTGTTCCTGATGTCCGTGCGGTCCACGCTGGTAACCGCGGTCTCCATCCCGCTGTCCCTGCTCATTACCTTCATCGGGCTCTCCGCCACGGGGTACTCGCTGAACATTCTGACCCTCGGAGCACTCACCATCGCGATCGGACGCGTGGTGGACGACTCGATTGTGGTCATCGAGAACATTAAGCGCCACCTCAGCTACGGCGAGACCAAGCTCTCAGCCATCCTCACGTCCATCCGCGAAGTGGCCGGGGCCATCACGGCGTCCACCCTGACAACCGTCGCTGTGTTCCTTCCGATCGCCTTTGTCGGGGAGCTGGCCGGCGAGCTGTTTAGGCCGTTCGCCCTGACGGTGACCATTGCCCTGCTTTCGTCGCTGCTGGTGTCCCTCACCATCGTTCCCGTCCTGGCCTACTGGTTCCTGAAAACGCCGGCCGGCAGCGCGGGCGCCGCGCTGCCGGCGGAGGCCGCCCGGGAAGCCGCCGCCACGGCCCATGAGAAGGAGCAGCGGAGCCTGCTCCAGCGCGGCTACCTGCCCATCCTCAACAAAACACAGAAGCATCCGGTGGTGACGCTCATCGCGGCTGTCCTGGTGCTGGGCGGGACGGCGGCGATGACACCGTTGCTCGCCACCGACCTCCTGGGCCGCTCCGGCGAGAACAGCATGACGGTCCGCCAGGTCCTGCCGGCCGGAACCAGCCTTGCGGACACCAGCGCGGCAGCAGTGAAGGTCGAGGAAGTCCTGAGGGAGATCGACGGCGTCAAGGACGTCCAGGTCACTTCGGGGAACGCGCAGACGGGGTTCACTGCCCTGACCTCCAGCGGCGCCTCCAACTCCTCGTTCACCGTGGTCACCGAGGAGAAGGCCAACCAGGCACGGCTCCAGGAAACCGTCCGCGGCGAACTGGCCAAAATCAGTGACGCCGGCAAGATCTCCGTAGGCTCCCAGCAGGGCGGGTTCGGCACCACGTCCACCGTGGACATCACCCTGAAGGCGGCCAACTCCGCAGACCTCAGGGCCGCGAGCGATGCCATGGTCAAGGCCATGGAGGGCGTGCCCGGCAGCACCGAAGTTGCCACCAACCTGGCAGCAAGCCAGCCCGTGGTGCAGGTCAAGGTGGACCGCGCCAAGGCCGTCGCCGCCGGCCTGAACGAAGAGCAGGTGGCAGGCGTCCTGGCGTCCACCATCAGCCCGGTGCCGGCAGGAACAGTGCGGATCGACACCAATGACTTCCCGGTCCAGATCGGCGAGGGCACCCGCTTCACCAGCGTCAGCGCCGTGCGGAACATCCCGCTGCCGACGACGGGCGGTGCCGTGACGCTCGGCAGCATCGCCTCCGTGGAGCAGGTGGACATCCCGGTTTCCATCACCGCCAGCAACGGGCAGCGGACCGCGCGCGTCTCAGTGACGCCGTCGGGCGCCAACCTGGGCGCCGTGAGCACCGAGGTACAGAACCGGCTCAAGGCGGTAGAACTCCCGGCCGGCGTCACGGCGGAGATCGGCGGTGCCACCACGCAGCAGACCGAGTCGTTCCAGCAGCTGGGCCTGGCGCTGCTGGCCGCCATCGCCATTGTGTACGTGATCATGGTGGCGGCATTCAAGTCCCTCATCCAGCCGCTCATCCTGCTGGTGTCCGTCCCGTTCGCCGCCACGGGGGCCATCGCGTTGCTCCTGGTAACCCGGGTGCCGCTGGGCCTGCCGTCGCTGATCGGCATGCTGATGCTGGTGGGCATCGTGGTGACCAACGCCATCGTCCTGATAGACCTCATCAACCAGTACCGGACGCCGCGGGCGGGCATCCCTGGGGTGAACCCGGCCGGAATGAACGTTGCCGACGCCATCACCCACGGTGCGCGGCAGCGCCTCCGCCCGATCCTGATGACCGCCCTCGCCACCGTGTTCGCGCTGACGCCCATGGCCCTGGGCCTGACCGGCGGCGGCGGGTTCATCTCCCAGCCGCTGGCCATCGTGGTGATCGGCGGCCTGATCTCCTCGACGGCGCTGACGCTGGTCCTGGTGCCGGTCCTCTACCGGCTGGTGGAAGGGCGCCGGGAGAAGAAAGCCCTGCTCCGTGCCATGCATGAACGTCCCGACTTCGGTCCGCCAGACGACGTCGACGCAGAATTCCGTGACTGGACAACGGGCATGGTGCCCAAGGTGTCCGGCCGCCGGGCTGCGGCCGGCGAGCCTGAATAGCACGAGCACCCGGACACCTGCAGTGCCCGTGCCACCCGGTGGCACGGGCACTGCTGTCTTAACCCGCCGCCTGACCGGACGGGAATATCCGGGCGTGCCGAACGTTACATCCACTGATAGATGCAAATGCATGTAAATCGGCTATAGTGGAACAAGACCCGGAGAAGTTCGGACAACGGAAAGGCACATCATGCAAATCGGCGTATTCAGTGTCAGCGACATCACGACTGACCCCACCACAGGCCGGACCCCCACGGAGCACGAGCGCATCAAAGCCTCCGTGGCCATCGCCAAGAAGGTCGAAGAGATCGGCATGGACGTCTACGCCATCGGCGAGCACCACAACCGCCCCTTCTTCTCTTCCTCCCCCACCACCACACTGGCCTATATCGCGGCGCAGACGGAACGCATCATCCTGTCCACCGCCACCACGCTGATCACTACCAACGACCCCGTAAAGATCGCCGAAGACTTCGCGATGCTCCAGCACCTGGCGGACGGCCGCGTGGACCTGGTGATGGGCCGCGGCAACACGGCACCGGTCTACCCCTGGTTCGGCAAGAACATCCAGGACGGCATTGAACTGGCAATCGAGAACTACAGCCTGCTTCGCCGGCTCTGGGACGAAGACACGGTGAATTGGTCCGGCAAGCACCGCACGCCGCTGCAGAACTTCACCTCCACCCCGCGTCCGCTCGACGGCGTGGCCCCCTTCGTCTGGCACGGTTCCATCCGTTCCCCGCAGATTGCCGAAGTGGCCGCGTACTACGGCGACGGCTTCTTTGCGAACAACATCTTCTGGCCCAAGGAGCACTACCAGCAGCTGATCGGCCTCTACCGCGAACGCTACGAGCACTACGGCCACGGCAAGGCCGACCAGGCGATCGTGGGCCTCGGCGGACAGTTCTTCATGCGCAAGAATTCCCAGGACGCCGTCAAGGAGTTCCGTCCCTACTTCGACAACGCGCCCGTCTACGGCCACGGCCCGTCGCTGGAGGACTTCACCTCGCAGACGCCGCTGACGGTCGGCAGCCCGCAGGAGGTCATCGAGAAGACGCTTACCTTCCGCGAGTACTTCGGCGACTACCAGCGCCAGCTGTTCCTGATCGACCACGCCGGCCTGCCGCTGAAGACCGTGCTGGAACAGCTCGACCTGTTCGGCGAGGAGGTCCTGCCGGTGCTCCGGAAGGAATACGCCGAGAAGACGCCCGCCCATATCCCGGAACCCCCGACGCACGCCGGACGGGTGGCAACCCGGCTGGCTGCCCAGGCCCAGGAGGACTCACTGAGCAAGCCGACAGCGCAGGACGCCTGATGGCAGCGCAGCCCGGCGAGTCGCCCGTGCGGCTCGCCGCCGAAACCTGGGAATCGCTGTTCCGCGCGCAAGTGGCGGTGATGCGCAGGCTCCAATCCGGCCCTGCCTTCAAGGCACTTGCCGTCAACGAATACGACGTCCTGTTCACGCTCTCGCGCTGCCCGTCCGGCTGGCTGCGCCTGAACGAATTGAACGACAACGTCCTCCTCAGCCAGTCCAGCCTCAGCAGGCTTGTGGAACGGCTGGAGAAGCGGGGCCTGGTGGAGCGCATGCCGGCGCCCCAGGACGGACGCGGGGTCCTCCTGAAGCTGACGGACGCCGGGCGGGAGCTGCAGAAGCAGATCGGGCGGGAGCACGTACGCGACATCTCCGCCCTGATCACCCCGGCCCTCACCGCCAGCGAACAGCGCGAGCTCCTGCGGCTTACCGAGAAGCTCCGCGGGTCCGTGTCCGGGCGCTAGCGTCCCGGCCTCAGGCCAGCACGACGAGTTTCGCCGGGTCCTCCTCGGGCAGCTGCCCGTCCACCACGGCGGTGACGCGAAGCTCCCGCAGGGACAGGCTTCCGCCCACCGTGGACAGGAAGGCCGTGTCCGAGGAGTCCCGGCCCGCGGTGATCCTCAGCATGCTCTCCCGCGGGGCAAGCCCGGTGGGATCGACGACGTGCCAGGCTCCGTTGATATACGCCTCCGCCACGGCGTGGAAATCCATCGGGCTGAGGCCCGGCGCATAGACCGCCACGAGCCGGGCCGGAATGTCCTTTGCGCGCAGCAGGGAAATGGCCAGGTGCGCAAAATCCCGGCACACTCCGCGGCGGTTGAGGAGCGTCTCAACGGCGCCGTCCGTCCCGCGGGAAGAACCGCTGACATAACGGAGTTCGCTGAAGACCCAGTTGCGGACGGCGTGCAGGAGCTCTTCGCCCTGGAGGCCGCCGAATTCGGCATAGGCCGTGGGCAGCAGGCGGTCGGACTCCGCATACCGGCTGGGCCGGACGTACCGGATGAGTTCCATGCGGTTGGGCTCTTCCGGAACCGCCAGCCCGG
This sequence comes from Arthrobacter oryzae, assembly GCF_030718995.1. Classification (NCBI taxonomy): domain Bacteria; kingdom Bacillati; phylum Actinomycetota; class Actinomycetes; order Micrococcales; family Micrococcaceae; genus Arthrobacter; species Arthrobacter oryzae. Next base: position 4,540,307 of record NZ_CP132204.1, read on the forward strand.
AAACTGTGGCCGTGTAGTCCACGGTCACCTCGGTGGGCTCCGCGAACTCCATGTAGTGGAAGCGGCCGCCGTGATGGTCGGACAGCTCCGTCACCGGCACCGGGTCCGCCCCGGAAGTCACCGACAGCGTTTCCGCCAGTGACGAATAACCCTCATTCCTGGCGACGGCAACAGCCAATGCGACTTTGGTTTCAGCTGCGGTCTTGAAGACGAGGCGGGCGGCCACGCTGCGTTCCATGTATCTCCGGGGTGTGGGGTGGTTGCAGAACAGTCCACGCTGCCGGCCGGTTGGGTTTACGGGCCGGGCGCGGGACTAACTTTTGATCTCCAGAGACATTAGCATCCGCTGGACGTTCGCAAATTCAGACCCTTCGTTGACATACTTTGCCGCCTGGTCCAAGGTGTCGAAGGCCTTGGCGGGAGCCACTTTCTCATCCGGGGCAAAGGCCTTGAGCGCAGCCAGGTCGCCGAAGGAGACATCGCCCTTGCCTTCGGGGCCGCGGATGATGTTCTGCAGGGAGCAGGCCCTGCCGTCGCTTCCGCCCACCACGTTGGTGATGCCGTAGGAGCCGAAGTACCTGTAGCCCTGGATTACGCGGAACACCACGTGCGGGGTGATCAGGCCGTCGCCCTCACGGTGCGGCAGGTCGACGGGAACGCTGCTGACCACCACGTACGGCTTTCGGGCAGCCTCTGCACAGGCTGCAGCCGAGGGCGAAGGCAGTCCGGTCTGCAGCGTCGCGACGTAGGCACCCTTGGCATCCTTCACTTCGACCTTGAGGGCGCCCGGAAGCGTCCCCTGGTCCGGGCTGACAGACTGGGCGATCCAGTCCCGGGGCAGCTCAAAGCTGACGTTCTTAGTCGAGTCCGAATAGACCTTCCACGCCGCTGCCGTGGACCCGGCTGACGGGGATTCAGTTCCCGTTCCACCAGGCCGGGTTCCGCTGGCGGAGGATCCGGGGGTCGCCTCTGGTGCGGAGGTCGACTGCCCGCCCGCCGTCGAACTGTCCGACGGGCTGCTGCCCGCCGTCCAGGCTGGCTGGCCCTTGCCGTCGCCGCTGCAACCTGACAACGCTGCCACCGCCACGATGAACGCCGCGCCCAGCCGTGCCCTGCGGGCCATTGCCTTCCCTGTCATGGGGCAAGCGTAGCCGCGCCGCCGCTGCGGCCGCCGCGTTCCGGCCGGAGTGTTGGCATACGGGGTTTCCCTTCCGTAAAGAGGGCTACGCTGGGGACATGGCGGAACAGCACTTTGACATGGAGCAGGACAGCGTCGCGGACATCTCGGCCCTGGACATTGCCGACTGGCGGATCCGGACCTTCGCCATGTACCAAAACGTCCGAAGGATTGCCGTGGACAGCCCCGCGGAGGCCCACTCGTACTGGCGCCAGGAACGCGACCGGATGTTCGGCACCCACCCGGCTTCCGCGCTCACCCCGGCCGCCAAAGCCACGTTCAGCGGCCTGCGCACGGCCGACTACGACCCCATCTACCGTTTCCACGTTCCCCTGACGAAAGAAGGCGCCGGCCGGGAAATGAACGTCGAAACCGGAACCGACGGCGTTGTCCGGTTCGTTCGCCTGGGCACTTTCGACCTGCCCGAGATGGGGCAGCTTGCCGTCTGGAAGCTGCACGGGTACGGCGGCGGCATCTTCGTGCCGTTCCGGGATGCGACGGCGGGACAGCCCGGCGGCAGCTACGGCGCCGGACGCTACCTGCTGGACACGATCAAAGGAGCCTTCCACGGCGTGCTCGGATCGGGACCCGACGCCGAGTTCATCCTCGACTTCAACTTCGCCTACAACCCCTCCTGCGCCTACAACGAAGCCTGGGCCTGCCCGCTGGCGGGCCCGTCCAACCGGCTCGCAGTGGAGATCCCGGCGGGCGAACGGTACTGACGCGCGCTGGCAGCCGGGAGCCGCGCGCTGGCAGCCGGGAGCCGCGCGCTGGCAGCCGGGACGTAGGATGTCATGATGACACCATCGCACCCCCGCCGGATCGCCCGGGTCCGTCCGCACTCCCCTGCTTCGAAGCAGGAACAGTTCTTCGTAGCCAATGACGCCCGGGACTTCGGCTGCGACGCGGGAAGGCTCTGGACAGTCATCGATACCCCGTTCCCAGGCTCCTGGGCAAATGCCTGCAGTGCACCCCGGACCGGCTGGCAGCCCGGCTCGGTGGTCGGCGAAGACGCTTTTGCTTTCCTCGCGCCCAGCGTCCCGGCCAATGTCCTGGGCATGGCGCACAACACCGGCCAGGCCGGCCGGGACCTTCCTCCCCAGGCATTCCACAAGGCAGCCACCAGCGTGGTGGGACCGGGGGACGCCATCGAACTCCCGCCGGGAGTGGGCCAGGTGGACCCGGAAGCGGAACTGACTATCGTCGTCGGACGCAGGTCCCGCGGACTGACGCCGGAGAATGCCCGGGAGGCCATCCTCGGCTTCACTGTCGGCAACGACGTCACGGCACGCGAACTCCAGAAATCGGATGACCTGTGGATCAGCGCCAAGAGCCAGGACACCTTCACACCGGCCGGACCGTGGATCGTGACCGGCCTGGACAGTGCCGCCCTGTCCATCCGCATCGTGCACAACGGCACCGAGCTCCGGGCGGCCAGCTCCGCGGACCTCGGCTGGGGGGTGGACGAAATCCTGGTGTACCTCACGTCCTTCATGACTCTCCACCCCGGCGACCTCGTCCTGACGGGGTTCCCCGCCGAAAGCGTACAGCTGCACCCCGGAGACACCGTTACCTGCCGGGTTGAGGGAATAGGGGAACTGACGAACCCGGTCCGGGAGCCCGCCTGACGGGTTCGGGCGGCACAGTGTGGCAGGCTGGAACGATGGAATCACCTGCTGCGCCCGCCATCCTGCTGCCGCAACAGTCCGAGCCGCAGTCCGGGCCCCGACAGTCCGGGCCCCGAAACGCCGAACGGCGCCCGCCGGCCACAAAGCACCACCGAGGCATCCTTCGCTTCCCCGCCATCCGGCAGCTCCTGCGGTTCACCGGCGTGGGCATTGTGTGCACGCTGACCTCGCTGGCCCTCTACGCGCTGCTCCGGCCCTGGCTGGGGTCCCAGCTGGCGAACGCCGCAGCGCTCATTATGACCTCGGTGATGAACACGGCCCTGAACCGGCGGCTCACGTTCAAGATCGCCGGACGCGCGAAGGCCGGCAGGGACCACCTGAGCGGCATGGTGGTCATTGTCATCGCGCTGGTGATCACCGGAGGCAGCCTGGGGGTGCTGCACTGGGTCAATCCCGACGCCACCATGTCCGACGAGCTGTGGACCACCACGCTCTCCGGGTTCCTGGCCACTGCCGTGCGCTTTGCGCTGCTGCGGCACTGGATCTTCCGCCGCGCGCGGCACCGTTGACCCTTGGCTGCTGATCCCGACGGCGGGACGCCGACGGTCGAGGCCGGGCGACCCACGCCGGGATGCGGTTAGCGGATGCCGAGCGCCAGCACGCTTCCCACGGCGCTCCGAACGGCTGCTGCCGCCTCGTGCAGTTCCGCCGCGGTCACCGATGCATCAAAGCTGAACCTGACCGCGGTCTGGGCGACGTCTGCGGGAATGCCCATCGCCAGCAACACCGGCGAGGCGGCATCCGATCCGGCTGCGCACGCGGAGCCGCTGGAGCACACCACCCCCTGCCGCTCCAGCTCCAGGAGCACCGATTCCCCGCTGGTTCCCGGGAAGCAGAACGAAGCCACCGAAGGCAGCCGCTCCGCAGGGTGTCCCGTCAGCTGCGCGCCGGGCACTCCGGAAAGCACCTCGCGGATGAAGTCGCCCCGGAGCGCAGCGACGTGCTCCTGACCGGGGCGGACCAGCGCCAGTGCCGTGGCCAGGGCCACGGCGCCTGCAACATTCTCTGTTCCGGAGCGGCGTCCGCGTTCCTGCCCGCCGCCATGAAGCAGCGGTTCAATGCGGGTGCGGCTCCGCACGTACAGCGCCCCGTTGCCTTTCGGCGCGCCCAGTTTGTGACCCGAGATGCTCATGGCGTCCACGCCAAGGACCTTCGTGTCCAGCGGCAGCCAGCCCGCGGCCTGGACTGCATCTGTATGGAACGGGATGCCCCGTTCACGGCTGAGGGCGGCGAGCTCCCGGATTGGCTGGACCGTTCCCACTTCGTTGTTCGCGTACATCACGCTGACCAGTGCGGTTTCCGGGCGGAGGGCAGCCGCGAGTGCTGCGGTGGTGACCTGTCCGAAGCCGTCCACCGGGACGATGTCCACGGCAAAGCCGTGGAACCGTTCGAGGTACCGGGCCGATTCCTCCACGGCGGGGTGTTCGACGGCGCTGATCACCACGCGGTTGAGGACAGGGTCCGCGGCCTGCCGGGCCAGGGCGATGCCTTTCACAGCGAGGTTGTCAGCTTCGGTGCCGCCGGAGGTGAAGGTGATCTCCGCGGGTCGGCAGTTCAGCGCCCTGGCGGTGGCAGTCCGGGCGCCCGCGAGCGCCGTGGCCGCGGACTCCCCCAGCGAGTGGTGGCTCGACGGGTTTCCGAAGTCGCCGGTGAGGTACGGCCACATGGCCTCCAGCACTTCGCGGCGGACCGGCGTGGTGGCCGCTGCATCCAGGAAGATCATGGCCGGTTCAGCCCACCGTCAGTTCAATGTCCGTCGGTTCAATGTCCAGCAGTTCAATGTCAAGGCCCAGGTCGAGGGCGATGACGCTGTGGGTGAGGCCGCCGATGGAAATGACGTCCACTCCGGTGGCGGCGATCGCTGCCACCGTTTCAAGGTTGACGTTGCCGCTGGCTTCCACCCTGGCGCGCCCGTCCACCAGGGCCACGCCGGCGGCCAGGTCCTCGAGCGTGAAGTTGTCCAGCATGATGGTGTCCACTCCGGCGGCAAGAACGGGTTCCACCTGGTCCATCCGGTCCACTTCGACTTCGAAGTGAGTGGTGTGGCCGAGCTGCGCTTTGGCCGCCCTGAGCACCGCGGTGAGTTTAGCCGGGTCTCCGCCGGTGATCACCGCGAGGTGGTTGTCCTTGGCCAGCACGGCGTCGGACAGGCTGAAACGGTGGTTGGCGCCGCCGCCGCAGCGGACCGCGTAGCGCTCCAGCACGCGCAGGCCGGGCGTCGTCTTCCGGGTGTCGGTGATCCGGGCTTTGGTTCCCTGGACGAGGTCCACGAATTCGGCTGTCCTGGTGGCGATCGCGCTCATCCGCTGGACCAGGTTCAGTGCCACGCGCTCCGCCAGCAGGACTGCCCGGCCGTTGCCGGTCACCCTGGCCAGCGGCGTACCCGGGCCGAACCTCTGACCGTCTGCCACCAGCAGTTCGACGACGGCGTCCGGGTCGGTGAGCTTCATGGCGGCGGCAAACACGGCTCCCCCGCTGAGGACGCCGGGAACGCGGGCGTTGAGAACCGCCGTCGCCCGCGCGTCCGCCGGGATGAGGACCTGGGAGGTGATGTCGCCGTAGGGGGCGTCCTCGGCGAGCGCAGCACGCAGCACCCCCAGTACGGCGGCGTCGGGAAGGCTGCCGACAAGTTCGACGGCGGCCACGGCCGGCTTTTCCTGGGCGGTGGTGGTCATGAGGAAATCCTTTGCATCGAATGGGTTGGGGCTGGCGCCGGGTCCGTGTCGGCCCGGTAATGGGCGCCCACGGATACGGTCCGGCTCCGGGCGGCCGCCACGAGCAGCCGCGCTGCCAGCAACAAATTGCGGTCCTCGTGCTCGCGCGGGTCCCCAGGCTCAGGCGGATTCATGGACCCGGCCCACTCAGCCAGCTGGGCGGCAGCAGCATCAAGTTCCGCCCCGGTCCGCAACACCCCGGCGGCACCGGTCATCAACCGCCCAAGGGCTTCGCGGGAAAACGCCCCGGGATCAGGCACAGAATTAACAACACCTTCGGGCGCCGCTGCTGGGGCTGCTCCCCCGGCGAAGTCGCGCGACAGGGCTGTGGAAGCGTGCGTCAAGGGGAGGCCGCCCGCGGCCGAGACAGCACGCGGAGCAGTGCTGTCGTGCGACACCCAGCCCGGCCCGGGTGAAAGGAAGGACTCCACGGCGCGCCGCCCGAAGACCAGCCCTTCGAGCAGCGAGTTGCTGGCCAGCCTGTTGGCGCCCTGGGCCCCGGTGCAGGCCACCTCACCGGCTGCGTAGAGTCCCGGCACAGAAGTCCGTCCGGCCAGGTCCGTCACCACCCCGCCCATCCAGTAGTGGGCCGCCGGGGACACCGGAAGCGGTTCCGCGGTCCAGTCGTAGCCTGCCGCCTTCGTGGCGGCATTGATGGTGGGAAAGCGGCGTGCCAGGAAGCCGGAGCCGTTGGCCGCTTCAATCCCCCGGGCGTCCAGGTACACCGGGGTGTCTGCCGGTGCCCCCGTCCGGGCCAGGTGCAGCGCGATGCTGCGGGAGACGACGTCGCGCGGTGCCAGTTCGGCGTCCGGATGGTAGTCCGGCATGAAGCGGCGGCCGTCGGCATCGAGCAGCAGTGCTCCTTCGCCGCGGACGGCTTCGGAGACCAGCAGGGGCGGCGGACCGCCTGCCGTTTCGGGCATGGCCATGGTGGTGGGGTGGAACTGGAAGAACTCCAGATCGCTCACCGCGGCGCCTGCGCGCCAGGCCAGCGCCAGGCCGTCCGCAGTGGCAACCGAGGGATTGCTGGTGCGGGCGAAAATCCTGCCCGCCCCGCCGGTGGCGAGCAGCACGCCGTCGGCAGGCATGTTCCGGGGTTCGCCGTTCTGCAGGTACTCCACACCGGTCACCCGGCCGTCCGCCGTCGTCAGTTCCGTGACAAATGCGCCGGTTTCCAGGCGCAGGTGGCCGGACACCGCCCGTTCCAGGACGGCGGCAATCAGTCCGCGGGCAATCCGGGCGCCGGTGGCGTCCCCGCCGGCGTGCAGGATGCGCGGCGCTGAGTGGGCAGCTTCCAGCCCCAGCGAGGTGCCCCCCTGGGCATTCGCGTCGAAGGTGACTCCGAAGCGCCGCAGCCCGGCGATGTCCTGTGCTGCTTCCGTGCAGAGGACCCGAACGGCGTCGGGGTTGTTCAGTCCCGCGCCGGCTGCCAGCGTGTCAGCGATATGGGCCTCCACGGAGTCGCCGGGGGCGGCCTCGCCGGGTTCCAGCACGGCGGATATGCCGCCCTGCGCGTAGAAGGTGTTGCTGTGTTCCAGCTGCCCTTTGCTCAGCAGCACAACCTCAGCCGCGCCGCCCCCTTCCGCGTCTGCCGCCTGGAGCGCTGCGTAGAGTCCCGCGATGCCGCTGCCCACCACCACGAGGCGGCGGAGCGGCCGGCGGCCAGTGCCGCCGGATACCGTACCGGGCCTGGTCACGGCCGCGCCGCCAGCATCCGCTCCAGGGCCACCCGTGCCGGTGCAGCGACGTCGTCGTCCACGGTGATGCGGTTGAGGACTTCGCCGTTGACCAGCGCTTCCAGAACCCACGCGAGGTAGCCGGGGTGGATCCGGTACATGGTGGAGCAGGGGCAGATCACCGGGTCCAGGCAGAAGATGGTGTGCTGCGGGTACTCTGCCGCCAGCCGGTTGACCATATTGATCTCCGTGCCGATGGCAAAGGTGGTGGGCTCGGTGGCGGCGGCGATGGCCTTCTTGATGAAGTCGGTGGACCCGGCGGAGTCTGCGGCGTCCACAACCTCCATGGGGCACTCGGGGTGGACGATCACGTTGACGCCGGGGAAGTCGGCGCGGGCCTTTTCGATCTGCCCCACGTTGAAGCGCTTGTGCACCGAGCAGAAGCCGTGCCAGAGGATGACGCGGGAATCGAGCAGGGTCTGTTCGTCGTTGCCGCCGAGGTCCTTGCGCGGGTTCCACATGGGCATCTGCTCCATCGGCACACCCATGGCCTTGGCGGTGTTGCGGCCCAGGTGCTGGTCCGGGAAGAACAGGACCCGCTGGCCCCGCTGAAAGGCCCACTCGAGGACCGTGGCGGCGTTGGAGGATGTGCAGACGATGCCGCCATGCTCCCCGCAGAAGCCCTTGAGCGCTGCGGAAGAGTTCATGTAGGTGACGGGGATGACCGGAACCCGGCCGTCGGCGTCGGGTTCTGTGCCGTAGAGCTCTTCCAGCTGCTCCCAGCATTCGGTCACGGAATCGATGTCGGCCATGTCCGCCATCGAGCAGCCGGCGGCGAGGTTCGGCAGGATGACGGCCTGGCCGGGGTTGGACAGGATGTCCGCGGTTTCCGCCATGAAGTGCACGCCGCAGAAGATGATGGCTTCGGCGTCCGGTTTGGTCAGTGCGGCATTGGCCAGCTGGAACGAGTCACCCACAAAATCGGCGTACTCAATGACCTCGTCGCGCTGGTAGAAGTGTCCCAGGATGACGGCTTTGTCCCCGAGGGCAGCTTTGGCCGCCCGGATGCGGACGTCCAGTTCGGCGTCCGTGGCCTTTTTGTATTCCTCGGGCAGCTGGCCCTGGCGCGGGGTGGCGGCAGGGGCGATATCTGCGCTGGACGCGCCCGGACCGTAAGCGGGCACACCGGCGAGGGCCTCTGCGAGGTCGTAGTCCCAGGGCCCGCGGGCCAGCGCCGGGCTGCAGGTCGAAGCGCCTGCCGCGATGGCTGTGGCACTGCTGGCGGCCTGTTCGCGAGTGATCAACTGGATTGCCGTGTTGACGCTGCTCATGGTGTGCTCCTGTTATCTGGGTCAAGGCCGGGGCGGCCGGTAAAGCGGTAGAGGCGGGGAGGGCGGTGTTTTCCGCCCTGCAGGTATTCGCCGGTTTCTTCGATTTCCGGCGTGGACTTGAGCTGGCGGCGGAAGTTCGCCGGATCCAGCTCGCGGTCAAGGACGGCTTCGTAGACCTCCCGGACCTGGGCCAGGGTGAAGTACTCCCCCAGCAGGTGGTAGGCCACCGAACCGTAGGCCAGCTTGTTCCGCAGGCGCCCGAGGGCGTAGTCCACGATGGCATTGTGGTCGAAGGCCAGGTCTCCCAGGCGGTCGGCCCGGAACCACTTGACGTTTTCGGACTCGTCGGCGAGCGCGGCTTCCGTGGGCTGGACCAGCGCCCAGTACACGATGGACACCACGCGCTGCGTCGGAGAGCGGTGCAGGCCGCCGAAGGCGTACAGCTGCTCCAGGTAGTTTGGCGCCAGTCCGGTGGTTTCCCGCAGGTTCCGCGATGCGGCGTCCTGCAGGGATTCAGCGTGGGTCAGCGGGCCTCCGGGCAGCGCCCACAGGTCCTTGAAGGGCTCCCGGATCCGTCGCACCAGCGGGAGCCAGAGCGTGGGCCGCCCGGTCTTCTCGCTGGGGCGGAGGGCGAAGATCACCGTGGAAATAGCGAGCGACGGCGGTGCGGACTGCCGCTCGGCAACGTTGAAAGAGCTCGTGTACACGGCGGTCCACCCCGCTTTCCTCGCGCCGAAGCGGCGCCCCTGGGCTTCAGCCTGTGGTCCCGCCCGCGGGCCCCTCCGGCTAGTTATAGTCAACATGACTAGAACTAATGGTACGGCTGCCGGCCGCCTGCGCAAAATGCGGCAGGTCACATTCCGGCGGCGGCCTCGAGCAACGGCAGCGTACGCCCCTGGAAGTGGGTGTTGAGGACGATCACGGACGAGGACCTCAGCACGGTCTTCGTGGCGATCATGGCGTCCAGGACCCGCTGCAGGTCCGGGTTGGACCGTGCCGCGATCCGGGCCATGAGGTCTGAACTTCCGGAAACCGTGTGGATCTCGATCAGTTCAGGGATGCGGGCCAGCGCCTCCACCACCGCGTCGTGGCCCAGGTCCTGGTTGATGGTGAGCGAGCAGAACGCCACCACGGGGTAGCCGAAGCGGGAGGGGTCCGGCTGCGGAACCCATGAACCGATCACGCCGGCGTCCGCCATCCGGTCGAGCCGCGACTGCACCGTGGCACGGGCGATCTTCAGGACCCGCGAGGCTTCGAGCACCGAGGCCCTGGGTGAATCGGTAAAGAATCGGACAATTTTGGCGTCCATTGCGTCCACATTCATCGAAGTCCCCCTCAGATCCGCCATCCGGCTTACAAATCGCCACAAAAAACGGAAATCAATCCGCAAACTGCCACCATATTCTCACGGAAGCTGCGCGGAAGGGCCGGCTCGGGACGGTAAATTCAATATGTCCCAAAAGGACCAACCACCGACCACAAGAAGGTTCGCAAGCATGACGATGAAGTCCACCGCAGAGCGCCCATCCACTTCGCTCGGCCACAGCATGAAACCCCGCCAGCTCACCATGATGGGGCTGGGAAGCGCCATCGGGGCCGGACTCTTCCTCGGCTCGGGAGCGGGCGTCCAGGCCGCCGGACCCGCCGTCCTGATCTCCTACCTCGTGGCCGGCACCCTCATCATCCTGGTGATGTGGGCGCTGGGCGAGATGGCCGCCGCCAATCCGAACAGCGGCGCGTTCTCCGTCTACGCGGAGAAGGCAATGGGCAGGACTGCGGGCGCCACAGTGGGGTGGTTGTGGTGGCTGCAACTGGTAGTGGTGATTGCGGCGGAGGCCCTCGGCGCGGCCGGCCTTCTGTTCACGGTCTGGCCGGTAGTGCCCGTCTGGGTCATGGCACTGGTGTTCATGGCCCTCTTCACCGCCATCAACCTGGCGGGCGTCAACAACTTCGGCGAATTCGAGTTCTGGTTCGCCATCCTCAAGGTGGCCGCAATCCTGATGTTCCTGGGCATCGGCACAGCCCTGCTCCTTGGCCTGCTGCCTGACGTAGCAAGCCCGGGCCTGGGCAACATCACCAACGACTTCGCCCCGGCAGGCCTCGGCGGAATCGCCACCGCGCTCTTCGTGGTCATCTTCGCCTTTGGCGGCACCGAGATCGTCAGCGTTGCCGCCGCCGAGACCGAGAACCCCCGCCACAGCGTGGGCCAGGCCATCCGCACGGTGCTGTGGCGGATCCTGGTGTTCTACATCGGCTCCGTCTTTGTCATTGCCGCCGTCCTGCCTGCGACCTCCGAATCCCTGGCCTCGCCGTTCGCCGGCGTCCTTGACGCCGCCCGGATCCCGGGAGCGGGCACCGCCATCACCCTGGTGGCCGTCATTGCGCTGCTGTCCGCCCTCAACGCAAACCTGTACGGCGCCTCCCGCATGATCTACTCCCTGGCCGGACGCGGCGAAGCACCGGGCTTCCTGTCGAGGCTGAACAAGGCCAGGGTGCCCGTGGTTGCCGTAGGAGTGTCAGTTGCCTTCGGCTTCCTGGCCGCCGTCCTGGAGCTCCTGTTCCCTGAACAGATCCTGCCGGCACTCTTCCAGCTGGTGGGCTCAACCTGCCTCATGGTGTGGGGCTCCGCCCTGGTCTCCCAGCTGATCCTGCGCCGCAGGGCGGACCGCGAGGGCACCGAGCTTCCGCTGCGGATGAAGGGTTTCCCGGGCCTGACAATCTTCGGGCTGGTCCTCCTGGCGCTGATCTTCGCCGTGGGCTTCAGCAGTGCCGAGAGCAGCCGCCAGCTGGTGAGCACCATCATCCTTGTCGCCGCCATTGCCGCGGCCTGCAGGATCGGCGCCAAGGTGTCGGCGTCACGCCAGGACAGGGCGGCGAGGTAGGCACCCCAGCTGGACAAACTGCTATGCGATGCAGCCACATCCTTGGCAGCTTTCGGCAATCTGCCCGGTCCAACCTGGGCTGATTGCCCAGCCTTCCGCCGGTGACTAGGGTCACAATCATGGATACCTCGCCTTCCCCGTTCAGCAGCAACGACGCCGGGCAGCTGTCGGGACCACTTCCCGAACCCCTGTCCGCCGAGCAGCTTCGCGAACTGTATTCGCTGATGGCGGCCGTCCGGCATCTGGACACCTCAGCCATCGCCTGGCAGCGCCAGGGGCTCATCCCGGGCTACGCCCCGGAACTTGGCCAGGAGGCCGCCCAGGTGGGCAGCGGCTACGCCGTGGACACCACCCGCGACTTCGTCTTCCCCACCTACCGCGAAATGGGCGTGGCCCGGGCCATGGGAGTGGACATGGTGGCGTACATGTCCACCCACAAGGCCACCTGGCACGGCGGACTCTACAACCCGCTGGAGTCCCGGCTGGCTCCGATCCAGGCCGTGGTTGGCGGGTCGGTGCTCCACGCCGTGGGCTGGGCCCACGGGCAGACGCTGGCCGGCAACGCCGACGGCAGGCTCGGCGTGGCCATGACGTACTTCGGCGACGGCGCGTCGTCCCAGGGCGATATCCATGAGGCCATGAACTTCGCGGCCGTCATGAAGGCTCCCGTCGTCTTCTTCGTACAGAACAACGGCTGGGCCATCTCGGTCCCCACGGAGCACCAGGTGGCCGGCGGATCCGTGGCGGCCCGCGCCGCCGGCTACGGCATCCCGGCCCAGCGGATTGACGGGAACGACGTCGTTGCCGTGGTCGAGGCGACCCGGCACGCGTTCGCGCACGCCCGCGCCGGCAACGGCCCGGCACTCATCGAGGCCATGACCTACCGCCGCGGCCCGCACTCCACCTCAGACGATCCGGGCCGGTACCGCTCGCTCAACGAAGAGCGCGACGACGCCGGGGAAGACCCTCTGGAGCGGTTCCGGAAGCGGCTGCTCGCCGACGGGGTCGCCGACGAGGCCTTCTTTGCCGAAGCCCTGGCAGCTGCCAAGGCTGAAGAAGAACTCCTCCGCGCCGGTGTCCAGGAACTCGGGTCCCGGCCCGGCAACGAAATGTTCGACCTGGTCTTCCAGGAAACCACCCCTGCGCTGCAGGCCCAGGCCGCTAACTGGCGCGAGGAGTCCGAACATGTCTAATGCAACCCTTGAGAGCGGGGCCGACATGGCCGACGGAACTGCACGCCACGGCGTTGAACAGCTTTCCATGCAGCAGGCACTCAACCGTGCCCTCGATGAGGTACTGGCTGAACACCCGAAAACGCTGGTCTTCGGTGAGGACTGCGGACGGCTGGGCGGCGTGTTCCGCGTTACGGACGGCCTCCAGGCGAAGCACGGCAGCGGCCGGGTGTTTGACACACCGCTGGCCGAGTCAGGAATCCTGGGTATGTCCGTGGGCCTGGCGATGGCCGGCTTCCACCCCATCCCGGAGGTCCAGTTCGACGGCTTCGCCTACCCGGCGATCAACCAGATCGTCTGCCAGATCGCACGGATGAACTACCGCAGCCGCGGCACCCTGCCGATGCCCATCACGCTGCGGGTTCCCAGCTTCGGCGGCATCCGAGCCCCCGAACACCACGGCGAAAGCCTGGAGGCGCTCTTCGCGCACGTCCCGGGACTCAAGGTGGTCTCGCCGTCGAACCCGCACGAGGCCTACCACCTGTTCAAGTACGCAGCCACGCGGCCGGACCCGGTGATCTTCATGGAGCCGAAGTCGCGGTACTGGCAAAAGGGCGAGGTGGACCTCGCCAATGCCGAGGCCGGCGGCGGCTCCCCCACCGACGCGAAGGTCATGCGTGAAGGCCGCCACCTGACGCTCGTGGCATGGGGGGCGATGGTGGCGCGGTGCCTGCAGGTGGCAGGGCTCGCCGCCGAGGACGGAATCGACGTCGAAGTCCTGGACCTTCGCTGGCTCAAGCCGATCGATGAAGCCGCCCTGGCGGCGTCCGTGCGGAAGACGCGGCGTGCCGTCGTCGTCCATGAGGCGCCACTGACCTCGGGCCTCGGCGCAGAGGTGGCCCAACTGATCACCCAGGCCTGCTTCGACACCCTCAAGGCTCCCGTGGAGCGAATCACCGGCTTCGACGTCCCGTATCCATCCGGGGACCTTGAAGACGAATACATCCCGAACGTTGACCGGATCCTCTTTGGCATCCAGCGAGTATTGGAGTACCGCCGTGGCTGAAATTTCCTTCCCGCTTCCCGACCTCGGCGAGGGCCTCATCGAGGCAACCGTGCTGGAATGGCTGGTTTCACCCGGTGACCAGGTGGAACGGAACCAGCCCCTCGTGGAGGTTGAAACCACCAAATCCGCTGTTGAACTGCCCAGTCCGCAGGCAGGTAAAGTGGTGCGTATCCACGGCGGGCCCGGTGACAAGATCAATGTCGGCGAGCCCTTGATTGTGTTTGAGGTGCCGGACAACACTGCCGGCATCGTGGGCACGGTCCCGAAGGAAGAGGCACCGAAGCGCCGGGTCCGCCTGAGCGCCGTACTTGATGAGGACTGACACCATGAGCGGCAGGCACACCGGCGAGCAGCACCACCACACCGTGGAGGGCACCGACCCCCAGCTTTACGTGGAGGTGCACGAGCCTGAGTCGGACGCCGGCCTCCGGCCCGTCCTGCTGCTGCACGGATTCTCCTCGTCCACCAAACTGAACTGGCAGGACACCGGCTGGCTGGCCGCCCTGCTGGAGGCCGGCCGCCGCGTCATCACCGTGGACCTGCCCGGCCACGGCCGCAGCGGAGCCCCGGAAGACATGGACTCATACAGCCCCAGCAGGATCCGCGCGGACCTCCTGCAAGTGGCGTTCGACGCCGGCGTCCGTCCTTTGCGGGACGGCGACCCTGCCAGCGGGCTCGATGTGATCGGCTACTCCCTGGGGTCCCGGCTCGCCTGGGAATTCGGCGCCACCCAGCCTGAACTGGTTCACCGGCTGGTGCTCGGCGGCCCCAACGTCGCAGACCCGCTGGCGGCCTTTGACCTGGTGGCGGCGCAGCGCTACCTGGCGGACGGCACGCCCATCGCTGACGAGTCCACCGCCGGCCTGCTGAAGATGGCGCAGGGATTGCCCAGCAACAATATCTTTGCACTGTTGTCGCTGGTGGAAGCGATCAAGGGCGAGCCCTTCGATCCGGCGGAAGCCGTCCCGCACATGCCCATGCTGCTGGTGGCCGGCGACAAGGATGACCGCGCCGCAACCATCCCGGAGCTCGCCGAACTGGGCGCAAAATCAGGGGCGCTCGTGGAGCAGCTGCTGATTCCCGGCCGGAACCACAGCAATGTGATCACCAGCAGGGCGTTCAAGCAGGCGGCAACGGAGTTCCTGGGCGTCTAGTTGGGGCGCAAAAAGGCGGGCACGGACCGAAGTGGTCCGTGCCCGCCGTCGAGCCTGTCAGGAAGGCTGCAGTCAGCCTGCCATTAGTGGTGGCTGCTGACGCCCAGGGGGCGGCCCTTGGTCTCCCCGGCCAGGAGTACACCGACCGCGGAAATGACACACAGGATCATGATGTAGATGCCGATGGAGCCGGTCCACTTGGTAGTCTGCATCAGCGACTCCGCGATGGTGGCCGCGAATGCACCACCCAGGATCGCACCGAACGCGTAGCCGATGGAAATGCCCGAGTACCGTACGTTGGCCGGGAACATCTCGGCATACATGGCGGACATCGGGCCGTAGGACAGCCCCAGGCCGATGGTCAGCACGAAGAGCGCCACGCCGTAGAGCATGATGTTCTTCGTGTCGATCAGGGCAAACATCGGGATCATCCAGGCGAACACAATGCCGTATCCGATAAGGAAGGTCTTGACCCGGCCGATCTTGTCGGAGAGCCAGCCGCCCACGAGCGTGAAGATCAGCCAGCCGAACGAAGCCAGGGTGGTGGCCAGCAGAATCTCGGCGACCGGCATCTTCAGCGTCTTCGTGGCGTAGGAGATGAAGAAGGCGATCAGCAGGTAGCCCGCCGCGTTGTTGCCGATGAAGATCATGGTGGAGTAGAGCACGGACTTCTTGTGGAACTTGATCAGCTGTCCGAGCGGAGCCTTGGCCTTCTCCTTACGCTCGATCATTTCCTTGAAGACCGGGCTTTCGGCCACCGCGCGGCGGATCAGGTAGCCCACCACAATCAGCACGATGGACAGCAGGAACGGTACGCGCCAGCCCCAGGCGCCGAAGGCTTCCTTGGACATGCTGGTGTTGAGGAAGTACAGGAGCCCGGTGGCCAGGATCATGCCGACGGGAACGCCGATCTGCGGGTAGGCGCCGAACAGGCCGCGCTTGCTCCTGGGAGCGTGCTCAACGGCCATCAGAGCCGCGCCGCCCCATTCGCCGCCGGCGGAGAAGCCCTGGATGATCCGGAGGGTGATCAGGAGGATCGGAGCCCAGACGCCGATGTCCTTATACGTCGGCAGCATACCGATCAGGGCAGTGGCCGCGCCCATCATGACGAGGGTGAAGACCAGCATGGCTTTGCGGCCCAGGCGGTCGCCCAGGTGGCCGGCGATGATTGCACCCAGCGGACGGAACAGGAAGCTGATGCCGATCAGCGCGAAGGACAGGATCTGCGCCAGGCCGGGATTGGAATCGTTCAGCGGGGCAAGGAACAGCGGGGACAGCAGCGTTGCTGTCAGCTGGGCGAAGATGAAGAAGTCGTACCACTCGATGGTGGTGCCGACCAGCGTTCCCGCGAGGACTTTGCGTTCCTCATGCTTGCTGCTGGGACCCGCCTCTGAATCGACGTGTGAAGTTGCGGTCATTGGAACTCCGTGGCTGTGGGCAGTACCGGGAAAGCTACTGCCGAATGTGGATTGACGTCGAACGAATTACCGATCGAACGGTCAGTTGGTATGAGGATACTCGAATGTGTGACAAAGCGCACTAAATCTTTGGATCGCGTTCCGTTGCCTCGTGGGCGGCGGCCGGACCCGGGCCGGCGGGACGGTCAGTCCTTCCGGTTCAGGAAATCGCGCACCCTCGCCCGGACCGGTTCGCGGTCATAGCTGTTGACGAGGGCACCGGCCATCCGGACGGGATCACCGAAGAAGAAATATTCATAGAGGGACTGCCTGCCCGAGAACCCCGAAATGGAGGCATCAAAGGCCAGCTTGAAGAGGCGCACGCGCTCCGGGCCGGTCAGGGTTTTGCCCTGCAGGTACATGTCAATGTCCGCCCGGGCCCCGCTGTTGACGTCAGCCTCCCCCGGAAGCGCCATCAACCCGGAGGCGGAGAACTTCCGGATGATCTGCGGGAAGCGCTGGGCGATCTTGGGATACCAGTTCCTGGCGGCATTCAGCGTGGTCCATTTGGGCAGCATCACGCCCGCCTCATTGGGGCCGGCGTCGGCTTCCGAGGCGCGGACCAGCGCCTTGCCGATCTCGACATCGATAATCAGCTCCGCAATATCCTCCTGGATGTGCTGGAAACCGTCGATCCCGATGGACTCCGCCAGTTCGGAGGCCAGGCCCAGGAAGAACTCGCTCTTGGCGATGGTCCGGGTGACCACCTGGTGCGTCATGAGCGCCCCCGCGCCCGTCTCCGCGTAGAAGCTGTTGCAGAGCTCCGGGTGTCCGAGCATGAAGATCCGCTCGCTCGGCACGAACACGTTGTCGAAGATGGCCACCGCATCCATCTCCTCGTAGCGCGACGCCAGGGGTTCGTCATGGGTACTGCCGCCGTTGTACAGCGACGTGCGGCAAAGGTACCTCAGGCCCGGAGCATCATTGGGAATGGCAAACGCATACGAATACGGAGCGTCATCCGGGGTGCCCCGCAGCACGGTGGAAGGGAACACCAGGAGTTCATCCGCAATGGGGGCGATGGTGGCCAGCATGCGGGCGCCGCTGATCACGATGCCGTCCGGCCGCTCCTCGACGATGTGCGCCGACAGCTGTCCGCCCATTTGTTCAGAGCCTGACACGGAGCGGTTGACCTGCGGCGGAATGAGCGTGTGCGTGGCCAGGACGTCATTCTCCCGGGCCCACTCGTAGTAGTTGCGGATGTTGTCGGCGAACCTGGGATCGGCCTGCGAGAACCATTTTTCGGCGGTACTGAGCGCGGTCAGGGAGGAGTTCATGTAGTCACCCGAGCGGCCCAGGAAGCCGTTGGAGGATTCGGCCCACGTGGAGATTGCCCGGCGCCGGCGCTGCAGGTCCTCGATGGTCCTCGGAACCAGGAAGGACGCGTTGACCAGGTCTCCGGTGGACGGCGAGGTGTACGTCAGCGCATCCTGGTACGCAGGGTCGTGCTGCATGTCGAAGAGCTTCGCGTAGGACCTGGCCAC
This sequence comes from Arthrobacter oryzae, assembly GCF_030718995.1. Taxonomy (NCBI): domain Bacteria; kingdom Bacillati; phylum Actinomycetota; class Actinomycetes; order Micrococcales; family Micrococcaceae; genus Arthrobacter; species Arthrobacter oryzae. The sequence continues at coordinate 4,558,108 of NZ_CP132204.1, forward strand.
ATTGCGGAACGCAGGGTGCTCCGCAATTTTTTGGCTGACCACTTCCCCGTCGATCACCACGTGCGGCGTCATGCCGTTGAGCTTGTCCAGGTACTGCTGTCCGGTTCGGATTCCCATTTTTGTTTCTCCAGTCATCGTTGAGCTGCAGTGGGTTTGCTCGGCTGCGGGCGGGCTACAGGAGGTCCTCCATGCCCAGCAAGCTCTCCGGAATGGTGGTGTAGGCGCCGTTGGCAAACGCCAGGGCGTCGCCGCTGCGGTAGTCGAAGTCCACCACCTCCCCGAGATACAGGGTGTGGTCCCCGCCGTCGTATTCGGCCCAGGGCGTGCACGCGAAGTACGCCAGGACGCCGGAGAGGCGCGGCGCCGTTGCACCTTCCACCCACCGGGGTTCCGGCCCTGGACGGCCTGCGAAATGCGTTGCCAGGTGCCGCTGTTCCGCGCCGAGGATGTTCACCGCGAATGGCCGGCCGGAGAGCTCATCGTGCGCCTTGGCGCTCCGGGCGATGCTGACCAGGACCAGCGGCGGCTCCATGGACACGGACGTGAAGGAATTGACGGTGATGCCGTGGCGCCTGGTGGCTCCGTCGAACGTCACGATGGCGACGCCGGTGGCAAACCTGCCGAGGCTCCCGCGGAAGTGGCGGGCCCTCGGCGCCGACGTCCGGCCGGTCACTGCGGGAGCTGCTCCCGAGCGGGGCTTGGCAATCATCGTTGATCCCTTGGATTGGCTTCTCTATCGACCGGAGGAGGATGCGGTAGCGAAATTCTATAATTGAACATATAGTTCTCATATGGAACGCTAGCCGAAAGTGGGGTGCAACACAAGACCCCGCGGGCGGAGCGCCACTGATCCCGGCCTAGGATGGACAGCATGACTCAGACCGCCGGCGCCGGCGCACCGGCCGCCACCGCCCAGGCTTCCCCGTCTCAGACGCTCTCGCGCGGAATCCGTGCGTTGGAAATCCTGGCGGAAGCCGAGCATCCGCTCACCATCGCGGAACTTGCGGACGCCATGGGCGTCCACCGTTCCGTGGCATACCGGATACTCCGCACCCTGGAGGATCACTCGCTGCTGGTCCGGGACGACTCCGGCAGGGTCCAGCCCGGTCCCGGCCTGGCCGTTCTGGCACGCGGGGTTTCACGTGATCTGCAGTCGGCGGCCCTCCCGGAACTCACGCAGCTTGCCAACTCCCTGAACATGACGGCCTTCGTCGCCGTGTGGGACCACCAGGACTGCATCACCCTGGTGAGCGTGGAGCCCAGGCACTCAGCGGCGACCGTGGTCCAGCACCCCGGCTCACGGCATCCGATCAGCGCCGGCGCGCCGGGCATCGCCATCCAGTCTGCGCTCACCGAACAGGAATGGAACGCGCTGGCTCCGGACATCCCGTACCGGGCCGTGGCGGCAGAGGCCCGGAAACTCGGTTACGCGGCGAGCCACGACGAAGTCATTGCAGGGGTTTCATCGCTGGCGGCCCCCATCAACGTGCCGGGCGGCCGGCCGGCCTCGATCGCCGTCGTCTATATCCGCTCAACGCAGGACCCGGCGGAAGTGGCGGCGGCCCTGACCTCAAGTGCCGCCCGCATCGAGAAGCAGCTGCTCTAAGGCGCCGGTCAGCGGCTGCCGGCGTCGGCAGGCTTGCGGCGCATTGCGCCGTTTCGCAGCACGACGGCTGCGGCCGCCCCCAGCACGAACAGCGCCGCTGCCGAGCAGACCGGCACCATAAACGCCGCGGAATACCCCTGGTGCTGCGCCAACTGCCCGGCGACGGAGGAACCCAGGGCGGTGCCGGCGACGATGCCGCTGGCGAGGGCCGTCATGACGGTTCCCAGGCGTCCGGCAGGGGCTATGGCCCCGCCGATGGCGAACACGGTGACCATCAGCGGCCCCACCGGCAGTCCCAGGACCAGCAGGACCAGCACCATGGGGAGCGCTGACGCCGGCAGCAACAAGAGCACCGCCAGGCCGGCCATCAGCACAGCGCTCACCATCCAGCGTGCCGACAGGGCAAAGCCCTGTGGCCAGTAGGCGACGCTCAGTGCAGCCGCGGCGGAGCTCAGTCCCATCACCGCGTACAGCAACCCGGCAATTTCCGCGGTGGCGAAGCTGGCTGAGAAGGAGCTCAGGCCGGTCTGGGTTGAACCAAAGAATGTTCCCATGCACACCATGGCCAGGAAGGGCAGCGCCACGGCAGCCATGCCGGTGCCGTCTGCACCCCTCGGGCCGGCGTCAGAGACGGCGCGCCGGCGCACCCTCAAAGGTACGGCCAGGTGGGTGCGGTGCACGGCGAACGCTGGAACCAGGGTGAGCGTCAGGGCCGCGGCGAGGGCCAGCGGGAGCCAGGGCGTGATCAGGCTTGCCAGGATGCCCACCAGCGCAGGGCCGAGCACGAAGGTCAGCTCATCCGCGGTGCTTTCGTAGGACAATGCCGCGTCCAGATCGCGTGCAGTTCCCGCTTTCCCGGCCCCGGAAGTCAGCGCCATCCAGCGGACACGGGCCAGCGGGCCCACCTGGGGGCAGCTCGCGCCGGCCACGAACGCCGCGGCGAACACGGGCACAGCGGCGGCAAGGTCCTGGGCTGCAGGAACGAGATACGCCGTGAGGATCAGGGCCACCACGGCGGCGGTGTTGAAGATGGCGGCGAACAGCAGCACCGGTCGCTGGCCGAGCCGGTCCGCCCACGCGCCGAGGACCGGTGCTCCCAGCGCCGAGCCGATGCCCACGGCCCCCGCTGCTGCTCCGCCAACGGCGTACGAACCGGTCACGGCCGTGACGAGAGTCAGGGCGCCCACGGTCAGCATGGCCAGCGGAAGCCGGGCGAAGAGCCCCAGCGGAATAAAGCCTTTGCCGGCCAGGAGGGGCAGCCTGGCGTAGCGGCCGCCTGGCCCTGATGGAGGGACGGGATTGGCGGTGTGTGCGGCAGCGGTTGCTGCAGTGTGTGCGGCTGTGGTTGCGGCAACGGAGGGTGCGGCGGATGCCTGCGAAGAGGTTGAGGTGCTCATTATTCCGGGTTCACTCAAAGGTGCGCATCGTCCCTCCTCCCGATGCGCGCGACCCGGTAACTGTTCAATTGTAGCCGAGGCAACGTGCGTCGGGCCGGGCCCAGCGCGGGAATCAGGCCGGGATGTCGTCCGAAATGTGGAGGGTGGAGCCGTTCCGCCCCTTGACCACCTGAAGCTGGGTGCTGATGCGCTGCTTCATTTCCTGCACATGGCTCACGAGGCCCACCACGCGGCCGCCGTCCCGAAGCCCTTCCAGGGCATCCATCACCTGTTCAAGTGCCTGCTCGTCGAGGCTCCCGAAGCCCTCGTCCACAAAGAGCGTCTCGATGTCCACTCCGCCGGACTCCTGCTGCACCACGTCCGCGAGGCCCAGCGCCAGGGCCAGCGAGGCCATGAATGATTCGCCGCCGGACAGCGTGGCCGTATCCCTGCGGTGGCCCGTCCACTGGTCCACAACTTCCAGGCCGAGGCCGGACTTGGCTCCGCGGGCGGCCTTGGCGTCCGTGTGCTGCAGGGTATAGCGGCCATCGCTCATGCCGACGAGCCGTTCCGAGGCAGCGATGGCCACCTGCTCAAGCCGGGCCGCGAGCACGTAGCTGTTCAGGCTCATGCGGTAGGTGTTGTCGCCGGCGCCCCGGGCGGCCTCAGCCACCGCGGTGAGCAGCGCCGCGCGCTCCCGGGGAGCCTTGCCCGAAGCCGCAAGCCGGGCGTAATCCCCCGCGATCCGGCGGACGGTCAGTACCGACTTCTCCGCGAGTCCCGCCGCGACAACGGCCTGCCTGGCGAGCCGTTCGGCGGCGGCATCCTCGGCCCGGAGCCGGTCGAGGACAGCGGCCTGCACCGGGCCGTCCGCTTCAAGCTCGCGGGCGGCCAGGACGAGTTCCTCGCTGGCAAAGAGCTCACCCACGCGGGCGGCCTCATCCTGGCCGGCCCGGATTGCGGCTTCGAGCATGGCTGCATCCGGCTCCGGAAGAAGGACGGACCGCGCCGCCGCAGCGGATTCGAACCCGGACGCCGGGAGCGCCTCATCCAGCTGCTGGCGGGCGTCTTTGCTCCGCAGTTCGGCCTGCTCGAGGGTGGTCCGGGCGGCGTCCGTTCGTTCCAGGAGCGCCGTGGAATTCTTGAGGGAGGTGATCCGCTGGCCAAGCGTGGAGTAGCCCGCCCGGAGTTTGCGCAGCGCACCCTCCAAAGCATCCGCCTGGTCCTGGACCTCCGTGAGCGTGGACTCCGTCTTCGCAATGCTGGAATCGGTGGCTGCCTGCGTGGACTCGGCGGCTGTGATGTGTTCGTCCAGTTCCGACTGGCGCGCACGGCTGAGAGCGAGGTCCGCAGCAGCCCGGAGTGCCTTGTCCGCTCGTTCCTTCGCCCGGGCGGCGTCCGCGCGGGCTTCCTCCGGCGGGGTGTCGCCGCCCTGAGCCGCCAAAACGGCAACCTGCTGCCGGGCTTCGGCTAGTTCCTTCTCCAGCGCCGCAAGGACCGCCTCTGCTGCCTCACAGTCTTCCTGGGCGGCCCGCTCCGCTTCAACGACGGCCAGTGCGGCAGTGGCCGCCGGTGCCGGAGAGGGGTGCCCGGGGCTGCCGCACACGGGGCAGGGCTCGTCCGGCCGGAGCTGGGAAGCGAGCTCAGCAGCGGCGTTGGCGAGCCGTTCCTCCCTCAGGTCCAGCCACCGCTGGCGATGGTTCTGGTGGTGGCCCCTGGCCACCAAGTGCCGTTCAGCAACGCCCGAACTGACCCGCGCCGCTGTGGCGTAGCGACCGACGACGGCGACCAGTTCCTCCGCCGCTGCGGCCTCTTTGGTCCGCAGTCGGGCTTCGGCGGCGAGTTCTTCAAGGGGCTTCACGCCCGCAAGCAGCCCGGCCGCCTCCGCGCGCAGTGCATCAAGGGCGGCTGCACCGGCCCGCTTCGCCTCATTCAGCTGATCGAGCGTTTGCCCAAGGTCGGTGCGGCGGGCCACCAGCCCGGCGAGTCCGGCCTCGTCCGGCAGCCGTTCCTCGAGTACGGCGCGGAGGGACCGCAGGCGGCTCAGCTCGCTGCGCAGGACTCCTGCGTCGAAAGATGGCTCGCCCGTGCTGCCGCTGCCTTGACGGCCGCCGGCCGCCCCGTTGCTGGCAGACAGGGCGGCAAGCTCGGGGTCCAGAAGTACCGCCGCGTGCAGTTCACTGGCTGCCGCGGCCATAGCACGGGCGGCCCGTCCTTCGGCGTCCTCCGCTTTGTCGACGGCCTGCAGCTGGCCGCCGAGTACTTCGGCCTTGCGGTGCAGGCCAAGCTGCCGGGCCTTGTCCCGGAGTGCGGGCGCCGCAGCCTCGGCAGCTGATCGCCGCAGTTCCGCCGCGGCGAGCTTCGCCTGCCGGGCCGCACGCGCCGCGGCTGACTCGAGGCGGTGGACAGCCTCATCCCGCCCTGCTGCCGCCTGGTCTGCCGCGTCCTGTAACATGCCGGCCCTCGCCGCTGCGGTATCCTGCAGCCGATCCAGAAGGTCGTCGGGGTCATCGGGCAGTGGCGGGGCGTCCGGCACGTCCTCTTCCGGCGGTATCGCCTCAGACCGCGCCTGCGCCAGCAGAAGGTCCAGCTGGTTGTTGAGGCCGGCCACCTCCGTGCGGGCATCCGCGGCCCGCCGGGCGAGTTCCTGTTCAACGGCCTCGAACCGCTGCGTGCCAAACAGGCTTTGAAGCAGTTCCAGCCGATCGGCGGGCTTGGAGCGGAGGAAAGCAGCGAAGTCGCCCTGGGGCAGCATGACGACCCGGGTGAACTGGTCGCGGTCCATGCCCAGCACTGAACTGATTTCCGCTCCGGCTTCATCGTTCCGCCCGGACTTTTCGATCCATTGCCCGTTAATGCGTTCCCGAAGGAGGGTATTGGCCTTCTGCTCGGTGAAACCGTTCTTGCCCCTGGCGCTGGGTCTGTTCCACGCCGGGATCCTGGAGACTTCGAAGTGCCGCCCCTTGGCGGAAAACCCGCAGGTCACGCGGGGTTCGGCGGCGGCCTCGGCGTGGTCGCTTCGGAGGCGCTTGCCGTCCTGGCGTGCGCCGGGCACCGAGCCGTAAAGGGCGAAGCAGATGGCATCCAGCACGCTCGTCTTACCGGCGCCGGTGGCGCCGTTGAGCAGGAACAGCCCATGGGCGCTGAGCCGGTCAAAGTCGATGTGTTCAGTGCCGGCGAAGGGGCCGAACGCGGAAATTTCGAGCCGGTGGATCCTCATTGTGACATCTCTTCCAGGCGCACGGCTTCGAGGGCTTCCCGTAAGACAACCGCTTCGGCATCGGCAGTGGTGCGGCCGCGAACGTGCTCCAGGAAGCCGCAGCAGATGGACAGGTCGTCCTCGGCCTCGGCGAGCCTGCTGCTGTAGCTGGTCCCGGCATCAGGGGCGGCGCCTTCCGGTTCGAAGCCCAGCACCAGCGTGTCCGGAAAGCGTGCACGCAGTTTGTCCATGGCCTGGGCGGGGCGCTGGCGGTCCGTCAGGGTGATCTGGCAATAGGCTGCCTCAGCCCAGGCGTATTCTTCGGCTGCAAGGAGGTGATCCAGCGTGCCCCGCAGCACGGCCAGGGCCCGCGGAGCCTTCCAGTGGATTTCCCTGACGTCGGTGATGCCCGTGGTGTCCGCTTCGACCAGCCAGCCGCCTTTCCGGTGCTTGGCTTCGGAGAAGGAATAAGCCAGGGGCGATCCGGAGTAGCGGACTGCCGGTGACAGCGCCTGCCGGCCGTGCAGGTGGCCCAGCGCAGCGTAGCTGAAGCCGTCAAAGAGGTCCAGCGGGACGGCGCCGACACCACCGATGCTCAGGTCCCGTTCACTGTCCGAGCTGATCCCGCCGCTCGCGAAAGTATGCGCGAGCACCACGGAATGTACAGCCCTGTCCTTGGCCCGGGCGCCGACATCGGCACGGATCCTGTCCGTGGCCGCGCGCGTCACTTCGAAGTGGCTGGCAGGTTCAACGCCCAGCTGCTCCGCGACGAGCCGGGGCTCAAGCCACGGAATGCCGTAGATGGCCAGCACCGGGCCGTCCGCCGCCGAGTCCAGCGGAAGCAGCACCGGCACGTCCAGTTCGGCGAGCCGCGTGCGCAGGTGCACTCCGCCGCGTTCGAGCAGCCTTGAGGCGAAGCCGAGGCGGATGGCGGAGTCGTGGTTTCCGCTGGTGAGGACCACCTGCGCTCCCGCGTCCGTCAGGCGGACCAGGGCATCGTCCAGCAGCCGGACCACGTCAACACCGGGGAGGGCGCGATCGTAGACATCGCCGGCAATCAGGACGACGTCCACCTTCTCCGCGCGGACGAATTCGACCAGCTGGTCAATGAAGTCCTGCTGGGCATCCAGCATGCCGACGCCGTGGAACGACCTGCCCAGGTGCCAATCGGAAGTGTGCAATAACCGCATGTTCTTAAGTTATCCGCGGGTACCGACAGTTTTGCGGGACAGACACGGCAGGGACCGCACTAGCGTCCGCGCTTGCCGTCAAAGAAGTCGCGTGCATCGTCGTCAGGGGAGCTGGCGGCGCCGTCCTGCGGGGCACCGGCAGTGCCGGCCGCTGCATCGCCGTAAACGTCGTCGTCGGAATTCCCGTCGTCGAGATCGTCGTCGGACCCGAGTTCAGCGTCGTCGCCGGCGCCGTGCGCCCGGGCCGGCACCGCCGCCGGAGTTTCGGCGAACCCGCGGAACACCAGGCCGGCGATGGCGGCACCTACCAGCGGAGCGACCCAGAAGAGCCAGAGCTGTTCAAGTGACCAGGAGTTGCTGAAGATAGCCGACGCCGTGGCGCGGGCCGGGTTGAAGGGCGTGTTGCCCACTGCCTGGCCCAGCTGGAGCAGGACGGCGAGCGTAAGTCCCACGGCGAAGGGCGCGGCGGCTTTGTTGGTGTTGCGGGAAGCCGTGGTGCCCAGGAAGACGGCCACCAGGATGGCAGCGCCAAGTACTTCCACGAGGAGGACGCCGGCCATGGGCGCCTGGATGATGGAATGCTCGCCAAAGCCGGCTGTCACGGTGTCAAAGGCGGCCCGGGTGTCTTCGATCTTGGGAACAGTCCGCAGGATTCCGAACAGTGCCAGCGTCCCTGCGATGGCGCCGACCAGCTGCGCACCAAGGTATGCCGCAGCTTCCGCCAGCCTGATGCGGCCGGCGATGGCGTTGCCCAGGGTCACTGCCGGATTAAAGTGGCCGCCGGAAACGTAGGCGAAGGCGAGCATGGCGGCGGTGACGGCAAGTCCGGCTGCCAGCGAGGCGGACAGAGGGTTGGACTGGGGAATGGTGAACAGCGGGACGCCAAGCCCGGCAATCACGAGGAACAGGGTTCCGAAGGCCTCCGCTGACAAACGTGCCACGAGCCCAGGTGTGAAAGCCTCCGGAGCGGCGTGCAAATCGGGACTTGAGGTCTGGCGTGCAGGCACAGGGGAGGTCATGTTCTGGAAATCCTTTGCTTTGTTGCCCGGCCGGCGATTCCGGCGCGTGCGGGCGTCGGTGCGCCCGGCAATGTTCTGTCCGACCTATTCTGCCAACTGAGTCTGGACGCTTGCTGGATTCGAGCTTAGCGGGCGGCCTGCCCTGGCAGCGACCGGGTTACCTGCCCGGGGACTCCGCCTGTCCGCTCCGGCCACAAGGATCGGGGTAAATTTACAGTTATGAGCACCGAATCTTCCCCCGGTACGACGCCGACGCCCCAGTCCCGGATCCATGGCTGCCTGCTGGGCGGCGCCCTGGGCGATTCCCTCGGCTACGCCGTGGAATTCGATGATATTTCCACCATCCGTGGCCGTTTCGGCCCCGCGGGCCTGCTGGATTTTTCAGCGCTCGACGGCGGCAGCAACTTTTCGGACGACACCCAGATGACGCTGTATACGGTGGACGGCCTCGTGGAGGCATTGGAATGGGCGAATGACGGTACTGCTGCCGACGCAAACGCCTGCGTGTGGCTCGCCTACCTGCGGTGGCTTGCAACGCAGGGGGTGCCGGTTCCGCCATCGGCTCCTGCTCCGCAACCCCGCTGGATAGACGGCCAGGCAGCCCTCAAGCACCGCCGCGCACCCGGAAATGCCTGCCTCAGCGGCCTGGCCACCGGTGAGATGGGCACCGTGTACCGCCCGGTCAACCCCGAGTCGAAGGGATGCGGGACGGTGATGCGTTCGGCGCCGTTCGGGCTCGTTCCGCATATTCCTGCCGAAGCCGTGTACAAGCTGAGCTCGGATGCGGCTTCACTGACCCACGGCCACCGTTCGGCTCGGCAGAGTGCCGGAACGTTCAGCCTGCTGATCCACGCACTCATGGGCGGGCAAAGCCTCCATGAAGCGGCCGAATACGCGCTCGACCATGCGCGGGGACAGGCCGACGCCGAGCCGGCACTCATTGAACGGCTGGAGCGGGCAGTGCAGCTCGCGTCAGTTTCCGGGCCGAAGGCGGCCACCGGCCGCCTCCTCAGTCCCGAAGACCTGGTGCGGGAGCTTGGAGAGGGCTGGGTTGCCGAGGAAGCACTCGCCATCGCCCTGTACGCGGTCCTCGCCACAGCGGCCCCGCGGGACACGGCAGCGGAAGCTGCCGGCGTCCTCGCCAGTGCCGCCGGCGTTGCGCACTTCCGCGAGGCCATTGCCCTGGCCGTGAACCACAGCGGAGACAGCGATTCCACCGGTTCGATCGCCGGGAACATCCTGGGTGCCTACTACGGGGAGGAGGGCCTGCCGGCGGAATGGCTGGAGTCTCTGGAAGCCCCTGAGGTCATCCGGGAAATGGCCGGTCAGCTGGTGGCGGTTACGATCGCCTGAGGGTGATGTTGTTGCAGGCTTCGCAGATGTCCTCGGGAATGACTCCGCGGCGCTGAAGGAAACCGAAGATCACGCACCCCAGGCAGAACCCGGCGAAAGCCTCGAGCGAGGCCGCCAGGACCAGCAGGGCCAGGAGGGTCCAGGCCGCGGGAGCGAGTCCTGCCGCGAACAGCAGCGCCGCGGCAGTCGAGATGGCCGCTCCGATACCCTGCGCGAAGCGCTTGGGCGGGCCCGGGACCAGCTTGACCCGGCCCAGGCGAGGCGCCAGGACCTTGACGGAGAGCTGGGCCAGTGGTGAAATCCTGGGGCCGAACAGCACGCGGAGCCAGAAGCCGGCGGCAATGAGGGCAAGTCCCCAGCCCCAACCCGTCAGCAGCGTGACGGCGGCAAGCACCACCACCAGGCCCGCCGTGATCCGGGCGGCATACTCGTTGACCGGATTGGGGAATTCGAACAGCTTGCGCCAGTCGACGCCGGCCTGCCTGCCACCCGCCGCCGGTTCAGCACCTGCTGCCGGAATGGAATCAACCGTGGTGACAGTGGCGGAGTCGGTGACCTGAAGTTTGCCCATGGTGCAAGGCTAGGAGTCCGCCGGCAGCACCGAAAGGATTGTTGCGCCGTATGACCGCGGGCCCGGGAGCGGATCACAGCGCTGAGAAGGCACCGCGTCGCCCAGTAGCATCCCGCCCAGCGAACCCTTGTCGTCCGGGCCGAGGAATCGGATCTCGCTGCCCTTTGTCCAATCGCCCACGAAATAGGAGCCCACTCCGACTTTACTGCCGGCCACCGGCCCGGGACAGGCTTGCCGTCTTGGCGTCGGGAAGGGCCTTCGTTGTCGGCCCCGCGGAGTAGGGTACCTCCATGGACATCATCCTGGTTCCCGGATTCTGGTTGGACGCCTCGTCATGGTCCGACGTCACGCCGCCGCTGGTGGCCGCAGGCCACCGCGCTGTTCCGCTCACGCTGCCCGGCCTTGAAGCCCGGGACGCGCCGCGGGCCGGCATTGGCCTGCGTGACCACATCAACGCCGTCGTCGCGGCAGTCGATGGCATCGATCAGCCGGTGGTCCTCGTGGGGCATTCGGGCGGCGGCGCCATTATCCACGGGGCCGTTGATGCGCGGCCGGACCGCATTGCGCGCGCCATCTATGTGGACAGCGGCCCGTTGGGCGAGGGCGGCGTCATTAACGATGAACTTCCGGCGGACGGCGACGACGTGCCGCTTCCGCCCTGGGAGGGCTTTGAAGATGCCGATCTGACCGACCTGGATGACGGCTTGCGCGCCATGTTCAGGGCGCGCGCCGTCCCTGAGCCAAAGGGCGTGGCTTACGACGCCCAGCACCTTCACGATGAGCGCCGCTACGGCGTTCCCGCCACTGTGATCGCCTGCGAGTTCCCCTCGGCAGTGCTGAAGGAGTGGATCGACGCCGGGCACCCTTATGTGGCGGAGCTCGCGCGCATCCGCGACGTGGAATACGTTGACCTGCCCACGGGACACTGGCCCCAGTTCACGAGGCCGGCCGACCTCGGCGCGGCGATCCTCGCCGCCGTCGACCGTCAGTGAACGCAGGCCGTCAAACGCGAGCCGTCAAGAGGGCGTGCTACGCGAGCGGCGTGAGGACGGCGATCTGGTACCCGCCGGCCCTTTCGGCGAGCTGGTAGCAAAAACGTTCCCGCGGTTCGCCGCCGGCATAGCTCCAGGTGACATCTGCCCAGACGAATCCCGGTGCTTCAGCCATGATGTCGACTCTCTTCTCCACTGAGTCAATACCCTCATATTGTCCCCACGACGACGCAAAGAACGCCTCGGTCTGGCTGGCGTCAGTGACGGAGACGGACTGCCCGGGGAACAGAATGAGGGAGGGAACGGCATACATTCCCGCGATTGCCTTCGCGTCCCGTGCCAGCAGCGCGGCGGCGTAGCGGTCGAAAAAACGGTCAACGTTGTCCGTGGCTTCTGTCATGCCTGAATTATAGGAGGCCCGGAACCGGAACTCAGGGCAGTCGCTTCATGCCCGCCTTGCTCGACGCTGCCCCCGGACACCGCTTCTCCGCAGTGTTTCGCTGACCGCCGCCGGGACCTAGACCAGGGACGCGGTTGCGGGCACCTGCCCGCCCACCATCTGCAGGAATTCGCCTTCGGACAGCACCTCGATGCGCTGGCCACGCTCATGCAGTTCGAGGACCCGCCGGGCTTTGCCCGTCAGGCGGCCGGAACGCAGGTCGGAGGCCACAAAGCCGTCGCCGACCACCAGCACCGTGGTCCGGCCAGTCACCCTGCTTTCGGGCTGTGCGCCAAACTCCGCGGACAGGACCTTGGCTTCGGGCCGGGGCATGGCGAGCTCCCCGGTGAACACGACGGTCTGGCCGAACAGCGGATGGCCGGGCTCGGCGCCCGAATTCGGCGCGGGGTTGGGCCCCTCCTCCGGCCAGCCGGGTTTGAAGGTCCGCGCCGCCCCGGCCACTGCGCCGCCGGCCGCCCCCAGGGCGGTGAGCGTGGCCTTGGAAAGTCCGTCGCGGGCGGGATCAAACGCCTGTTGGTGCGGCAGCGAAAGTCCCAGGGACAAGTAGAGTTCTGCGACGCTGGCGGCGCCGTTCCGCTTCGCGATGTCGATCAGGATTCCCGCGCACGCCCTTGCGTCCGCGGCCGCGTCGTGGTGGTTGACCAGCGGGACGCCGGCTTCCTCGGCCGCATAAGGCAGCGAGTTGGAGACCAGCGAGTAGCACCGGCGGGACAGCATCACCGTGCACACATAGTCATAGGCCGGACCCGGCAGACCGGACACTTCCAGTCCGGACCGGATCACCCCCAAATCGAACGCCGCGTTGTGGGCGGCCAGGACGTCCCCGCCGATGAACGCTCCGATCTCGGGAAAAAGTTCGCCGAAGCGCGGGAGCCCGGCCACATCCTCGGGTCTGATGCCATGAATCCGCACGTTGTGGTAATCGAACCGGTCGTGGTTTTCGGGCGGGCGCATCAGCCAGGAGGCCTCCTCCACCACCACCCCGCCGCGGACCTTGCTCAGGCCAACGGCGCACGGCGAACCGCGGAAGCCGTTGGCTGTCTCGAAGTCGATCGCCGTAAAGTCCAAACCCACGGGTCAAACTTTACCGCCGGCCGGGTCGGGGCCCGGCACCATACGTCCGCCTGTCGCTGGTGTCGATGGTCACGCAAGCGCGCTGCGGGACAGGTCCACCACCGGGGGTCCAGTAACCTTGAGGAGTGAACCTACATGCGATGAGTGACTTTGCCGTGTCCACCCTCGGCGGTGCGGGACCGGTGCAGCCGCACCTGGCCTCGTTCCTCCCCGACTGGCTCAACCCGCAGATCTTCCTGGCCGACCCGGCTCTTGCGCCCTGGGTCGTGCTGCTGGTCTGCGGCATCATCTTCGCCGAGACGGGTCTGCTGGTCGGGTTCTTCCTCCCCGGCGACTCCATGTTGTTTACCGCCGGCCTGCTGGTGGCCACGGACACCATCAAGTTCAACATCTGGCTGTTTTCCGCCCTGATCATCGTTGCGGCCATCGTTGGCAACCAGACCGGCTACTTCATCGGTTCCAAAGCCGGTCCGGCCATCTTCAACAAGCCGGATTCCAAGTTGTTCAAGCGTGAAAACGTCGAAAGCGCCCACGCCTTCTTCGAAAAGCACGGCGGCAAGGCGCTGATCCTGGCCCGCTTCGTTCCCATCATCCGCACCTTCGTGCCGGTCATCGTCGGCGTCGCGCAAATGAGCAAGCGCAAGTTCTTCCTTTTTAACGTCATCGGCGCCGTGCTTTGGGGCGGCGGCGTCACGCTGCTCGGCTACCTGCTGGGCGACCGCGTGCCGTGGGTCCGCGACAACCTGGACGTGATCTTCATCATCATCGTGCTGGTCTCGGTGATCCCCATTGGGATCGAAGTCCTGCGGGGGCTGTCTGCGAAGCGCCAGGCCGCACACTTCGGTACGGACGTGGTGGACGAGTTCATCGAAGAGCACGAACCGGAAGAAGAACGCAAGACCAACATGTAGCCGTAAAACTGAGGGCGCCCCGCTGTGCGGGGCGCCCTCAGTGTTTAACCGGCCGCTTATGACCCGGCGTGCGGGCGGCGTTCCGCCAGCGCCTCGACAATGGACGGCAGCAGCGCCCTGAATGCCTGTCCCCGGTGGCTGATGGCGTTCTTCTCCTCCGGGGTCAACTCGGCGCAGCTTCGGTCCAGGCCGCTCGGCTGGAGTACGGGATCGTAGCCGAACCCTCCCTCGCCCCGGGGTTCGCGGAGCAGCGATCCCTCCAGCTGTCCGTACTCCACCACCTCGCGCCCGGCATCCGCTGCAGCGGCAGGCACGGCAAGTGCCGCGGCACAGACGAAGGCGGCGCCGCGGTATTCGTCAGGAACATCCGACAGCTGGTCCAGCAGGAGCCGCAGGTTGGCGGCATCGTCACCGTGGCGGCCGCTCCACCGGGCGGAAAAGATTCCGGGTGCCCCGCCGAGGACATCCACCGAAAGGCCCGAATCATCGGCAATCGCCACCAGCCCGGTAGCTTCTGCCACGGCGCGTGCCTTCAGCAGGGAGTTCTCCGCAAACGTCACGCCGGTCTCAGCCACGTCCGGCGCGCCGACGGCACCGGCGTCCACCACCTGGGTGTCGACGTCGAGCCCTGGAACCTGTCCCCGCAGCAGCTCCCGCAGTTCGCGGAGCTTGCCTTTATTGTGCGTCGCGAGGACCAGGACGGGAACGGCGGCCTCCGTCAGCGGCCCGGCGGGCCGGGTCACGGGGCCTCCGCCAGCGTTTCGCGCTGGATGGCTGCAAGCTGCTCGGTGCCCAGCAGGGCAAGGTCCAGCAACTGGTTCAATTCGTCGCGATCGAACGGAGCGCCCTCGGCAGTGCCCTGGACCTCCACGAACTTGCCCGATCCGGTGACAACAACGTTCATGTCGGTCTCGGCGCGGACATCCTCGACATACGGGAGGTCCAGCATGGGGATTCCGTCGATAATGCCGACGGACACGGCTGCGATCGTATCAATGAGGGGCTGCGCGTTCTTGGAGATCATCTTGTTCTCGCGGGCAAAGCGGATGGCCTCGGCGAGCGCCACGTAGGCGCCGGTGATGGCGGCGGTGCGGGTGCCGCCGTCGGCCTGCAGTACATCGCAGTCCAGCACAATGGTGTTCTCGCCGAGCGCCTTGGTGTCGATGATGGAGCGGAGCGAGCGGCCGATCAGCCGGGAAATTTCGTGGGTCCGTCCGCCGATTTTGCCTTTGACGGACTCCCGGTCGGAGCGGGTGTTCGTTGCGCGGGGAAGCATGGCGTATTCGGCCGTGACCCAGCCACGGCCCTCCCCCTTGAGCC
This sequence comes from Arthrobacter oryzae, assembly GCF_030718995.1. Classification (NCBI taxonomy): domain Bacteria; kingdom Bacillati; phylum Actinomycetota; class Actinomycetes; order Micrococcales; family Micrococcaceae; genus Arthrobacter; species Arthrobacter oryzae. The sequence goes on from NZ_CP132204.1 coordinate 4,573,179, forward strand.
AGCGCGGCACCCCTTCGGTCAGGGAGGCAGTGCACAGCACCCGGGTGTTGCCGAACTCGATCAGGGCCGAACCCTCGGCCTGCTTGGACCAGCCGCGGGTGATGCTGATCGGGCGGAGCTGATCAGGGGTACGGCCGTCGGCACGGATCACAGGGGTGGCAATTGCTTCAGAAGTCATGCCTTTAGCTTATCGACCCGCGCCCGCGTGCCCGGACCGGGCAGCGTTCAGACCGCGCAGCGTTCAGACTGAGCAGCGTTCAGACTGAGCAGTGCTGGACCGGGCAGGGCTAGACCGTGTAGTGGACGCCGGCCACGGCAACCGCGACGTCGCCGCTGAACACGGGCTTGGCTTCGGCCATCACCTTGGTCTGCGAGGTCCACACCGGAATGTGGGTAAGCAGCAGCCGGCGGGCACCGGCTGCCGCGGCGGCTTCACCTGCGCGTTTGCCGGTCAGGTGCACGTCCTTGATGGCGTCGTCGCGGCCTTCTTCGAAGGCGGCCTCGCACAAGAACAGGTCGGCGTCCTTGGCCGCCTCCTCCAGCCCGGCGCACGAGTCCGTGTCCCCCGAGTACGTGAGAACGCGGGTGACAGGCAGGCCGTTGGCGGACGGTTCCGTGACCTCGACGCGGAGGGCGTACGCCTCCTCCACGGGGTGGTTCACCGCAAACGGGGTCACGGTGTACGGCCCCACGGTGACGGACTGCCGTTCAGTCCAGTTGGTGAAGTCGAATTCCTCGTGCATGCCGGGGTCCAGCTCCAGCCCGTAGGCGGTGGCCATCCGGTCGGCCGTGGCGGCAGGGCCCCACACCGGAATCCGGTCACGCCCCCAGCCGCCCGGCTTCCAGCGCACGGCCACGTGGAGGCCGCACAGGTCCATGCAATGGTCCGGGTGCAGGTGCGTGAGGAAGATCGCGTCGATGTCCTCGAGGTCCGTGTACCGCTGGATCGCGCCGAGGGCCCCGCTGCCGAGGTCCATCACGATCTTCCAGGTCCGCTCGCCGTCGTGGGCTGTCAGCAGGTAGCACGACGCCGGGGAGCCCGGCCCCGGGAAGGAACCGGTGCAGCCCACAATGGTCAGTTTCACAGGCGTGACCCTCCGGCCGCGGATCCGCCGACGAAGTTGGAAATCCGCGGCCGGGCAGCTCCGGCCTGCGCGGCGGCGATCATCTCCGGCGTGATTTTTGCCAGGCTGCCCGTGGGGTACTGGGCGGCGACGTGGTCCACGTGCCGCACGCTGAGCACCTCGGGACCCAGGAAGCGCCTGGCCAGGGTTTCGAACTGGCTTGCTTCGCCGGTGGCGATGAAGTGGTGCTGGGGCGGCGCCTCGACCGTCCGCTGCAGATCGTGCGATACGAGCGCCCGGTAAACGTCCTTGGCCGTTTCCTCAGCGCTGGAGACGAGGGTGACGTCCTCGCCCATGACATAGGAGATCACACCGGTGAGCAGGGGGTAGTGCGTGCAGCCGAGGACAACGGTATCCACGCCGGCGGTGCGCAGCGGCTCGAGGTACTCCCGGGCCACGGCCAGCAGTTCCGGACCCGTGGTGATGCCAGCCTCCACGTAGCTGACGAACGCCGGGCAGGCCACGGAGGTGATTTGCAGGTCCGGGGCGGCGGCGAACGTGTCCTCGTAGGCGCGGGAGCCGACTGTTGCCGAAGTCCCGATGACGCCCACCCGGCCGCTCCGGGTGGCGGCGACGGCCCGCCGGACGGCCGGCTGGATCACTTCGATGACGGGAATCCCGTAGCGCGCCGTGTACCGTTCACGGGCATCGCGCAGGACGGCGGCCGAGGCGGAGTTGCACGCGATGGTCAGCAGCTTGACGCCGGAATCGACCAGCTCATCCATCACCCCGAGGGCGTTGGCGCGGACCTCGGCGATGGGCAGCGGACCGTAGGGGCCGTTGGCCGTATCGCCCACGTAGAGGATCGATTCGTTGGGCAGCTGGTCGATGATGGACCGTGCCACGGTCAGTCCGCCGACGCCGGAGTCGAAGATGCCGATGGGCCGCGAGCCCACGGGGCTGCTGTCCGTGCTGATCGCTGGGGAATCCGCCACAGCGCCCGCTGCCGGTTCCATGCTCGATGCTGAAGTCATGATTATTCGAGGATAGGGCTTCCCTGTTGGTGCGGCCATCACATTGTGTCGTCCGACTCATGTCGGATGGGTCACACTTTCGCGGCAGGCCGTCGGCGCCGTGAGTGGCCCGGACCGGCGGGCACCGGTTCGGTCAGGCGCTCGGTTCCATGGACTGCAGCATGGCCTGCACCAGCGATTCCTGCAGCCACGTGGTGAAGTTGTACACCAGCGCCAGGTAGCTCTCCACGTCCTCCGCCTGGGACCAGTCCTGCATGGCGTGGACATGTTCGGCGTCGGCGTCGTCCCGGATGTCGAGCCGTTCGGCCAGGACAAGCCGGACGTCATTGAGCGCCTGGGACCAGTGCCTGGCGTCGGCGGGCGAAAGAACCAGCTCGTTCGTGTCCAGCCCCAGTGCCGCGGCCCGCAGGGCGCCGATCTTGTTCTCCCGCAGGGAGCGTTCGGTGAGCTGCCGGAACTCCAGCGAGGCGGCGTCGTCGTCCTTCGCCACGTTGGGCAGCAGCCGCCGGAGCGCCCGGTCCGACGGTTCCTGGACATTCATGTCCAGTCCGATCAGGGCGGTCAGCGGATCTTCGCTGGCGCTTTCCGCCGGCTGGAGCATGGAGATGACGTCATCGATCAGGCTGCGCAGCAGTTCCCGTTCCGCAGGTTCCAGGTAGCCGGTGATGCCCTTGAGCCCGTATTTGAATGCCTTAGCCACGTTTGCCCTTGCCCTTGCCGGATCCGCCGTCTTTGCCGCCGCCGGTGGCTTTTTCCACCGTGGCCCACAGGCCGAAGCCGTGCATGGCGACGGCGTGCTGCTCCACCTGCTCCTTGCTGCCGTGCGCCACGATGGAGCGCCCCTTCTTGTGGACCTCCATCATGAGCTTGTTGGCCTTGGGCTCCGAATAGCCGAAGTAGCTCTGGAAGACGTAGCTCACGTAGCTCATCAGGTTGACGGGATCGTTCCAGATCACCAGGTTCCAGGGAATGTCCGGGGCCGTCAGGGCGTCGGTGGACGTCACGGTTCCGGTCTGGGTGCTCTCCTGGGTGTCAGGGCCGAGCGCAACGCTTAAGGTCATCTGTCCATTCTAGGGCGATGATGGGCCCACGCCGGCGAGGGCCCGCGGCGAAGCGAAGCGAGACGTGGGAGCCGGTGGGGACTAGAGTGAATTCGTGAGTACCTCTGCTGGCTGGGACCATCCCCGCACGTCCTTGTACACCGACCATTACGAGCTGACCATGCTCCAGGCCGCGCTGCACTCCGGTGCCGCGCACCGGAAGTCGGTGTTTGAGGCGTTCGCCCGCCGGCTCCCCGACGGGCGCCGCTACGGGATCGTGGCCGGTACGGGCAGGCTGCTCGAGGGTATCGCGGACTTCCGGTTCGGCGGACCCGAGCTGGACTTCCTGCGCAGCTCCGGAGTGGTTAACGCCGAAACCCTGGACTACCTGGCCGGATTCCGCTTCACCGGCGACATCTGGGGTTACGCGGAGGGCGAAGCATACTTCCCTCACTCCCCCATCCTGATTGTGGAATCCACGTTCGCAGAGGCCTGCATCCTGGAGACGTACATCCTCTCGGTGCTCAATCACGACAGCGCCATCGCCTCCGCAGCGTCCCGGATGATCACCGCGGCCGGCAATCGGCCCTGCATCGAAATGGGCTCCCGGCGGACCCAGGAGGAATCAGCGGCCGCTGCCGCGCGTGCAGCCGTGATCGCCGGCTTTGACAGCACCTCCAACCTCGAGGCAGGACGGCGCTACGGTATAAAGACGGTGGGCACCGCTGCCCACTCCTTTACGCTTCTCCACGACACCGAACGGGAAGCGTTCGAAGCGCAGATCGCCTCGCTCGGCGCCGGAACGTCGCTGCTGGTGGACACGTACGACGTCGAAGCGGCCGTCCGCACGGCCGTTGACCTTGCGGGCCCCAAGCTGGGGGCGGTCAGGCTGGACTCCGGGGACCTCGTGGCACAGGCCCAGTGGGTCCGGCAGTTGCTGGACGACCTCGGCAATGAGAACACCAAGATCGTGGTCACCTCGGACCTGGATGAATACGCCATCGCCGCCTTGCAGTCGGCACCGGTTGACTCCTACGGGGTGGGCACATCGCTGGTCACCGGTTCAGGGGCCCCCACCGCGAGCATGGTCTACAAACTCGTCACCCGCACGGACGATTCCGGGGAGTTCGTGTCCGTGGCCAAAGCCGCCAAAAACAAGACGAGCAAGGGCGGGCGGAAGTATGCGTTGCGCAAGCTCAATGAGCGGGGCGTCGCCACCCAGGAGATCGTCGGTGTGGGCCACCGCCCCGAAGACGACGGCAACGACCGCCAGTTGCTGCAGCAATTCATCAAGAACGGCGAATTGCTCCCCGGCTGGACCGGGACCGAGGGCGTCTTCCGCGCCCGCCAGCGGCACATGGATTCGATGGCTGAACTGCCCGCCGTCGTCAACCGGCTGCAACGCGGCGAGCCGGCCATCCCGACTGTCTACGAGGAGAACTGATGTCACGCGCCCTGATCATTGTTGATGTGCAGAACGATTTCTGCGAGGGCGGATCCCTGGCCGTCAAGGGCGGGGCCGAAGTGGCCGCCGCCATCAGCGAGTATGTGGACGCCCACCACGGGCAGTTCGACCACATCGTGGCCACGCAGGACTGGCACATCGAGCCCGGACCCCATTTCTCCGAAAACCCCGACTTTGTTGACAGCTGGCCTCCGCACTGCGTTGCCGGCACCCCCGGCGCCGAGCTGCATCCGGACCTCGATACCGAGTACATCCAGGCGTACTTCCGGAAGGGCCAGTTCACTGCCGCCTATTCCGGCTTCGAGGGCATCCTGGCACCCGAGGACGAGGTGCCCACCGGCGACCGGAAACCCGGCGCCCTTCAGTTGCCGGAGGACGCGGAGGCCTCCACCGCCGGTTCATTCGCCGACGAGGACGCGATCGGCCTGGATGACTGGCTGCAGAGCCACGATGTGGAGGACGTGGTGATCATGGGCCTTGCCACCGATTACTGCGTGATGGCCACTGCCCTGGACGCCGTCCAGGCCGGCTATTCCGTGACCGTCGTCAAGAACCTGACGGCCGGGATCGCCCCCGATCTGGAGGACGCTTACGCCGAAATGGAGCTCGGCGGGGTGGACCTCGCCTGAGCCGGCTCCGCCGGGTAACCGCTCCTACTTACGGCCGATAAACCAGTCCTGAAGCTTTCGGAGCCTTGCTTGCAGCTGCTCCTCGTTGGCCTGCGCCACCGGGGGCCCGCCGCACACGGTGCGGAGTTTCGTGTGCACCACCCCGTGCGGCGTTCCGGTCCGCGCGGACCAGGCAGCCACGTTCTTGGCCAGTTCGTTGCGCAGCTCCATCAGCATCCGGTGGTCCGGCACGGCCGGTGCCGGGGCACTCTCCGGAGCCCTCAGCTTTTTGCGGCTCTGCTGTTCGTGCTGGCGCTGGCGCAGCAGGGTGCCCACCTGCTCGGCATCCAGGAGACCCGGGATTCCCAGGAAGTCCAGCTCATCATCGGAGCCGATGTCGCCGCCCGTGCCGAACTCGCCGCCGTCGAACAGGACGCGATCGAATGACGCCTGCGAGTCAAGGGCCTCGAACTTGCCCTTGGTGAGGCTGTCCGAGGCCTTCTCCTCGCGGTTGGCCTCATCCATGAGCGAGTCCTCCGGATTGAACAGGCCGTCACCGTCCTCTTTCTCCGGCCGGTCCAAGGCATGGTCCCGCTCAGCCTCCATCGAGTTCGCCAGCGCTGTCAGCTGGGGAACGGACGGCAGGAACACCGACGCCGTTTCGCCCCGCTTCCGCGCACGCACGAAGCGGCCCACGGCCTGGGCGAAGAACAGGGGCGTCGATGTGGACGTGGCGTAGACCCCGACCGAAAGCCGCGGGACGTCAACGCCTTCGGACACCATGCGGACGGCCACCATCCAGCGTTTCTCGCTGGCTGTGAATTCTTCGATCTTGCTGGATGCCTTGGCGTCATCGGAAAGGATCACTGTGGGAGATTCACCGGTGATTTTCTTCAGCTGGCCAGCGTAGGCGCGGGCGTCCTCGTGATCGGTGGCGATGACCAGGCCGCCGGCGTCGGGCACGGTGCGGCGGACTTCACTGAGGCGCTTGTCCGCCCCGGCCAGGACGGCCGGGATCCACTCACCGGCCGGGTTGAGCGCTGTCCGCCAGGCGTGCGCGATGATGTCCTTGGTGACGGCCGACTCGCCAAGGGAAGCCGCCATCTCCTCCCCGCCGCTGGTGCGCCAGCGCATCTGTCCCGAGTACGCCATGAACATCACGGGGCGGACCACATGGTCACGGAGGGCGTTGCCGTAGCCGTAGGTGTAGTCGGCTTTGGACCGGCGGATGCCGTCCCGGTCCTCGGCATACTCCACGAACGGAATGGGAGACGTGTCAGAGCGGAACGGCGTTCCCGTAAGCGATAGCCGCCGCGCGGCCGGGTCGAAGGCCTCGCGCAGCCCGTCACCCCAGGACAGGGCTTCGCCGCCGTGGTGGATCTCGTCGAGGATCACCAAGGTGCGGGCCGCTTCAGTCTTCGCACGGTGCAGCATGGGTTTGCTGGCCACCTGGGCATAGGTCACCGCGACGCCGATGAAGCCGCGGCCGTGCTGCCCGTCCGAGTTCTTGAAGTTGGGGTCGATCGCGATGCCCACGCGCGCCGCCGCATCAGCCCACTGGCGCTTGAGGTGATCCGTGGGCGCCACGATGGTCACGCGGTTCACGGTGCCGGCTTCGATCAGCATCGAAGCCACCCGCAGGGCGAAGGTGGTCTTGCCTGCCCCGGGCGTCGCCACCGCCAGGAAGTCCCTGGGACCGGACGCAAAATAGCGGTCGAGCGCTTCCTGCTGCCACGCGCGGAGCTTCGGCGCGGTTCCCCACGCTGCCCGTTCGGGGTACGCCGGCGGCAGCGTTGGCCCGCCAAAGAGTGTCTCCGTCACGCAGAGCCCTCAATTCCCCGCATTGCGGCAGCCGTGAGCGAAAGACACATAAACATAAACACCAATCTGTTCCGGAGGAGCCGCATCGCTCCGGTCAATAAAATCATCGTGGTCACGGGACGCGCGCAGCAGAGATCTGCGCCCCGTTGTTGTATTGCCCCGCCCCGTCCGGACGGGCCGGGCGCCCCGTTAATCAGGCGCCCGGTGAAACGGCCCTATTTGGCGGAGTCGCCGTCGGAACCCTTGCCGCCGTCCTTGCCGGGGCGCAGGCCTTCGTAGACCTCTTTGCACTGCGGGCAGACCGGGAACTTCTGCGGATCGCGGCCGGGGGTCCACACCTTGCCGCACAGTGCGATGACCGGCTCGCCCGTCATGGCCGATTCCATGATCTTCTCTTTGCGCACGTAGTGCGAGAACCGTTCCCGGTCACCGGGTTCCACTTCCTGGCGCAGTTCCTCGCGCTCGATAGTGGCAGTGGACGTTCCTGCTCCGGAAAGCTCACGCATCGGGTCGTTTTCGAGGGGGTCCGTCATGCTAGTCATGGCATCCATCTTAGCCGTTGTGCCGGACAAAAAACCGGAGCACCAAACTACAGGCCCTGCCACGCAGGCTTGTTGTCATAGGTGTGGCGGTAGTAGTCGGCCAGCCGGAGCGAGGACGCGGCGGCCTCGTCCACCAGGACCGTGACATGGGGGTGCAGCTGCAGGACAGAGGCCGGGCAGATGGCGGCAACGGGCCCTTCAACGAGGTCCCGGACAACCTGCGCTTTCTGGGCGCCGGTGGCAAGCAGGATCACATGGTTGGCGTCCAGGATGGTGCCGAGCCCCTGCGTCACCACATGGTGGGGAACATCATGGATGCTGTTGAAGAACCGGGCGTTGTCCCGGCGTGTCTGCTCGATGAGGCTCTTGATCCGCGTCCGCGACGCGAGCGACGAGCCGGGCTCGTTGAATGCGATGTGGCCGTCCGTGCCGACTCCCAGAAGTTGGAGGTCAACTCCTCCGGCGTCCTTGATGGCGTCCTCGTAGGCCCGACAGGCCGCGGGGATGTCCGCCGCCGAGCCGTCGGGACTGTACACGTTCCCGGGTGCAATATTCACGCGGTCCGTGAACTCCCGGCGGATGACCTCGCGGTAGCACTGGGGATGTCCCGGCTCCAGTCCGACATATTCGTCCAGGGTAAACCCGCGGACCCGGCTGAAGTCGAGGCGGCCCTCCTCCTGCCGGCGGGCCAGTTCGCCGTAGACCGGCAGCGGCGAGGATCCTGTGGCAAGGCCGAGAACCGCATCGGGTTTTCGGCGCAGCAGGGCCTCGACGGCGTCTGCCGCCAGGGACCCGATCTGTTTGCTCCCCGGAAGAATTACCACTTCCATGGCCTACCGCCTTTCCGCGTATTTCGTCCCATCATGTCCCAGATCATGCCCCTGACAAGGCCTAGCGGTTGACTGAGAGTTGTGCCAGCAATTCGGGGCCGCGCGCGTCAAGCCATTTCCCGCCGAGGCGGACCCCTGTCACGAACAAGGCAACGCCCAGGACCGGGCCCAGCACCAGGTTGATCCATCCGGCCGCCGCATTCCCGGTGATGGACTGTGTGAGGACCAGGGCCGCCTCCGGCAGCACCAGGACCAACAGCACGCCCATCCCGCCGAACTGGACCGCCATGGTCTGGGCCACGTTGCCCGGCGGCTTCTTGAACGGGCTGTCGCCGGGGAGCGGGACCGCCACGGTATACCGTGCCGAAATGACGGATGCCAGTCCCAGCCCGGTGAACAGGACGCCAAGAGACAGACCGAGCAGCGCCGGCAGCCATTCCCACTGCCCGGTGAAGAAGAACGGGCCGACGCTGAAGACCAGCACGATCGGAAGGGCGAACGCCAGGCACGCCAGTGCCCGCCCCAGCCTGTCATGCACGCCGCGCACACCGCTGGCGAGGTGGAGGGCGAACGCGGTGTTGTCGTAGGACACATCCGCGGAAATGGACCAGGCCAGCAGGAAGGCGGCCAGCGGGCCGATGATTGACAGTGCATCGTAGTCGCCGGTCTGGCTCGCCTGGAAGAACATCAGGACGGGCAGCAACGGAATGACCACGAGGGACCCTGAGTACCGGGGATCCCTGATCCAGTACGTGAGGGCGCGGGCCGTAATGGCGCCTGTAGGCGTGGCCGGCAGCACCGCGAAGAGACCCATCCGGCCGCCGCGCTTCCTGCCGCCCCCTGCATAGGGCGGCGTGACCAGCGCACGCTGCAGGAGGATCTTCCAGCACCAGGCGAGACCCGCAAGGGTGGCCAGCGCGATCACGAGCTTCACCGCGGCGGGACCGTAGTGGCCCCCCGCGGTATCTCCGCCCAGCGACCAGGCGGCACCGGCCGGGGTCCACGCCAGCACCCTGGCAAGGTCGGCCAGGAAGCCGGCCGAGCCCGCCGTCCCCTGGACCACGAACGCCACGATCGGCCCCATCAGCATGAGCGGCACCATGAAGGCGAGCGCACTGACGTCCTTGAACCTCCGGGAGGATGCCAGGCCGGCAGTCGCCGTCGTCACCACCTTGGAAAGGACGATGCACGTCAGCACACCCAGGACGGCTCCCGCCGCGGCAGCCCCCACGGCCGGCACTCCCCTGCTCCAGGTGCCCACCGTTGCCAGGGCTACGAGGAGTGTGGCGATGCCGGGAATCCCGATCAAGCCACCGAGGGCGAGGCCGGTCAGCAGCTGCGGCATCGGTACCGCTGCCGTGGTGAAGCGGGCCGGATCCAGGGTCATGTCAGCCGAGGACGCGATCACAGGGACCACGCCCCAGCCCAGCAGGGCTGCCGAACCGCCCAGTACCACCACGGTGTGGGCGAATTCCAGGTCTGCAGTCCGGAGCAGCACCAGCGCCGCGCCGAAGAAACCGGCTATCCCGACGGCGTACAGTCCGCCGATGATCAGCCCCAGCAGCTGCCAGGGGCTGCGCCGGAGGCTGTTGCGCAGGAGCGTCAGCTTGAGCCTTAGAAGGTGCGCAACCATTCCAGGCCTTCCGTCTGGCTCCGGCCGCCCACCAGTTGGACAAAGCGGTCCTCCAGGGACGCGCCGGCCCGGACGTCCGCCACCGTGCCGGCCGCCAGGAGCCTGCCTGCCGCCACCACGGCCACGTGGTCGCACATCCGCTGTACGAGGTCCATGACGTGGCTGGAAACAATCACTGTTCCGCCGGATTCAACGTAGCGGTCCAGGATGTCGCGGATGTTGGCCGCGGAGACCGGGTCCACCGACTCGAAAGGTTCATCCAGCACCAGCAACCTTGGTGCATGGATGAGGGCGGAGGCAAGCGCGATCTTCTTGGTCATTCCTGCTGAATAATCCACCACCAGGGTTCCGGCGTCGGCGCTCAGATCAAGCGCGGCCAGGAGCTCCGCCACCCTGGTGGACACCACATCCTTGTCCATCCCCCGCAGCAGGCCCGCATAGCTCACCAGCTGCTCCCCCGTCAGGCGGTCGAACAGCCGCACGCCGTCGGTGAGGATGCCCATGAGCTTCTTGGCTTCGAGCGGCCGTGCCCAGACGTCGGTGCCGTGCACCAGGGCAGTGCCGAAGTCCGGCCGGAGCAGGCCCGTGGCCATGGAGAGCGTGGTGGTCTTCCCTGCGCCGTTGGGACCCACTATCCCGTAGAAGGACCCGGCCGGAACGTCCATGCTGATGCCGTCCACAGCGATCTTCCCGCCGAAACGTTTGGCGAGGCCGCGGATGGACAGCGCCGGAACCGGGTGGTCCCGGGAGCCGGCGGACGGGTGCAGGCCGGGTTGCGGTTCAGTCATGGTGCCAGCGTAGCCTTCTCCCCGTGCGGGGAGGGTCCTCCGAAAGAGTTACTTTCCTACCGAAAGGGATACTCCTAGAAAGAGTGGCGGGGAACGGCCCGTTCGTATTGCGGGGCCCACGGAAGCTCGTGTCCGAGTTCGAAGGCGGCGCGCAGCCACCAGTGCGGGTCCCGGAGAGCCGCGCGGGCAATGAAGACCCCGTCAGCCTGGCCGGTAGCAACGGCGTGTTCTGCCTGCCCGGCAGCGGTCAGGAGCCCCACGGTGCCGGTCCGGACTCCTGCCTCGCGTCGGATCCTGGCCGCGAAACCTGTCTGGTAGCCGGGGCCGGCCGGGATCTGCTGATGTGCGACGGCCCCGCCGCTGGACACGTCCACCAGGTCCACTCCGTGCTCGGCTGCAGCGCCGGCCAGCCGGACCGACGCGGCGGCGTCGATCCCGCCTTCGGCCCAGTCCGAGGCGGAGATCCGCAGCAGCAGCGGCATCGAATCCGGGATGACGTTCCGCACGGCGTCCACCACGGCCAGCGTCAGCCGGTTCCGTCCGGACTCGTCGCCGCCCCAGGCATCGGTGCGGTCGTTGATGAGCGGGCTCTGGAACTGGTGCAGGAGGTAGCCGTGCGCGCCATGAATCTCGATCGTGTCGAACCCCGCGTCAACGGCCCGAACAGCGGCCGCAGCGAAGTCTGCAATGACGCCGTCTATCTCCGCCGCTGTCATGGCAGCGGGGGCGGCATAGCCGTCAAACGCCCCGGTGCCGGGCCCCACGGTCTGCCAGCCGCCGTCGGACGCCGGGACCGAGCCGCGTTCGCCGGAAAAGGGCCAGTACGTTGAGGCCTTCCGGCCGGCGTGCGCCAACTGGGTGCCGATCTTGGCGTCAGCGGCGCCGTAACGGTGCACGAACGCCGTAATCCGCTCCCACGCCGCGGCCTGCTGGTCGTTGTAAATGCCGGCGTCACGCGGGCTGATGCGGCCCGCCGCGTTCACCGCCGCCGCCTCGGTGAGGATCAGTGCCGCTCCCCCGGCGGCGAAGGAACCCAGGTGCATGAGGTGCCAGTCGTGCGGCACGCCTTCGCCGGTCTCGGGGCCGCAGCTGTACTGGCACATGGGCGAAACCCAGCCGCGGTGGCGGAGCGTGAGGGAGCGCAGCTCCAGCGGCGAAAAGAGCGCCGAGTGCATTAAAACAGCACCCGTGCCAGCCCCTGCCGCGCCTTGGCGACGCGTTCGTCGGACGGGCCCACCACTTCGAAGAGTTCAAGGAGGCGTACCCGGGCGGTCTCGCGCTCCGGGCCGAAATTCCGGCCGATGAAGCTGACGATCCGGCCCAGGGCGTCCTCGATGTGGCCGCCCGCGATGTCCAGGTCCGCCACGCCCAGCTGGGCTTCAAGGTTGTCCGGCTGGTCGGCAGCGAGCTGGCGCAGCGCGTCGCCGTCCGGACCGGTCAGGGATTGCAGGCGATCCATCAGCTCCACCTGGGCGAGTCCGGCCTTGGCCTCGGCATCCGCCGGCATTTCCAGCAGTGCCTGCCGGTAGGCTGCGGCCGCGGCGGCGAAGTCGCCGGCTTCAATGGCATCGTAGGCGGCCTGGTGCAGCGGCGGCAGCGGGGCCGGTTCGGGCTCGGCAGCGGTTGCGCCGGCACCGCCCAGGCTGCCGGTGACGCCGTTCGCAGCAGCCACCTTGAGCAGCTCATCCAGCAGGTTGCGCACCTGCTGTTCGTCGGCTCCACCCTGGAACAGTGGCACCGGCTGCCCCTTCACCACGGCCACTGCGGTGGGGACGGCCTGGACCTGGAAAGCCTGGGCAAGCTGCGGGAAGGCGTCGATGTCGGCGGCCCCCAGGACAAGGCGTCCGCCGTAGCTGTTGATAATGCCTTCAAGGACGTTGAGCAGTTCACCGGAGGCCGGCGAATAGCTTGCCCACAGCCCGAAGACGACCGGAACCTGTGCGGACAGTTCAACAAGCTGTTGGAAGTTCGCCTCAGTAACGTCCACCCGAAGGGGCTGTCCGCCGGTATCCGGAGACACTCCCTGGGCAGGTCCTGCCGTCGCACCGCCGCCCGGCTGGCCCGGAGCAGGCTGTCCGGGACCCGCGGCGGGTGACTGGCCGGCCGGCGGTGCGGGGCGCTGCTTGAGGCTGGAAAGGTCGACGGCGCCGCGCAGGTTGAGCTGGCTGGCAGCGGCTGGAGGGACTGGTCGGGAGGCTGGCGAACTCATAGCCTCCACTCTAGCCACTCCGGCCGCTGCCGGTCATACCCGGTGCGGGCTACTTGAAGCTGGCTCCGACCAGCCCGCGGGTGGCGGCCACAAGCTTCATCGGGTCCTTGGATCCGGTCGGCGGGATGTACACCGCCATGGACTCGGCAAAGTTGAGCACCATGCCGGAGCTCGTTTCCTTGCCGCCGGCCAGCACCGCAGCGTCGTCTCCGATGGCCAGCTTGTCACCTTCGGCCTTGGGCGTTCCGTCGAAGGCGAAGTTCAGGCGGCCGAGTACCAGGGCGCCGCCGTCGGCGGTGCGGAACACCACGGTCTCTTCGGGGACTACTTTATGCGTGAAGCTGAAGTTGCCGTTGACGCCGGTCTTGGCCACGTCTGCCTGGTACGCCAGGGTGTCCGCGATGTACGGCGAGGACTGGCCCTCCACCAGTTTGTCCTTGAACGTCGAGTCGGACTTGGTCAGGCGGTCCCCCAGCCCGGCAAGGGCTTCGGCACCGCTGTAGAGCAGACCCGACTTGTCGTCGGCGGCCAGGGTCTCGGTGCCGGTGCGTCCGATGGCCGGGAAGGTGGTGCCCGGCTGCAGCGGGGTGGTTTCGACGAGCTTGTAGTTCTCGCGCGGGGACTTCTGCACGAGGGTCAGGAGCTGGGGCACCACATTGCCTTCACCCTGGGTGACGGCAAGCACCGAGCGGGGCCACGCGCGCTTGCTGGTCACGACCGTTGTCAGCAGTTTGGTGGCGCGGACAGGCATGCGCGCCTCGTAGGCGCCCACCTGCGAGCGGATCTTGTAGTTCTGTGTGCGGACCTCGAGTTCGGTGCGGTCCACGCGTGACTTAAGCTTCGCAGCGTCCTTGGCGGCGTCGCCCGCGTCCACGGTGCTGGAGACCTGTTCCAGGATGCGGCGGAACTGGGCATCGAGGAGCACCGGCGAGTCCGCGGCGGTGTCGGCCGCGGCAGTTTCGCTGGTGGACGGCGACGGGGCAGGCGTCGTGGTTGCCTGGGCTGCCACGCCGGTTCCTGCCACGATGGTGGCGGCAAGCGCAACCATCGCCACGCCGGCCCGGCGGGGGGCGAAGGCGGCGTTTGAATTGGCGGTGCCGGGCTGCTTGTCGACGGGCTTTCCAACAGGCGCGGGACCAGCGGGTACCGGCTTACCGGCCGGACGTGCTGCGCGGGCACGGCGGACAAGCTTGTCCTTCATGGATTCGCCGGTTTCGTCCCCGCCGTCTCCGGCAGGCTTGCCGCCCTTTGGCTTGAACACCAGCAGGGCCAGACCGGCCAGCATCAGGAGGCCGCCAAGGACCATCAACGGCACAGCCCACGGCGTGGACGTGTCATTGGGGAACGTCATGGAGATGGACGACGGCGCCGGCTTGGTGCCGTCGGAGGCCAGCAGCAGCGACCACTCGCCGTCTGCCGGAGCACTCCAGGTGTAGTTCAGTTCGCCGCTGGCGTTCTCGGTGGTGACCCACAGATCGGAGCCGGCGGGCGACGGGGCGGCCGCTTCGCCGTCAGTATGGTTCAGCTGAAGCGCCTTGTTGTCTTCGGATACTCCGGTGACGGTGTTGTGGGCTGTCTTGCCAACCCAGGCGTCAACGTCATCGGGACGGCCTGCCGCCAGCATGAAGCTGCCTTCGCCCTTGACGTTGATCTTGACCGTACCCCCGTGAAGGGTCCGCAATTTCTGGTCGATAACGGTCAGCGGAGCGGCGGTGCCGTCGGCGGGCGCCGTGGCGGTTACGGTCTCGGCCGGGGCCCAGATGGTCTTCTGTCCTACGCCGGCCAGCAGTGTCAGGAGGCCGAGCAGCACTAGTGCAACTGCAGTCTTGAAACGCAAAGGGATACCTATCATCAGCGGGGGTTTACCTTCAATAGTAACCGTTTTGTTACCAAGGAGTCAGATCGGGGCTCGGTTCACAGCCTAGGGCAAGCGGCGGGGGCCCCGGGAAAACAGGGCGCTGACAGGCCTGCTGATAGTGTTTGCGATGATCATCACACGGCCCCGCAGCAGCGGCGCCACGGACGGTAAAGGGCCCCAAAACGCAGTGACTGAACACACGGATTCGTCCACCCCGGAACAGGAAACAATGCCTGGATCCGGCGCCCGGGAAAGCGCGACGGCGGGTGCGCAGCACCCGCGCAAACCGTTCCTGCCCGGCCTGGCCGCTGCGGTGGTGCGCAGGCTGCAGACACCCCTTCCCGGCGCGCAGCCCAGGCTCCGTTTCGAAATGCCGCCGGAGTCCGCCGAGGATTCCACCACGCCTGTTACGGAGACCAGCACCCGCTTCGGACATCCCGGCCCCCGCATGTCATCCCAGCATCCCCTATATATGGGCTTCATGGGCACCGTGGGCGTCGGCCTGGCTTTGCTCGTCTACTGGATCGGGTCCAACACCACGCAGCTCCTGCTCTGGATTGTGACTGCGCTCTTCATCGCCCTGGGCCTGGACCCGGTGGTGCGCTGGCTGGAGGGACGCAAACTGCCGCGTCCCGTCGGCATCCTGGTGTCAGTGACAGTCCTGGTCTCCGCCGTCGCCGGCTTCTTTGCCACCTTGATCCCCACGATCGTCCAGCAGGTGACCCAGATTGTTGAGGAGGCGCCCCGGTGGATCACGGACTTCATCAATTCGGAGTTCTTCCGCAACGTGGACGACCAGTTCGGCGTTCGGGAGCGCATTACGCAGGAGCTGGAAAAATTCGTTAACGATCCGGACGCCATGGGCGGCATCTTCGGCGGGGTGGTCGGCTTCGGCTCCACGGTGGCCAACGGCCTTTTCGGAACGCTCATTGTCCTCGTGCTCAGCCTGTACTTCCTGGCGGCCCTTCCCGCCATGAAAAAGTGGGGCTACAGGCTGGCTCCGCGCTCCCGGCGGCAGCGGGTGGAAGCACTGTCGGAGGAGATCACCGGCTCCGTCGGCAACTATGTCATCGGCCAGGCCTGCGTGGCGCTGCTGAATGCGACCTTCGCGTTCATCGTGATGTCAATCGCCGGCGTCCCCTTTGCCGTCCTGCTGGCGTTCGTGGTGGCCCTGCTGGCGTTCATCCCCCTGGTCGGCGGAATGATCGCAGGCGTCCTCGTGACACTGATCTCCCTGACCGCCGGCTGGCAGACCGCCGTTGTCTACGCCATCTGCTACTTCGCCTACCTGCAGTTCGAGGCCTACTTCATCTCGCCCCGCATCATGCAGAAGGCGGTGGCTGTGCCCGGCGCCGTGGCCGTGATCTCCGTGATCGCCGGCGGCAGCCTCCTGGGCGTCCTTGGCGCCCTCATAGCGATTCCCACCGCTGCGGCGGTCATGCTGCTGGTCAAGGAAATCTTCATCGTCCGCCAGGACAAGCACTAGCTGGCGGACGCTGCAGCCTCCGGCACAACACCCGCCGGGCCGATGCGCCTAGGGGGCGGCCGACGCTACGGGCCCGTTCCATTCCTGCGGCAGGCCCTCGGGACCCGCGCCACGTTCCGTGACTTCGTCGACGATTTCGTTCAGTACGCGGGCGGCATATTTCTCGCCCACCCATAGGTGCTTGGCGCCGTCGACCCCCACAACCTCAGCCTGCGGAACCAGGCTGAAGCGCTCCGCGGCGGCAGCCGGCCGGAGGTAATCATCATGTTCGGGAACCAGTACTTTCAGGGGCTTGCCCGCGGCTGCCCACGCCTTGAGGTGTTCATCCGTTGCACGGTGCAGCGGCGGCGACAGCAGGACGGCTCCTTCCACCTGTGAGGCCACCGGCTCCGCCGCCCCGTACATCAGTGCCAGTTCCGTGCCAAACGACCAGCCCACCAGCCAGCGGTTGGGCAGGTTCCGGGACGATGCAAAACGGACGGCAGCTTCAACGTCGAGCCGTTCGCCGATTCCCTCTTCGAAGCGGCCTCCGCTCGTGCCGCGGGGGGAACTGGTCCCCCGGGTGTTGAACCTGAGGACGGCCACGCCGGCCAGGGCGGGCAACCGGTACGAGGCCTTGCGGTACACGTGCGAATCCATGAAGCCGCCGTGCGTCGGCAGCGGATGGAGCGTAATCAGCGTGGCGGCAACGTCGCCCGACTCCGGCAGGGCGAGCTCGCCGACGAGGACGTGGCCGTCCTCCGTCTGCAACTCCACATTCTCCCGGCGCGCCGGAAGGACTGTCGACGCCCGGATGGCGGTTGTTTCGGAAGGCTGGCTGAAAACGAACGACGCCGGGTCAAAAGTCATGACTAACAGCTTAGCGATAGCGGTACGTGCGTGACGCCCAGCAGTTGGAGTGCCAGTGGCGCCGCTCCGATAGGCCCGCGGCCGCGCCGAACAGGTGGTCCTCCGCCCAGACCACCAGGTGCTCCACACCTGGGAGGACCGCTGTTGAGCAACCCGGGCAGATATAGGCCTTTTCAGCCCGCTTGGCCGTCATGGTGCGGACCATCCACTCGCCGTCAGGGGCGCTTTCCCGCCGAGCGATCCCGGACCGGGCGCGCTCGAGGTCCAGCTCCGGCACGGGACCGGTGGCGTGCTTGCGGCTGGCCTGTCCCAGTCTTCCGGAGGCGGCACGGCGGGGGCGGTTGGAACGGGGCATGCCTCCATTCTGCCCCAGGCTCCGACCCCCGCGCTGTCCCTCCCCGGGGCGCAGACGGTAGTGTTGACCGGGTGCGTTTAGTCATAGCCCGTTGTTCTGTTGATTATGTTGGCCGGCTCAAGGCCCATCTCCCCCTTGCCACCCGGCTCCTGCTGGTGAAGGCGGACGGCTCCGTCCTGGTGCACTCTGACGGCGGCTCGTACAAGCCGCTGAACTGGATGAGTCCTCCGGCCAGCCTGAGGGTCTCCACCCCCGACGAAGTGGACCTTGAACTCGGTGTCACCGAGCAGTGGACCGTCCAGTCCGCCAAGACCGACGACCGGCTCATCATCAACATCCACGAGCAGCTGCACGACACCTCCCATGAACTGGGCCTGGACCCCGGCCTCATCAAGGACGGGGTGGAAGCGGACCTGCAGCGGCTGCTGGCCGATCAGATCGAACGGCTCGGCACCGGGTTCTCACTGATCCGGCGCGAGTACTTCACCGCCATCGGCCCGGTGGACATCCTGGCCAGGGATGCGGACGGCGCCACGGTCGCCATCGAGCTCAAACGACGCGGTGATATTGACGGCGTCGAACAGCTGACCCGGTATCTGGAACTGCTCAACCGGGACCCACTGCTGGCGCCGGTCCGCGGCATCTTCGCCGCCCAGCAGATCAAGCCGCAGGCCAAGGTCCTGGCCAACGACCGGGGCATCGACTGCGTCACCCTGGACTACGACGCCATGCGCGGCGTTGACGACAGCGAATCGCGCCTCTTCTAATGGGCCGCCGGGCATTCTGCCGGGCTGATGTCATCACGAAGCGGTTCACATGGGCTTTACGCAAAATTTATCGAATTCCCCCTTTTACCCGTTGACCAGACGGACCCCACATGAAATTCTTATCTAAGTCTTTGTGTAGGTGTTTTTCATGCTCGCAAGACATGTTGCGAGCGCGAAGCTTCGTCAGCTAGTGTCCGGTTCCACCGGGCGGCAAGCCAGGATTCTTCTCGCGGAGTGACCAAGTACGGCACGAAGTGTGCCGCGCTTAAGCAAGTTCCACAATGAGGAGATATACATGGCACAGGGAACCGTCAAGTGGTTCAACGCTGAAAAGGGCTTCGGCTTCATTACCCCGGATGACTCCGATGGTGATGTCTTCGTTCACTACTCGGAGATCCAGACCGGCGGGTTCAAGACCCTCGACGAGAACCAGCGCGTTCAGTTCGAGATCGGCCAGGGCGCCAAGGGCCCCCAGGCCACCGGTGTAACTCTGGTCTAGTCCCTCGTCGGCGCGCCGCCCACGGGCGGCATCCTGCGAATCAATGATCCTCGGCATTAGTGCCGGGGATCATTTTTTTGCGTGATATCCATTCACGCGCAACGCATTGTTCCCTGTCATAAATGTTTTAGGAATCTGAAAACATAGTGCGGATAATGCACCGCCCGCGTTACGTAATTAGCGGACCAGCGTCCTGAGCAGCCGGGCGCTCTGGCGGACGGAAAGCCCGGGAAGGTAGGCGCGGCTCAGGGCCCGGCCTATGGCAGGCAGCTGCAGGGGGTCCTGGTAATAGAGGTACAGCGTGCGGTAATCAGGTTTGAACCGGGATTTGAAGGTGGCCAGGGAGCGGAACCCGTATACCGGCTCCAGTGCCCGCCCCACCACATCAAGGATCGCCGTGAGGGCCTCGGGCTCCTGCCCTGTCCCCTGCTCCCGCGGCGCGCCGGCCGTTGCCGTTTCGGGAGGCTCTTTGGCCAACGGTGAGCCGGACAGGGAAATGACTTCCACCGAATTCCTCAACTCCAGCACCGCTGACGCGATCAGGAACTCCATGACCCCGGGGAATCCATCATCGCGCCGTCGCATGAAATCAAGGGTCCAGCTGACCACGCGGCCTTCCTCGTAGACCGGCAGCCAGCTCGTGACGCCGTGCACCAGGCCGTCGGCGTCAACCGCGACGCAGCACAGCACGTCGTCGTCCATCAGTTCATCCATGCCGCCGAGCGTAAAACCCATTTCCGGAACGCTTTTCT
Organism: Arthrobacter oryzae; assembly: GCF_030718995.1. Lineage (NCBI taxonomy): Bacteria > Bacillati > Actinomycetota > Actinomycetes > Micrococcales > Micrococcaceae > Arthrobacter > Arthrobacter oryzae. The sequence goes on from NZ_CP132204.1 coordinate 4,592,779, forward strand.
GCGCTGCCCATTCCTCGGAGACCTCAAGGAGCTGGGCACGCAACGCCGCCGGGAACCCGCTATACCGTCCCCAGAGGGCTTCGACCCCGGTCTTGCGCGCGCGGTTCAAAGCGGTGCGGACGTTCTGCCATTCCTTGCCTTTGAATTCGAGCTCCCTGACCGCCAGCCGGGTCTCCTGGGCCACGGCTACCCTGCTGAAGCCGCGGGTGCGGAGCAACGGCCACAGCCCGTCGGTGCAGGAATAAAAACAGGGCACCAGCGCGTGCTCAGCGCAGTACCGGATGAATCCGGTGGCGGCTTCCTCCCGCAATGCGGGGTCACCGAACGGGCCACCCAGTGTCAGGGCCACACTGCCATGCTGCTGGTAGGCAACACCGGCGTCAGCGGCAGGAGTGAACCAGTACTTGTTCGGTTCCCACAGCGTCATCCAGGACAGCGAATCTCCGCCCCGGCGCACCAGCCGGCGGGCCACCTCCCTCGCCTCAGCGCCTGCGCCGGCACCGTGGTGATGCCCGAGCAACACCACCCACACACCCGCCAGTGCGACAGCCCAGAAGAGGATCCCGGAGTAGGCGAACAGGAACGCCTCTACCGTTTGCCGGTCCCGGAAGACCCTGGAATACAGGCTGGGGATGGGCACCGGGAGGTATTGGCGGGCCAGTTCGGACACGAGCCCGGACAGCCCGCCGTCGCGCTCCATTCCGCCGGCCCCCAGCCAGGCAATGGTGTAGGTCCCGGCAAGTGCAGCCCAGGTGCCGGCAAGGACCCGGGTCAGGGTGCGCCGTGCTCCTGCCGGTGCCTCCACACGGAACTGCCGCCGGTTGATCCACAGCAGGACAACGAGCAGCAGCGGAACTGCCACGAGCGGGAGCACGTGGACAAATCCCGAGCCCATAACAGCGGTGTGGGGCCGCGGCGGATAGTGCGGAATCCGGGCAAACAGCGTGAGGTAGACGGCTGACAGCGCCGTGACCGCCAGCTGGACCCCGATGGTGATCCGCCAGGCAAGCCGGCGCCCGCGCCTCAGCCCGTCCGCGCAGATCAGCAGGAGCAGCACGGGCACCACAGCCTGGGCAAGGCCCAGTGGACCGGCGAATCCCGAACGTCCGAGTTCCAGGCAGTTCACGTCAACGGTGCCGCCGCAGTTCTGCTCCAGCTGGCTGAGGGTTGGCAGCGGGTTCAGCACCACGTCCCGCAGCAGCGCCAGCGGACCCGTGGGGCTCCGGACAGCGGCCGTCAGGATGGGCCCGACAGCGAAGATCCCCACGATCAGGGCCAGGAGGTTCCTCGTCTCGCGACCGGTGGAACGGTGCCGGTGGAGGGTCCCGTGGTCGCTCTGGATCCACCACCCGGCGGCAAGCCCGGCCAAAGCGCCGAGGAACCCGACTACCGTCTCCGGATGCCCTACGTACAGGACGAGGAGCAGCGACGCCGACATGATTCCCGTGCGAAGGCGCCGCTGCCACAGGGTGGGCACGAGTCCGCTTGCCCCCAGCACGGCGGCCAGGACGGCGGCATACGGCCCGATAAGCCCGGCGTCCACCATCAGGCCCATCCAGCCGTCCCCGGCGTAGCGGGCGAGCTGGGTGAACAGCAGGAACAGCGAGACGGCCGCGAACTGGCCGCCGAAGAAGAACGCAGCCGTCCGCAGCGTGCCCAGCCTGCGCTCGGCAAGTCCGAGCAACAGCAGGATCATGAGGGCGGCGGTGAGATACGCAGCGGGATTCGTGGCGAAGAAGAGAGAGGTGAACATGGACCACCAGCGCCCGTCCTTCAGCGCGGCCACATGTACTGATGCGACGTCCAGGAGGGCTTCCGGCGGCCCGGACAGGAAACTGTTGGTGGCCGCGCCCGTGCCAAGGAACAAGCCAAGGACAACGAGGGTAAACGGCACTGCCGTGAAATGTTCCCGAAGGCGGCGCAGGGCCCGCAGCATCACGACAGCCCAGGTGACGCTGCCGTCGGCCCCGGGCGCGTTCCTGCCGATGTCGCGGAGGGTCTCCCGCTGGTTGGTCACGGCTGTATTCCCCAGCGCTCGGCCACAAAGTCCAGCGCTGCGGGGAGGCCCCTGGAAGCGGCCTCCCAGGAGTGTCCGGTGTTGGCTACCGGCTGCGCCTGCACAGAAAAGCCTGCCTGGCGCGCCGCTGCGGACAGTTCGTCCATGTAGGCAAGGAATTCCGGGTCCTTCGAACCGGCACCGAAGTATACGGAGTGCCCCTCGAACCGCCTACCCCGCATGATGGTCAAAGGGGTCTGTCGATCAAAAGCTTCCACGTCGCCGCCGAATGCTGCGTCAATCGTCTTCTGCCGTTCCTTTGCCAGCGCCGGCTCCCGCTCGCTCGAGAAGGCCAGGACCGACGTGTAGACGTCAGGATGGCGGGTGCCCATCTGCAGGGCGCAGGTGGCCCCGAAGGAGAATCCCCCCGCTGCCCAGTGCCGGTGGTTCGGGTCAACGTCAAGTGTCTGCTCGATCCAACGCGGGACATCTACGGCAAGGAATGTATCGGCCTTGGCAAGGCGGCTGTCCATGCAGAGCGTATTGGCCGAGGCGGTGCCGTTCGGATCCACCACCACGACAACCGGAGCGACGCCGTCGTGATCCTGGGCGAAACGGTCCATCCGGCTGCGCAGGGCGCCTCCGGTGAGCCAGTCAGAGGGACTGCCGGGCTGACCGGAAAAGAGGACAAGGACCGGCAGCGCGGGGCGGGGTGTGGCCTGGTACGCGGGAGGCAGGTAGATGTAGGCATCGCGGCTGCTGAAACCCGAGGCGGTGCCGGGGATGATTGCCTTCCTCAGGACACCGGCCGAGGGCAGCCCCTCCGGCGCGCGCCAGGAGGTGAGGGCGGTGGGGGCGGCGGCTGCAGGCTGGCGCTGCAGTCCGGCTTCGAGGGGCTGGATCCTGGCCACGGCCGTGCCCATGACGTCGCTGACCGTATGGTTGAGGCCGAAGTAGGCGTTGATCTGGACTGCGGCAAGCAGGAAGACTCCCAGCATGGCAGCCGTTGCGGCCGTCCTCCCCCGCCACACGGACCGTCCCGCCGGACGAGGGCCCGCCGGACGAGGGCCCGCAGGACGAGGGCCCGCAGGAGGAGAACCAGCCGGAGAAGAAGGCTGCCGGAGTTTCCACAGCCGCAGCAGATACAGGAAGAGAGCGAACACCACTGCCACAAACCACGCAAGCACTTCGCGCGGGAGGCTCTCAGGCAGGGCGGAAAAGGCGTATATCAGCAGCCAGTGCACGGCGGCCACAACGCCTGCGGCGAGCAGCAGTGCACCGGCAGCAGTCACGAGCCAGCGGCGTCCGCGGGCCCACAGCAGCCAGCCGAAGCCAACAGCACCGGCGGCCCAGGCAAACCACATTACGGGTCCATCGGTGAGATGGACATCAGCGAGGAAATCCACCGGCGTTAGCGCCAGGTGCCCACACCGATGACCGGCCCGGCTTCCAGCCACGACGACAGTCCGGTGTAGGCATCGAACTTCATGGCCAGCAGGACTTCCTGGCCCTCGTAGTGAAGTTCCACAATGACGGAGTCAGGCTGGACCTTCACGAGTTCCGCTTCCGTGGGCTGGCGGCGCCCCACCAGTTCCAGCGAACTGCGCCGGAACGTGTATTTGGGGCGGACACTGAGCGAGAGCAGCTTGAACCACTCAAGGTCGTTGTCCTGATAACGACAAACCCCCATCTGCCAGCCTTTTCCGGCCGTGCAAATGGAGGCGTCCACTGTGCCCAGGGCACGCCGCAGGTTAAAGCGGCGTACCCCGGACAGGCACAGTGCAAAAATCAGCAACGCAAAGACAGTTGCCAATGCGATGAACGGAAAACCGGGATCGTTCATCAAGGTAGTGCTAGCGGATCCCCGCGGTAGCCGCTTCACCCATTTGGGCGTTGTCAGCAACAATGACCACCCTGTTGTTGTCGACGGAGAAGAATCCGCCGTCGACAACTACAGCAATGCGCTCACCGGAAACCGGCTCAATGGCCAGCTCACCTTCGGCCAGAATCGCCAGCAGGGGCGAGTGGCCGGGCAGGATTCCGATTTCACCATCGCTGGTGCGGGCCTTGACCATCTTGGCCGCTCCGGACCACACGAAGTGATCCGCTGCGACAATCTCAACCTCAAGCTCAGCCATATTACTTGGTCTGTTCCTGGATCTTGGCCCACTGGCGCTCAACGTCATCCAGGCCGCCGACGTTGAAGAACGCCTGCTCTGCCACGTGGTCAAGCTCGCCGTCGCAGATGGCGGTGAAGCCTTCAACCGTGTCCTTGATGGAAACGGTGGAGCCTTCGACGCCGGTGAACTGCTTGGCGGTGTAGGTGTTCTGGGAGAGGAACTGCTGGATGCGGCGTGCACGCGACACGACGATCTTGTCCTCTTCAGACAGTTCGTCAACGCCGAGGATGGCGATGATGTCCTGGAGTTCCTTGTTCTTCTGCAGGATCTGCTTCACACGGACAGCCGTGTTGTAGTGGTCCTTGCCGATGTACTGGGGGTCCAGGATTCGGGAAGTCGACGTCAGCGGATCCACAGCCGGGTACAGGCCACGCGAAGCGATTTCACGGGAAAGTTCCGTGGTTGCGTCGAGGTGGGCGAAGGTAGTGGCCGGTGCCGGGTCGGTGTAGTCATCTGCGGGAACGTAGATGGCCTGCATCGAGGTGATGGAGTGGCCCTTGGTGGACGTAATGCGCTCCTGGAGGAGACCCATCTCGTCTGCAAGGTTCGGCTGGTAACCCACGGCGGACGGCATGCGGCCGAGAAGGGTGGAAACCTCGGAACCTGCCTGCGTGAAGCGGAAGATGTTGTCGATGAAGAGCAGCACGTCCTGGTTCTGCACATCGCGGAAGTACTCCGCCATGGTCAGTGCGGACAGTGCTACGCGCAGACGCGTTCCCGGCGGCTCATCCATCTGGCCGAAGACAAGGGCGGTGTCCTTGAGGACGCCTGCCTCTTCCATTTCAACCCAGAGGTCGTTACCTTCACGGGTACGCTCGCCAACGCCGGCGAACACCGAGGTGCCGCCGAAGTTGCGGGCAACACGGGTGATCATTTCCTGGATCAGCACGGTCTTGCCCACGCCGGCGCCGCCGAACAGGCCGATCTTTCCACCCTTGATGTACGGGGTGAGGAGGTCGATCACCTTGATGCCGGTTTCCAGCATCTCGGTGGAGCCTTCGAGGGTCGCGAAGGCCGGGGCCTTGCGGTGGATGGCCCAGTGGTCCGAAGCCTGGATCTCGGACTCGTCAACGTCAAGCGGCTTGCCGAGGACGTTGAAGATGTGGCCCTTGACGCCGTCCCCGACGGGTACGGTGATGGGCGAGCCGGTGTCTACGACGCTGGTACCGCGGACAAGTCCGTCGGTGGCCTGCAGGGAGATGGCGCGGATGAGGTTGTCGCCCAGGTGCAGGGCTACCTCGAACGTGATGGTCTTGGTCTCACCGTTGAGAGTAATCTCCGTGGTGAGTGCGTTGTAAATCGAGGGGATTGCGTCAGCCGGGAATTCGACGTCGACAACCGGGCCAATAACACGTGCAATACGGCCGGTAGCACCGGACGTTGCGGCTACGTGTTCGGTAGCGGTGGCAGTCATCTCTCTCACTTCACTCAGTAGATGGCGTGGGGGTTAAGTTTATCTTTTGGTGCAGGTACAGCTGGATCCGTAACCGTGGTGGCTAGGACGCGTTCAAGGCGTCGGCACCGGCCACGATTTCGGAAAGCTCCTGCGTAATTTCAGCCTGGCGGGCAGTGTTGCGCAGACGCGTGTACTTCTTGATGAGGTCCGTGGCGTTGTCGCCGGCAGACTTCATCGCCCGCTGGCGGGCTGCGAGCTCGGAAGCTGCTGCCTGCAACATCGCGGCGAAGATACGTGATTCGATGTAGCGCGGCAGCAGAGCGTCGAGAACCTGCTCCGTTTCCGGCTCGAATTCGTAGAGCGGCAGGAGGTCCGACTCGGACGCAGCCTGCTCTTCGACAACCTCGAGGGGAAGCAGGCGGATGACCGTCGGTTCCTGCGTCACCATGGACTTGAAGCGGGTGTAGACGACGTGGATTTCGTCCACGCCATCCTCTTCGTACGCAGTGGCAAAATCTTCCAGCAGCGCTGCGCCGATTTCCTGCGCAGTCGCAAACTCCGGTGAATCCGTGTTGCCGGTCCATACCCGTGCGTAGGGACGGTTGCGGAAGTCGAAGTACGCCTGGGCCTTGCGGCCGACAACGTACGTCTTGACTTCTTTGCCTTCCTCACGGAGCAGCTCGGTGAGGCCTTCCGCCTGCTTGAGCACACTTGCCGAGTAGGAACCTGCGAGGCCACGGTCCGAGGTGATGACCAGGACGGCGGCACGGCGGATCTGCTCGGGCTCGGTGACCAGCGGGTGGTCGATTTCACTCTGGCTTGCGACAGCAGAAACGGCACGCGTGATCGCGTTTGCGTAAGGCAGTGAAGCCGCTACGCGTGCGCGGGCCTTGCCGATGCGCGAGGTAGCGATCAGTTCCATCGCCTTGAAGATCTTGCGCATCGACGTCGTCGAGCTGATCTTCTGGCGGTAGACCCGAATCTGGGCTCCCATACTTATCCTTTCCTAAGATCCCGGTGGCCGGGACTGCCGGAACCCGTGGGGGTCCCGGCAGTCCCTGCCAGCGAAACTAGCGCTTCTGCTTGACGATTTTTTCCTGGTCGACCTGCGCCTCGTCGATGGGGGCGTATTCCTCGTGCCCCGCACCAACCAGGAGGTTGTCGCCCTCGCCGAAGAAGCCCTTCTTGAAGGCCACGATCGAGGTCTTCAGTGCTTCTGCGGTGTCATCGTCCATGACGTTGGTCTGAGCCAGCGTCGTCAGGATGGAGGACTTGTGCTTCAGGTGCTCCAGGAACTCGGTCTCGAAGCGGTTGATGTCCTCAACCGGAACGTCGTCCAGGTAGCCGTTGGTACCGGCCCAGATGGAGACGACCTGGTTCTCGACCGGGAACGGCGAGTACTGGCCCTGCTTGAGCAGTTCCATCAGGCGTGCACCACGGGTCAGCTGCTGGCGCGATGCGGCGTCGAGGTCCGACGCGAACATTGCGAAGGCCTGCATGTCGCGGTACTGGGCCAGTTCCAGCTTCAAGGTACCGGAGACCTTCTTCATGGACTTGACCTGCGCTGCGCCACCCACGCGGGAAACGGAGACGCCCACGTCGACGGCGGGACGCTGGTTGGCGTTGAAGAGGTCCGACTGCAGGAAGATCTGGCCATCGGTGATGGAGATCACGTTGGTCGGGATGTATGCGGAGACGTCGTTTGCCTTGGTCTCGATGAGCGGCAGGCCGGTCATCGAGCCTGCGCCCAGCTCGTCGGAGAGCTTGGCACAACGCTCCAGGAGGCGGGAGTGCAAGTAGAAGACGTCGCCCGGGTAGGCTTCGCGTCCCGGCGGGCGGCGGAGCAGCAGCGACACTGCACGGTAGGCCTCAGCCTGCTTGGACAGGTCATCAAACACGATGAGGACGTGCTTGCCGCCGTACATCCAGTGCTGGCCGATGGCCGAACCGGCGTAAGGGGCCAGGTACTTGAAGCCTGCGGGGTCGGACGCGGGGGAAGCCACGATGGTGGTGTATTCCAGTGCGCCGTTGTCCTCGAGGGTCTGGCGAACAGCCGCGATGGTGGACGCCTTCTGGCCGATGGCCACGTAGATGCAGCGCACCTGCTTGGTGACGTCCCCGGAAGCCCAGTTGGCCTTCTGGTTGATGATCGTGTCGATGGCAATTGCCGACTTGCCGGTCTGGCGGTCGCCGATGATCAGCTGACGCTGGCCGCGGCCGATCGGAATCATGGCGTCGATAGCCTTCAGACCGGTCTGCATCGGCTCGTGAACCGACTTGCGCTGGGTCACGCCGGGCGCCTGGAGTTCCAGGGCACGGGTGGTTTCAGCCTTGATTTCGCCGAGGTCGTCGATCGGCTGACCCAGCGGGTCAACCACGCGGCCGAGGAAGGCATCGCCAACCGGCACGGACAGAACCTGTCCCGTGCGGTGGACTTCCTGGCCCTCTTCGATCCCGGTGAAGTCACCGAGGATAATGACACCGATTTCGCGGACGTCAAGGTTCTGGGCCAGGCCCAGCGTGCCGTCTTCGAAACGAAGCAACTCGTTCGCCATGACCGAGGGAAGGCCCTCAACACGGGCGATGCCGTCACCTGCGGTGGTCACACGGCCGACCTCTACGCGCTCTGCGTTTCCGGGTTCGTAGGACGCCGCGAACTCGTTCAACGCAATACGGACGTCGTCGGCGTTGATGGTCAATTCGGCCATCTGCAGTCCCTGCTCTCCTGTTTTCGTGATCATCGTTGTCACGATGACCGGGGTTTCTATCAGTTAAGTTGTGCTTGTCCGGTTAGCCGGCAAGCTGACGCTGGAGCTGGCCCAGGCGGTTCAGTACAGAAGCGTCAAGCACTTCATCACCAACCTGGATCCGGATGCCACCGATCAGTGCCGGGTCAACGTTCATGTTGATCTTGAGCTCGCGCCCGTACAGGGCGTTCAGCCCTGCCTGCAGTCGGCTGGTCTGTGTCTCCGTCAGCGGACGGGTGACGCTGACCGTTGCGATCCAGCGCTGCTGGCGCTTGGCTGCAAGTTCTGCGAAACGACGCACAAGTTTGGTCACCTTGAGGCCACGGGGCTGCGAAACTGCCTGTCCGATGAGGACTTTCGCTTCCTCGCTTGCATGGGGAACGAGCTTTTCGGCGAGGGCAATCTTGGCAGCCGGGTTCGCCTGCGGCTCGGACAGAGCACGCTGTACCTCGTGGCTGGAACCAACAGTCTGGTTGAAGGCGAACAGATCGTTCTCCAGCGTTTCCAGTCCGGTGATTCCTGAGGCAGAGACGGCCGACTTGTTCTCAGCAACGGCAATTACCACCGAGGCGGCAAGAGTCTCGAGTGCATCGCCGATATCCCGAGCCGACGCCCAGCGTGAACCGGCCAGTCCGCTCGCGATGTCCGCAGCATCAGTGGAGACTTTCCCACTGAAGAGCTGCTTGACCAGTGCCGACTTTTCGTCACCGCTGCGGGACGGGTCAGTCAGGGCGCGGCGCAAGCCAGCCGAGCTGTCCACCGTTTCAAGGATTCCGAAGAGTTCCTTTGCCAACTGCAGCGAAGCGAAGGGAAGCTTGGCTTCCAATGCCACCAGCGCCGCGGTCAGCGATTCGCTCGATACACCTGCCATTACTTAGCTACACCTGCGTTCTGGTTCTCCAGATCTGCCAGGAAACGGTCAACCACACGGGCTGCACGTGCATCATCGCTGAGTGACTCGCCGACGATGCGGCTTGCCAGCGTGGTTGCCAGCGTGCCGACCTCGGAGCGAAGCGACACAACGGCCGCCTGGCGCTCGGATTCGATCTGGGCGTGCGCGTGTGCGGTGATGCGGGCAGACTCTGCAGCTGCCTTTTCCTTCAGGTCCGCCAGGATCTGGGCGCCTTCGGCACGGGCTTCCTCGCGGATGCGGTTGGCTTCTGCACGGGCGTCGGTGAGCTGCTGCTTGTACTCTTCGAGTGCAGCAGAAGCCTCTGCCTGGGCCTTTTCAGCCTTGGCGATGCCACCTTCAATAGCCTCGGCACGCTCCGCGAACGTCTTCTCGAACATCGGGACAACGAACTTGACCACGATGTAAAAGAGGACAGCAAAGCCGGCCAGGACTACGCCCATTTCCCAGGGATTGGGAACGAGCGGATTAGTGCCTTCGGTGGCGGCTGAGATGATCGTCTGATTCATGTTTCACCCGTCCTTATCTACTCGGTTTCTGGATGTTCGCTAAGTTCTAACGCTTAGGAGAGAACGAAAGCGAAGACCAGGCCGAGGATGGCGAGTGCTTCAGTCAGCGCAAGGCCGAGGAATGCGATCGGCTGCAGGACGCGCTGGGCTTCCGGCTGACGTGCCACACCATTGATGTAAGCCGCGAACACGAGACCCACACCGATACCACCGCCGATAGCGGAGAGGCCGTAGCCGATGAGGTTGAGGGAGCCGTTGATGGAGCCTTCCATTTTTCTTCCTTTCAAGATGCCACCCGTGTGGCAGGTTGTTTGGGTTGCTTCATCCCCGCGAAGGGGAAGTTTGTGGGTGCCTAGTGGCTGTCCGCGTGCAGTGCGCCTTCAATGTAGATGGCAGTCAGCAGCGTGAAAACGTAAGCCTGCAGCGCCATGATCAGCGCTTCCAGCATGTACATGGCGATGGCGCCGACGAGCACCAGTACAGAGGTGCCCTTGAGGAGGATGTTCTCCTGCATGACCAGGTACTCGATGCCGGATCCGGCAATCATCACGATCAGGTGTCCGGCCAGCATGGTGGCGAACAGACGGAGGCTGTGCGTGACCGGGCGGACCAGGAAGTTGGAGATGATCTCGATCGGAATAACGATCGGAAGGATGTAGACCGGCACGCCCGAGGGAACGGTGGCCAGCTTGAAGTACTTGAGGCCGTTCTTCTTGACGCCGATGCCGATCCAGGTCAGGTAGACGATGGCTGCGAGCACATAGGCGCCGCCGACGTGCGAGAAGCTCGGAAGCTGGATCAGCGGGATGGCGCCGTAGATGTTGTTCACCAGGATGAAGAAGAAGAGGCTGAACAACAGCGGGACGTACTTGATGAAGTCCTTGCCGCCAATGATGTCCTTGGCGATGCTGTTGCGGACGAAGCCGTAGGCGGCCTCACCTGCAAACTGCAGTTTGCCGGGAACAAGCTGCTGCTTCCGCGCAGCTAGCAGAAAGAATGTAGCGATAATGACGACCGACAGGATTACCAGCAGCATCTGCTTGGAGAATCCGTCTGCCGCACCCCACGGCAGGATTGCCGGCAGGTGCATTTCTTCAATTCCAGGAGGGTTGAACTCTCCTGAATCTTGGGCCGGGAGCGCAAGCGCGATCAACGCGTTTCCTCTCTGCAGTGTCCATCATTGGGCGTTGGTGAGGGTCCGGCGATCTTCATGTCCGCCCTTCCCCTTGTGAAATTGTTAGGCATTACTGTTCCTCGTCCTTGGACGGGCCGCTGGCTGCAGTGTCTTCACCAGTTGACGTTCTGTTACTGGTGAGGCCGTGCATATGAGAAAGATAGAACCCTCCCGCAGCTCCAAGCAGAGCGCCTGCGAGCACAATCCAGCGGGTTCCCCACAGATAATCCAGACCCCACCCTATCAAACTCCAGACGATGATTCCGCCAATTATGTAGCTGAAGACGGCGATGCCGGCGTTGTATCCGCCGTCCCCACCGTCGGAAGATACACCCGCGGAACCGGTGGTGGATTTGGGGATTTCCCGCATGTTTTTTCGCTTCGAATTACGGCTGCTCATCATTGCCGTCTTTCACGGGTTTGGGTTCGTCATAAATATGGAGGCGGGCTTTGCTGAACCCGTAGATCTCCGCTGCCTGCCAAAACACGACGGCGGTAACGGCGCCGATCAGGAACCAGCGGCCGTGGAGCCAGGCAGGAGCGCCGAGCACAAAGAGCACCACGGCAAATCCCACGACTTTGACGAAGTAGGTGACTACGAAGACGCCGATGGCACCCGAGGGATTGTTCCGGCCGACAAAATGGCCAACCAGGAGGCTTATCCCGAAGAAAGCCATCACCAGGACGCCGCCAAAAGTGCTGGACAGCACTCCCCCGCCGCCGTTGACTATGGCGGCCGGTATCGCGGCGAGTGCAAGGCCGGCCAGGGCCGCACCTGCACTGAGCTTCAAAAGACCCAGCCACAGTGACTTTGTGGGGCCGGAGACACCAACTGGTCCGTTACCGGAACTGTGTCCGGGATCGGCGTTGGAGGTCATCAGATCCCAATCGTCGTGTACTGCAGGCTGGCAAGGGAGGGCGCGGCGAATAGCTGCACTGGAATTCTACATGAGATAGAAATTATTCGGAAAAGGGTGTCCACGGGTCACTCCTGACCCGCTGCTTCGGCCTCGGCTTCTGCCTCCGCTTCGGAGCGCGGGCCGGCCCCGGGCGCCTTGTCGCGAAGGTATGGCCACGCGGTGACCACAGCCATAATGGCGGCGGCCAATACGTCCACAGCCAGCACCATCTGCCACGGGAAAATGGCGAAGGCGAGGCCGCCGAAGGCCAGGACGCAGGTCCACGCGTACATCAGGAGGACGGAGGCCCGGTGGGAATAGCCGATGTCCATGAGTTTGTGGTGCAGGTGTCCCCGGTCGGCAGACCATGGCGAACGGCCCAGCGCGGTGCGCCTGACGACTGCCAGGCAGAGGTCCAGCAGCGGCAGGAACAGCACCGCGAAGGGCAGCAGGATGGGGATGATCGTGGGAATACCGTTGGCGCGGTCGTAGAGGCCGGAGGTGATCTGGCCGGTTGAGACGATGCCAGCGGAGGCAAGGAGCAGGCCGATCAGCATCGCCCCGGAATCGCCCATGAAGATCTTCGAGGGAAACCAGTTATGCGGCAGGAATCCCACGCAACTGCCCACCACGACCGCAGTCAGGAGCGTCGCGAGGTCGGAATAGTCCAGGAGGATGGCCGACCGGTGCACCCAGTACGCCGTCAGGAAGAACGCTGCCCCGCCGATGATCGCTACGCCGGCGGCAAGGCCGTCCAGCCCGTCGATGAAGTTAAAGGCGTTCATGGTGGTCACAATCAGCCCTGCGGTGAGGACAATGCTCACAATCTCGTTCTCGAGAATGATCGGTTCGGGCACGAACGGAACGATGGCCATCCTGACACCCCAGATGGCCACCACCATGGCTGCGGCGCTCTGGCCGATCAGCTTCACCCACCACCGCAGGTCCAGCAGGTCGTCGGCAAGGCCCACTATGACGATCAGCGTGGCACCGGCGAGCACTCCCCAGGGGGACGCGTTGCCGCGGAAGATGTCCTTGACGAAGAATGACTGGCTGGCAACACAGAGTGCCACGAGGAACCCTGCATAAATGCCCAGGCCACCCAGTCTGGAGACCTTGTGGGAATGGGTATCGCGGCTGCGGATCGGCGAGAAAAGCTCCAGCCTGTTCCCGATCAGCCGTGCGCCCCACGTGGCGGCGAAAGAGACGCCCGCTGCCGTCAGCATCATCAGCAGATACATAATCATCGGGAAACCACCGTCCCCGCGTCGTCAGCGGAACCAGTCCCCGGCATCGTGTATCCCTGCGGCCCGGTCAGTGCCGGGAGGCAGGGATAGCCAGGGCGGGATTGCTGTGGAACTGACTTTCGATAAATGAAACTTCTCCGTCGCCGTGCGCGCGGCAGGCAGTGCGTAGTGCCTGACAGGGCTGTATTACAGTGGACTCTAGTCAAGATACTAATGCCAACGGCTGGCTGGCTTCGCGTCACACGGCCCATAGCCGGCGGGAAATCCACCGGCGGCCGTGTCGAAAGGAACCAGCAATGTCCCCCTCGGTTGCAGTTGCCGCCGTGACGTTTGACCGTCCCCGTGAGCTCGCCGTTCTGCTGGATGCCATCAACCGGCAGACCTCTCCGGTCAGCTCCATTTGCCTCGTGGACAGCGGCACCGCGCCCGCCAAAGAGGTGGCGGACCGGCACTCCAACGTGGACTACGTCCGGTCCGAAGCGAACCTGGGCGGAGCCGGCGGCTTCTCCCTGGCCATCCTCAAGGCGGTGGCCAGCGGCGTTGACTGGATCTGGATGATGGACGACGACGCCGAACCCGGCGACCCGGAGTGCCTCGCCACGCTGCTCCGCGAGGCCGAGGCACGCGGCATGGATGCCGTGGTCCCCCTCGTTGCCGCGCCGGGCCACCCGGACCGGCTGTCCTTTTTCTTCCGCCTCGACGGCAAGGTCACCCACGACCGCGCCGACGTGGAGAAGCTGGGGTTCCTGCCGGACGACGGCCACTTCTTCAACGGCGCGCTGATCCGTTCGGACGTCTTCTTCAAGGTGGGCCTGCCGGACATGCGGCTGTTCATCCGCGGCGACGAGGTGGACTTCACCATCAGGCTACGCAAAGCGGGTATCCGCTTCGGCACGGTGACCACCACGGCCATTACGCATCCCCACGCCTTCGCCGAGACCCAGCACGTGTTCGGTGCGCGTTGGCACGTGATTGTGCCTGAAACGGCGTTCAAGCGCTATTACTACTACCGTAACCGCGGGTACCTGATCCGCCGCCACTTCCGGGTGAAGTCCCTCGTCGCTGACGTGGGCGGTTACCTGGGCTACTTCCTGCGCCGCGGCGACTTCCGCGGCCTGGCTGGCTGGTTCCGGGCGTTTTCCACCGGGCTCCGCGGCAAGGGCTTCGCTCCCCTGAAGGACCAGAAGTTCTAGCCGACGGATGTGTCAGCCGGGCGGGTGGATCCTAGCGTTCTGACCTGAGGTGGCGCCGGACCAGGAGTGCCAGGAGCACCCACGGCTCGCCGAAGACGCGGTAGGCAACCCTGCGCGGATGCAGCATCAGCCGCCAGGCCCATTCCAGTCCGAGCCGGCCCAGCCACCGGGGAGCGAGCTTCTGGATTCCGGCAATCTGTTCGATCGCACCGCCCACCGCGCAATACACGGCCGGCGGGAGTTCGCCAAGCCTGCGGCGGAGGACCATCTCCTGAAGCGGCATGCCCAGTCCGAGGAGCACCATCTGGGGACGCAGTTCGCGGAGCCAGGCGACGGCCTCGCGCTCGAGGGTGTCGTTCCATCCTTCGCCGGGCATCCCGGCCACCGTGGCATTCGGCATGATCCCGGCCAGGCGGGCCACAGCCTTGGCATTGGCTTCCGCTCCCGCGCCGATCACGGCAACTCGCTCCAGTCCTTCGACATCGCCGAGGGCAGGGATCCAGTCCGTGGAGCCCAGGCGGTAGTCCATGACGGGCCCGTCCGCATCGCCCGATCTTCCCCAGAGCCAGAGGACCGGGGCGCCGTCGAGGAGCACTACATCGCTGTTGTCGTAGAGGGCCTGGAATTCCGGATCCGAGTGGAAGAGGGTCACGCTGTGCAGGTTGTGGCCCACCACGGTGCGGATGCCGCCTTCGGCGACAAAACGGTTGAGGGTTGCCGTCATCCCGGAAACAGTCAGGGGCGTCGCGTCAACGCCCAGGACAGGGACGTGCTGGCGTGTGAGGATCATTCGGCGGCCGCATTGCCGTCGATGTCCAGGAGCTCAGGAACAACCTCGCGGAGCCGTTCCAGGGTGATGGCACCCCGGCGGACCACCCGAAGGGGCAGGGAGGTGGCGTCAACGATGGTGGACGGAAGGGCAACAGAATCCGCGTCACCTTCCGGGCGCAGTCCCCCTTCGAGGTAGACCTCGACGGATTCGGCGAGCTGGTCCATGGCCTCGGCAGCGGTGCGGGCCGCAGGCCGGCCGGTGCGGTTCGCGGAGGACACCGCCAGCGGTCCGGTCAGCGTCAACAGGTCCTGGGCGACGTCGTCGGCCGGCATCCGCAGCGCGACAGTGCCCCGGGTCTCGCCGAGGTCCCAGTCCAGCGACGGCTGCGCGTGGAAAATCATGGTGAGGCCGCCCGGCCAGAATGCCTCGGCCAGCTTGCGTGCCTCCGCCGGGACGTCCGTTGCCAGCCCGTCCAGCGCATTGAGCCGGGGAATAAGGACGGGAGGCGGCATCTTGCGGCTGCGGCCCTTGGACGCGAGCAGCATGGTGACAGCCTGCGGGGAGAATGCGTCGGCGCCGATTCCATACACCGTGTCGGTGGGGAACACCACGCATTTGTGTTGGCGGATGGCCCGCTGGGCGTTCTCCAGCCCTTCGGCCCGCTGGTCGGCTGCCGTGCAGTCGTAGGTTGTGGTCACTGGCCTATTCTTTCATCACTAGTAGTCCGTCGGTTCCTTGAGGACTGCGCTGGTGGCGCGCTCCCTGCCATTGAGGTCCAGGTGGGTGGTCACGTCGGACCAGCGGCCGGTCTTCTTCAGCATTGCGGCGATCCACGCGGCCTGCACTTCGGCGTGTTCCATTACGAAGTAGCCGCCGGGAACCAGCAGCCGGGCGGCAGACGCCGCCGCCGCCGTCGGGAGTTCCATTCCGTCCGCTCCCCCGCCGTATAGCGCTTCGGGCGGATCGTGCAGGGCCACCTCGGGTTCATTGGGAATTGCTTCTGCGGGGATGTAGGGCGGGTTGGAGACGACGACGTCGAACGTTGCGTTGTGTTCAGGCAGGGCGTCCCGCAAGTCCCCGCGGAGCAGTTTCACGCCCAGGGGCGCCAGGTTCCGCGCCGCCCAGGCGTGGGCAAACTCGCTGAACTCGACGGCGTACACCTCCGCGCCGGGAACCTCCAGGGCAATGGACCCTGCTATGGCACCGGACCCGGTGCCCAGGTCCACCACCTTCGGATGCCCGCTGCCGTTCTTCTTGTCCCGTGCCTTGAGCCAGTCAATGACCAGTTGAACCACGGACTCAGTCTCCGGCCGCGGAATGAAGACCCCGGGACCCACGGCAAGCTGCAGGTAGCGGAAATGGGCCACCCCGGTGATGTGCTGCAGGGGCACCCGCCGGGCACGCTCGGCAACCAGCTCGGCGTAGCCGTCCGGCGCAGGGGCATCCCCCAGCAGCATGGCCCGCAGCCGGCCCAGGCCGACGCCCAGAAGGTGGTCCGCCAGCAGCTCCGCGTCCACGCGCGGACTGGGAACGCCGGCGTCGGCCAGGAGTGCTGTGGCTTCGCGGACGGCCTCAGCCAGGCTCAGTCCTGTTCCAAGTGTCATCAAGCGACCAGCCGGGGACTATTCGCCGATGGCGTCCAGGCGGGCCTGTTCGTCCATCTCGATGGCCGACTGGATCACGGGCTCCAGGTCGCCGTTCATGACCTGGTCCAGGTTGTAGGCCTTGTAGCCCGTGCGGTGGTCCGCGATCCGGTTTTCCGGGTAGTTGTACGTGCGGATGCGCTCGGAACGGTCCATCGTGCGGATCTGCGACTTGCGCTGGGCCGAGTTTTCAGCGTCGATCTGCTCCTGCTGGTGCGCGAGGATGCGTGCCCGGAGCACGCGCATGCCGGCCTCGCGGTTCTGCAGCTGGGACTTTTCGTTCTGCATGGCCACCACGATTCCGGTGGGAAGGTGGGTAATACGGACTGCGGAGTCGGTGGTGTTGACGGACTGGCCGCCAGGACCCGAGGAGCGGTAGACGTCGATCTTGAGGTCGTTCTGGTTGATTTCGAGTTCTTCGGGTTCGTCCACCTCGGGAAGCACCAGCACGCCGGCGGCCGAGGTGTGGATGCGGCCCTGGGACTCCGTCACGGGGACGCGCTGCACGCGGTGCACTCCGCCTTCGAACTTCAGCCGCGCGTAAACGCCTTCGGCCGGATCGTTGGAGTTGCCCTTGACGGCCATCTGGACGTCCTTGTAGCCGCCGAGGTCCGATTCGGTGGCTGAAATGAGTTCGGTCTTCCAGCCGCGCGACTCGGCGTACCGGCTGTACATGCGCAGCAGGTCCGCGGCGAACAGTGCAGCTTCGTCGCCGCCTTCGCCGCCCTTGACCTCGAGGATCACGTTGCGGGCATCGTCCGGGTCCCGCGGAATGAGCAGCCGGCGCAACTTGGCGGATGCAAGCTCCAGCGAAGCCTCCAACTCGGGCACCTCGGCAGCAAACTCGGGGTCCTCGTCCGCCATTTCCTTGGCAGCCGCCAGGTCATCGCGAAGGCCCTCCCACTTGTGGTAGGCCTCCACAATGCCGTTCAACTGGGCCGAACGCCGCCCCAGCTTCCGGGCAAGCTTCTGGTCAGCGTAAACAGCAGGATCCCCCAGCTGCGCCTGGATAGCATCGTGCTCATCCAACAGGCCCTGTACGGACTCAAACATTTCAAACCTCTTTCGACTCTTACAAGTCTAGTTTCAGGAGACTTAACGACGAACCGCCCAAAGTGTGCCGGCCACAGGCCGGCACACTTTGAGCGGTGAACGTAGCTATTTGTCGTTATCCGACTTCGCACCAAGCGTCGTCTTCTGGACCTGCATGAGGAACTCGACGTTGCTCTGCGTCTCCCGGATCTTGTTGGTCAGCAGCTCAAGGCTCTGCTGCGTTTCGAGTCCGGAGAGGACGCGGCGCAGCTTCCACATGATTTTGACTTCCTCGGGGGAAAGCAGGTTCTCTTCGCGGCGCGTGCCGGATGCGTTGACATCCACTGCCGGGAAGATGCGCTTGTCCGCAAGCTGGCGGGACAGGCGCAGTTCCATGTTGCCGGTGCCCTTGAACTCTTCGAAGATGACTTCGTCCATCTTGGAGCCGGTCTCGACGAGCGCGGTGGCCAGGATGGTGAGCGAGCCGCCGTTTTCGATGTTGCGGGCTGCACCGAAGAAGCGCTTCGGCGGGTACAGCGCCGCGGAGTCGACGCCACCGGACAGGATGCGGCCCGAGGCCGGTGCTGCCAGGTTGTACGCACGGCCCAGGCGGGTCATGGAGTCGAGGAGCACCACAACGTCCATGCCCATTTCCACGAGGCGCTTGGCGCGCTCGATGGAGAGTTCGGCCACGGTGGTGTGGTCGTCGGCGGGACGGTCGAAGGTGGAGGCAATGACCTCACCCTTGACGGTGCGCTGCATGTCCGTGACTTCTTCGGGACGTTCGTCAACCAGCACCATCATGAGGTGGACCTCAGGATTGTTGGTGGTGATGGCGTTGGCGATGGACTGCAGGATGAGCGTCTTGCCTGCCTTCGGCGGGGAGACGATCAGGCCGCGCTGGCCCTTGCCGATCGGGGCAACCAGGTCGATGACGCGGGGGCCGATCTTCTTGGGGTCCGTCTCGAGGCGCAGGCGCTCGGAGGGGTACAGCGGGACGAGCTTCGCAAATTCGACGCGGTCCTTGAGTTCCTCGGGGGTCTTGCCGTTGACCGAGGTGACGCGGACCAGGGCGTTGAACTTCTGGCGGGCGGACTGCTGGCTGCGGTCTTCGCCTTCACGCGGTGCACGGATGGCGCCGACTACGGCGTCGCCCTTGCGCAGGTTGTACTTCTTGACCTGGGCGAGGGAAACGTAGACGTCGTTCGGGCCCGGGAGGTAGCCCGAGGTGCGGATGAACGCGTAGTTCTCCAGGACGTCAAGGATGCCGGCAACCGGCAGCAGGACGTCGTCCTCGGTGACTTCGACGTCGTCGACGTCCGGTCCCTGTGCGCGTCCACGACGGCGGTCGTTCCGGTCGCGGAAGCGGTCGTTGCGCGAGTTGTCGCGGGTGTCCTGGCCGCCGGAGCGGTCGTTACGGTCGTTGCGGTCCCGGCGGTTACGGCGGTTACGGCGGCTTCCGCCGTCTGCATCATCGCTCTCGCGGGTGTCCCGGGTCTCGCGGGTGTCTCCGCCGTCGCGGCCGCCACGGGTGCGGGTTGACTGGCGTTCGTTGCGCTGGCCGGCATCGGCTGCTTCGCCGCCCTGGTCCGTGCCGCGCTGTTCGCGCTGTTCGCCGCCACGCTGCTCAGCACTGCGCTGTTCAGCACCGCGCTGCTCGCCGCCACGCTGCTCAGCACTGCGCTGTTCTGCCGGTGCCTCGGCCGGGGCCTCGCCCTGCGCGGCCGGAGCCGTTGCCTGGGCTGCCGCTTCGCCGCGGCGGCGGTTGCGGGTGCGGGGCTGGCGGCGCTCTGCAGCTTCGGTGGCAGCACCCTCGGAAACAGCTGCCTGGCCCGCTTCGGGAGCCGGCTGGGCTGCAGGAGCCTCAACGGGAGCAGCTTCCGGGGCGGGAGCCTCGGTGGCGGGAGCGGTGACAACGCCGTCGCTGACCGCGCGGCGGCTGCGACCGCGACGGGCACGGGTGCCTTCCTGGACAGGAGCCTCGGCGGAGTCCGGTGCTTCCGCCGCCGGCCCTGCCGCAGGCGCACTTGCAGCGGGAACGGATGCCCGTGCCGAGATGTTCTCGCCGGCCTTCTCGGCACCCTTGGCCGGAGCCTTGGTGGCCGAAGTGCCCGCACGATGGGCGGAAATGGCAGTCACCAGATCGCCCTTACGCATGCGGGATCCGCCGGAGATACCCAGCTGGCTGGCGAGTGCCTGCAGCTGGGCGAGCTTAAGGCCTGCAAGGCCGCTGCTCTTGGCGGGTGCTGCCGACGACTCGGCAGCAGAAGATATGTCCACAGCTGGAGACAGCTCAGTGGTTTCGGTCACGAAGGATCCTTCCCCCTCGACGGCGTCCAGACTGGGAGCTGGACGCGATGATTTGATCTGGGCTGCAGTTCAGATCTGCAGCCGGATTTCGGCCTTGCCGGATGGAATTCGGCCAGCAGGGCCGGATACTAATACGCCTCGAACATTCCAACAAGAGACCGGAATGGCGGACTGACGGTTCAGGGGTGCAGAGCGATTCTGCAGATTCCTGCGACAGACCAAGCAGGCGGCACCGGAGACTGTTGCGCAGTTGAAGTCAAAGCAGCAAACGAACAGACAGGCACCATGGCCAACATCGGGTTCTTTTGACTGCGGTTCAGGTTCTCTTGACGAACTGCCTGCTTTTGACTAACTGCCTGCGGGATTACCGCCGGTGCACTCCCACTTTAGCACCTTCAACGTCCACCGCGAGCTTCATCACGCGCCATCCCACCTCCGGCGTGTTGGCCCGGGTATAGGCCTCGATGAAGTTCACCACGGAGGCGGCCTGTTCTTCCCCGTTGGCGAGCACCAGGACGGTGGGGCCGGCCCCGGAAACAACGGCCGCGTGGCCGGCGTAGCGCAGTGCACGGATCAGGTCAGCGCTGGGGCGCATGGCCTCCGCGCGGTAGCTCTGGTGCAGGTAGTCTTCCGTCCCGGCCAGGAGGAATTCCGGCTTGCTGGTGAGTGCGTGGATCAGCAGCGCAGCGCGGCCCGAGTTCATGGCGGCCGCATGGTGTCCCACCGACGCCGGCAGGAGCGCACGGGCGGCCTCGGTGGACAGTTCGTAGTCAGGTACGGCGACGACGGGAATGACGGAATCAGACACCGTGGCGCACGTGCTGCTGTACTGGTCACTGTCCTGCCATGAGAGCGCCAGCCCGCCGAATATGGCCGGTGCGACGTTGTCCGGGTGGCCTTCCATTTCGCTGGTGAGCTGCAGTATCCAGTCCTTGCCCCGCCGGGAGGACTCCGGAACGAGCGCATTGGCCGCGGTGACCGCAGCCACTACGGCTGACGCCGATGAACCGAGGCCGCGGCCGTGGGGGTTGACGTTGTCGGCCGTGATCCTGAGGCCCTCGTGCCGGAAGCCCAGCCGGTGCAGGGCCTCGGTGATGGCCTTGACCACCAGGTGGCTGGCATCGCGCGGAAGCGTCTCCGCGCCTTCGCCGCTGAGTTCGAACTCCAGTTCCCCACTGCCCAGGGTTTCCACGGTCAGGGTGTCGTGCAGCGAGAGAGCCAGTCCCAGGCTGTCGTAGCCCGGGCCGAGGTTCGCGCTGGTGGCCGGCACGCGGACGGTAACCAGCTGCCCGGCCGGGACCGCCGGTGCGCCTTCGGCAGACTCGGCCGGGACAGTGAGGGTGGTTTCCAAGGCTATTTTTCTTCCAGTCCCAGCTCGGCGGCCACAGTGACAACATCGTTGGACACCTTGACGGGCTGGACATCGCTGCCGTCCTCGGTGCGCAGCGCCCACTGCGGGTCCTTGAGTCCGTGGCCGGTGACGGTGATGACAATGGTCTTGCCGGCCGGAACCTCACCTGCAGCGTGCTTCTTGATGAGTCCGGCAACGCCTGCGGCCGAACCGGGCTCGACGAAGACGCCTTCCTTGGCGGACAGCCAGCGGTGCGCTGCCAGGATTTCGTCGTCGGTCACGGAGTCGATGAAACCGCCGGACTCGTCACGGGCGGCGATGGCACCGTCCCAGGACGCCGGGTTCCCGATGCGGATCGCCGTGGCAATGGTGTCCGGCTCGGTGATGGGGTGGCCCGCAACGAAGGGTGCGGCGCCGGCGGCCTGGAAACCCCACATCTGCGGGGTCCTGGTGGACACGGCGGGGAGGGTCCCGGCGGTAGCGGATTCGAAAGGCGCGGAGTATTCCTTGTAGCCCTTCCAGTACGCGGTGATATTGCCGGCGTTGCCCACGGGGAGGACGTGGATGTCCGGAGCGTCACCGAGGGCATCCACCACCTCGAAGGCTCCGGTTTTCTGGCCCTGGATCCGGGCCGGGTTGACGGAGTTCACCAGGAACACCGGGTAGGACTCCCCCAGCTTGCGGGCGATGTCCAGGCAGTTGTCGAAGTTCCCGTCCACCTGCAGGAGGGTGGCGCCGTGCGCGATCGCCTGGCTGAGCTTGCCCATGGAGATCTTGCCCTCAGGGACAAGTACGGCGCATTTGAGGCCCGCTGCCGTAGCGTAGGCGGCTGCGGAGGCGGAGGTGTTGCCGGTGGAGGCGCACACCACGGCCTCGGCCCCGGAGGCTACTGCGGCGGTCATGGCCATGGTCATGCCACGGTCCTTGAACGAGCCCGTGGGGTTCATGCCTTCCACCTTGAGGTACACGGTGGAGCCGGTCAGCTCGGAGAGCTTCTGCGCGTGGACAAGCGGCGTCCCGCCCTCACCGAGGGTAATGACCTTGGTGCTTTCCGTTACGGGCAAACGATCAGCGTATTCGCGGATGACACCGCGCCATTGGTGAGCCACTTAGACTCCTTCTACCCGCAGTACGGATGTAACGGAATTGATGACGTCGAGGCCCTTCACGGCCTGGACGGTTGCTGCCAGTGCAGCTTCGGTTGCGCGGTGGGTGACGATCCGCAGTTCAGCCGATTCCACATTGGAGTCGGCATCGCGGTGGATGGTCTGGCGCATGATCTCGATGGAGACGCCGTGCTCCGCGAACAGTTGGGCGATCTTTGCCAGCACACCCGGCTGGTCGGCGACGTCCAGCCCGATGTAGTAGCTCGTGTTGACGGCATCGATGGGCAGCGCCGGGACCTGGCCGATGGCGGTCTCGGTCTGCGCAGGTCCGCCCAGGACAATCCGGCGGGCGGCGGAGACAAGGTCGCCCAGGACGGCCGACGCCGTCGGTGTGCCGCCTGCGCCCTGGCCGTAGAACATCAGCTCGCCGGCGTTCTCGGCTTCGATGAAGACGGCGTTGAAGGCGCCGTGGACGGCGGCCAGCGGGTGTTCGCGCGGCAGCAAGGTGGGGTGCACGCGGACGGAGACGCCCTCGCTTCCGTCTGTTGCGGTCAGTTTCTCAGCAATGGCCAGCAGCTTGATGACGAACCCGGCGTCCTTGGCTGCTGCGATGTCCGCCGCGCTGACTCCCGTGATGCCTTCGCAGTGGACGTTCTCGAGGTCGAAGCGGGTGTGGAAGGACAGCGAGGCCAGGATGGCTGCCTTGGCGGCGGCGTCAAGGCCTCCGACGTCGGCCGTGGGATCGGCCTCGGCGTAGCCAAGGCGCTGCGCCTCCGCCAGGGCGTCCTCGAACTGCGCGCCCGTGGTGTCCATCTGGTCAAGGATGAAGTTGGTGGTGCCGTTCACGATGCCCAGGACGCGGGTGATGTGGTCGCCGGAGAGGCTGTCGCGGATGGGGCGCAGGATGGGGATGGCACCGGCCACGGCCGCTTCGTAGGACAGCTGGACGCCGGCCTTGTCTGCCGCTTCATAGAGCGTGGGGCCGTCCTGGGCGAGGAGGGCCTTGTTTCCGGTGACCACGCACGCGCCGTTTTCGATGGCGGAGAGGATCAGGGTGCGGGCAGGTTCAATGCCGCCCATGAGTTCAATGACGAGGTCGGCGTCCTTGACGAGGGTGTCCGCGTCGGTAGTGAACAGTTCACGTGGCAGCTCAACATCGCGCGGAGCATCGATGGTGCGCACGGCGATGCCGGCAAGCTCCAGGCGGGCTCCGGTGCGGGCGGCCAGCGCGTCGGCGTCATCAATCAGAATCCGCGCCACCTGGGCCCCAACGTTGCCACAGCCCAGCAGGGCTACCTTCAGGGTTCGCAATTCAGTCATTCAGACTCCCATGTCGCGGTTCAGCAGATCTTGTTCGGTTTCCCCGCGGACAATCAGCCGGGCTGATCCGTCGCGCACAGCGACAACGCCCGGCCGGGCCAGATAGTTGTAGTTGCTGGAGAGGGCCCAGCAGTAGGCGCCGGTACCCGGTACAGCGAGCAGATCACCGGCTGCCACGTCCTCGGGCAGATATACATCTCTAACAACTATGTCGCCGCTCTCGCAATGTTTGCCCACTACGCGGGACAGCTGCGGCGCAGCGTCGGAGGTCCGCGACGCCACAACCGCCGAATAATCCGCGTCATAGAGCACCGGACGGGCGTTGTCGCTCATGCCGCCGTCCACCGACACATAGCGGCGCGGGTACGTAACGTTTTCAGCGGCTGATTCGCCGGCTTCACCGGTTTCCCCGCCAGCTGCCGCGGGCGCGTCAACGCGGACGGTCTTGAGCGTTCCCACTTCGTACAGGGTGAAGGTGGTGCTCCCCACGATGGCGCGTCCCGGCTCGATCGAGATGCGGGGAGACTTGATGCCCAGTTCGGCGCACGTGGAACGCACGACGGCGGCCATCGCCTGCGCGATTTCGGCGGGAGGGCGCGGGGTGTCCACGGGCGTGTAGGCGATGCCGTATCCGCCGCCGAGGTCCAGTTCGGGCAGGACGATGGAGTACTTCTCCTGCATTGCCGCGAGGAAGTGCAGCAGTTTCACGGCCGCCAGCGCGAAGCCGTCGGGTTCGAAGATCTGCGATCCGATATGGCAGTGCAGGCCCAGGAGCTCGATGCCGTGATAGCTCGTGGCGGCAGCCACGGCCTCCTCCGCAGCAGACAGGCCGGCCTGATCCGTTGAATCCCCGGCCATCGACAGGCCGAACTTCTGGTCCTCATGGGCCGTCGCAATGAACTCGTGCGTGTGCGCATGCACTCCGGGGGTGAGCCGCAGCATCACCTTGGCCGTTTCACCGCGGGCCGAGGCGATCTTGGCGACGCGCTCCAGCTCCGCGAGGCTGTCCACCACGATCCTGCCCAGCTGCATGTCCAGGGCGCGGTGGATTTCGGCGTCGGATTTGTTGTTGCCGTGCAGGGCGACGTCGGCGCCCGGAATCCCTGCCCGGTGTGCGACGGCGAGTTCCCCGCCGGACGCAGTGTCGAGCCGCAGCCCTTCTTCCTCCACCCACCGGACGACAGCGGTGCACAGGAACGACTTCCCGGCGTAGTACACGTCCACTCCCCCGCAGATGTCGGCGAAGGCGTCGTTGAAGGCGTCGCTGAAGGCACGGGCCCGTGCCCGGAAGTCGTTCTCGCTCATGACGAACAAAGGCGTGCCGAACTGCCGCTTGAGCTCACTGACCGGAATGCCGTCGATGGCGAGTTCACCGGCGTTGTTCCGGGCAACACCGGCGGCCCACATGGGCTCGTGGAGCGCATTCAGGTCTGCCGGAACGGCAAGCCATTCCGGCGCCAGCGGGGATGCGTTGTTCAAGGGGTTCCCGGTCTGTCCTGACATGGGGGTCACATCCGTTCCGGCGCCGAAACGCCAAGCAGGTCCAGTCCGTTGGCCAGCACCTGGCTGGTGGCGTCGTTGAGCCACAGCCGCGTGCGGTTGACGTCGGTGACGGGCTCGTCGCCCTGCGGCGCCATGCGGCAGGCGTCGTACCAGCGGTGGTAGGCACCGGCGATGAGCTCCAGGTGGCGGGCCACCCGGTGCGGCTCACGCAGCTCGGCAGCCTTGGCCACGATGGAGGGGTAGCTGCCAAGGTAGGACAGCAGTTCGTTCTCGGTGGCGTGGTCCAGGAGGGATGCGTCGAAGACATCCTTCCCGTCAACGGTGCGGTCAACGCCGGCCGCCACGGCGTTGCGGGCAGCGCCGCGGGAGCGGGCATGCGCGTACTGGACGTAGAACACCGGGTTCTCGTTGCTGTGCTTCTTCAGCAGTTCGGGATCCAGGGTGAGCGGTGAGTCAGCCGGGAAGCGTGCCAGCGAGTAGCGGACGGCGTCCTTGCCCAGCCACGAGATGAGGTCCTTGAGCTCGATGATGTTGCCCGCGCGCTTGGACAGCTTGGCGCCGTTCACGGATACCAGCTGGCCGATCAGCACCTCGATGTTGGCCTCGGGGTCGTCGCCGGCGGCAGCGGCGATCGCCTTCAGCCGGTTGATGTAGCCGTGGTGGTCTGCGCCCAGCAGGTAGATCTTCTGGTCGTAGCCACGGTCCTTCTTGGAGAGGTAGTACGCGGCGTCCGCGGCGAAGTACGTCGGTTCGCCGTTCGCGCGGATCATCACGCGGTCCTTGTCGTCCCCGAAGTCCGTGGTGCGCAGCCAGACGGCGCCCCCGTCGTCGAACACGTGGCCCTGCTCTCGAAGGCGCGCAACGGCACTTTCGATGGCGCCGGCGTCGTGCAGTTCCTGCTCCGAGAAGTAGACGTCGAACGCAACGCCGAAGTCTGCGAGCGTGTCCTTAATGTCCTTCAGCTGCGCCTTGTACGCCGCGCCGCGGATGACCGGCAGCGCCGCGACGTCGGTCAGCTCCCGAATGTCCGGGTGTTCGGTCAGGACGTGGCGGCCCAGGTCGGAAATGTACTCGCCGGGGTAGCCGCCCTCCGGCACGCCGCGGCCGTGCAGGCGGGACAGCACGGAGTGGGCGAAGACGTTCATCTGGGATCCGGCGTCGTTGATGTAGTACTCGGCGGTGACCTTGGCACCGGAGGCACGGAGGACCCGGGCGATGGAGTCACCGAGTGCGGCCCACCGGGTGTGGCCGATGTGCAGCGGCCCGGTGGGGTTGGCGGAGACGAACTCCATGTTGACCACGTGGCCTGCGAGCGCCGAGTTGGTGCCGTACTCCCGGCCCGCTTCGACGATGGCCTTGGCGAGGGCGCCGGCGGCCGCCGCGTCGACCGTGATGTTCAGGAAGCCGGGGCCCGCGATGTCCACGGCCGAAACGCCGTCGATGCCCTTGAGCCGTGCGCTGAGGATGGTGGCGAATTCCCGGGGATTGACGCCGGCCTGCTTGGACAGCTGGAGGGCGATGTTCGTGGCCCAGTCGCCGTGGTCCCGGTTCTTGGGCCGCTCCACGCGCACCTCGTCCGGCACGGCTGATTCGGAAAGACCGATTTCACCGGCGGCGACAGCGTCTTTCAGGCAGGCGGATATGGCGAGGGAGAGTTCTTCGGGAGTCACGCATCTAGCCTACCGGTGGCCCGCAAAGCCACGGAATCGAGGCAGGACAGTGACGCCGGGAAATCGCAGGGAACCCGGAAACCTCACAGAATCGGAAGGGTTTGGTCACAGGCTGAACCATTACGCTGATTCCAGCGTTGTCCTTCCTGTATCCGCCCGCACGCGTACAAACGCCAACTACACGAAACGAGTTCCGCATGAGCTTCCCGGTACGCAAGAGCGTCTTTGCCGGCATCGCCGGCATCTCCCTGGTCGGAACCGTCGCCGGCTGCGCGCCGTCCGCCCAGTCCACCCCCGCCCAGTCCACTACGGGTGCAAGCAGCAGCGCGCCGGCGGACGGCACGGCCGGCTCGTCGTCGGCCGCGTCCGGCTACCAGGACGGCACCTACAGTGCCGATGGAAACTATGTTTCGCCCAACGGCACGGAAACGGTGGGCGTTGAGCTGACCCTGTCCGGCGGAACCGTGTCCGACGTGAGCATCACCCAGCACCCGTCCAACCCCAACACCCGGAAGTTCCAGGGCGAGTTTGCCGGCGGGATTGCGGCGCAGATTGTGGGCAAGAAGCTGGACGAACTGTCCGTGTCCAAGGTCGCAGGGTCCTCGCTCACCAGCGGCGGCTTCAACCAGGCCGTGGAAAAGATCAAGTCGGAGGCCCGGTAAGCCCGTTCGCCCCGTCAGGGTTACAGCGTCAAAGTCACTGCGTCAGAGTCACCGCGTCAGAGGGAGATCACGTGCCGCACCCGGGCTGGGCAGCGTTCAGTTTCGACGGAATCGGTACCAGCTGGGAAGTTTCAACGCCCGGCCCCCTGGAAGCCCGCCAGCGCCGCCGGCTGCTGGCGGTGGTGGAGGAGTACGACGCCGCGTGGTCACGCTTCAGGACTGATTCGATCGTCGCGCGGGCGGCCAGGCAGCCGGGCCGCTTCGTCATGCCGGTCGGTGCCGGTGCGCTGGGCCGCCTGTACCGAAGCCTGTACCGGCTGACGGACGGCGCCATGACTCCGCTGGTGGGCGGCAGCCTGGAACAGCTGGGCTACGACCCGGCGTATTCGCTCCGGCCGCGCGGCATCCCGCTGCCGGCCCCGCGGTGGGACGACGTGCTGGACTGGCAGGACGCCGTGTTAACCACCACTGCCGCCGTGGTGCTGGACGTCGGGGCAGCCGGCAAGGGGCAACTGGCAGACCTGCTCGCAGTGGAACTCCGCGCGCAGGGCGCCGGCGAGCACTTCATCGACGCCAGCGGCGACCTCCTCAACTCCGGACCCGCGCCCGTGACGGTGGCCCTGGAACATCCGTACGATCCCGGCCGGGCCATCGGCACCATCAGCCTGGGCACGGGCGCACTGTGCGCGTCCGCTGCCAACCGCCGGGCGTGGGGCGACGGGCTCCACCATGTCCTGGACGGCACCACGGGGAGCCCGGTCAGCACGGTGGTTGCCACGTGGGCGCTGGCGGAGAACGCCATGACAGCCGATGCCCTCGCCACGGCGCTGTTCTTCGTGCCCGGCAAGGCGCTTCAGCAGGATTTTGAGTTTTCCTGGCTTACGGTCTTCTCGGACGGAAGTGCCGCCTACTCAGCAGGTTTCAAAGGAGTGCTGTTCGAATGAGTTCCATGATCCAGCGGATGGACACGACCCTGAACCGCTTCACCATGTACCGCCTGGTGTTGTGGGTGCTTGCGGCAGTGGCCGGGTACAGCCTGTTGCTCAACGTCCTGGGCTGGCTGACGTTCGGCATCCCCGAAATGCTCACCCACATGGCGCTCTGCCTGGGACTCACGTACGCCTCGAACCGCGGGCTGGCTGCCCTGTTCCGCGTCAGGCCGCATTCGGAATCTTCCCTGATCACCGGCCTGCTGTTGTACTTCCTGTTCTGGCCAAGTTTCAAAGCACTGGATATGGCTGGCGTGGCCATCGCCTGCGTCCTGGCATCGGCGTCGAAGTACGCCTTGGCCTGGCGTGGACGGCACATCTTCAATCCTGCAGCCGCGGGTGCCTTCGTGGCGGGCCTGACCGGGCTGAACATCGCCACGTGGTGGGCGGCCACTCCCCCGATGCTCTTCCTCATCGTGCCTGGCATCCTGCTGGTGCTGTACCGCACCCGGAAGCTGCTGATGGGCGCCGTGTTCACGGCGGTTTCCGTGTCCATAGTGGCCACCGAACTCCTCCGGGCGGGAATGTCCGCAGGCCAGTCGCTGTGGCAGCCGCTCGCGCAGCGTCCTGTGCTGTTCTTCGTGGGGTTCATGCTGACCGAACCGCTGACACTGCCGCCCCGGCGGTGGCAGCAGCTGGCGCTCGCCGCCGTCGTCGGCGTGGTGTTTGCCGTGCCCTACAACCTGGGTTTCGTGGCGAATTCGCCCGAACTGGCGCTGCTCGTGGGGAACCTGCTCGCCTTCCTGGCCGGGCAGCGCGGCGGCGTCCGCCTGAACTTCCAGGAATCGCGGCCCCTGACGCCGACGACGACGGAATTCCGGTTCCGGCCCGAACGCGCGGTCCGGTTCGCGCCGGGACAGTACATGGAACTGCACCTTCCGCACGCCAGGTCGGACGGCAAGGGCCGGCGCCGGGTCTTCAGCCTGACCAGCGCCCCGGACGCACGGGACGTGACCATCGGCGTGGGGACAGCCGAGCCGGTGTCCGCCGCCAAACGCGCCCTGCTCGCGCTACGGCCCGGGGACTCTGTGACTGCCACCGCGGTGGGCGGCGACTTCGTCCTGCCCCGCGGCCAGGCGGGGCCCGTCCTGCTGATTGCTGCGGGCATCGGCATCACGCCCTACCTCGCCCAGCTGGCCGCAGGCGCGGCAAAAACCCGCGACGTCGCCCTCCTGTACCTGGCGAAATCGGCGGCGGAACTCGCCTACGCGGACGCGCTGGATCAGTCCGGTGCGCGGGTCATTGCCAGGCTCTCGGACGGCTCCGCGCCGCCGTCGTTCATGGAAGACGCCGCCACTGTTTCCCGGCCGCCGGAGCGGCTCGACGGCGCGGCGCTCAAGCAACTTGTTCCGGACATTGCGGCCCGCGACGTTTTCGTCTCCGGCTCGCCCGCCAGCGTCCGCACCCTGCGGGCAGCCGCCCGCGCTGCCGGTGCCCGGCGCATCCGCACCGACTCGTTTGCCGGATACTGACAGCTGTTTTTGACCCGATTTTCCATTGGAGGCCACCTTCCTGCTAAGCTCTAGGACGTCCCGCCGGCAACGGCAGGAACCCTGACTGCCCTCGTAGCTCAGGGGATAGAGCGTCTGCCTCCGGAGCAGAAGGTCGTAGGTTCGAATCCTATCGAGGGCACAGACAAACCCCGCCAGCCCTGCTGGCGGGGTTTCCTGCTTAAGGCGTGTCCCCTCGCAATGTCGGCGCCCCCTCGTAGGCTGATTCCATCGCCGACGAGTAAAGGGGACATCATGTACTGCTCCATCATCCCGCCCTACCTGCTGCGGCGCCTTGCGGCACAGCATGAACCCCGCATGTACGCGGTGGCCCGGGCGGCGAAGGAAGCCCTGCTCCATGTCAGGTCCATCCAGGCGACCCGGGCGCTGCCGCTGCCGCACGTCCCCTCCGGACTCCGGCAGCTCAAGCCCGGTCCGCCGAACCGCACGGTGTATGACGCCAAGACCTCCGAGTCCCTGCCCGGGCAGGTGGTCCGCAAGGAGGGCGAACCCGTCACGGGCGATTCGTCCGCTGACGAGGCCTACGACGGGCTGGGCCACACCCACCGCCTGTACGCCGAGGCCTTCGGCCGGAACTCGATCGACGGCCAGGGACTCCCCCTTGATGCGACCGTGCACTTCGGCAAGCTCTATGACAACGCCTTCTGGGACGGACGCCAGATGGTGTTCGGCGACGGCGACGGCGAAATCTTCCAGCGCTTCACCCGGTCCCTCAGCGTCATCGGCCACGAACTGGCCCACGGCGTGACGCAGCACTCGGCCGGACTCGTCTACCGGAACCAGGCCGGTGCCATCAACGAATCCTTGTCGGACGTGTTCGGCGCGCTGGTGGAACAGTACGTTGCGCAGCAGCCGGCATCGGAGGCCAGCTGGCTGATCGGTGAAAACCTGTTCACCGACAAGGTGCAAGGCGCAGCCCTCAGGTCATTGAAGGCCCCCGGCACCGCCTACGACGACGACGTGCTGGGCAGGGATCCCCAGCCGGACTCCATGGATTCCTATGTCAGGACCAGCGCGGACAACGGCGGGGTGCACATCAATTCCGGCATCCCCAACCGCGCGTTCTACATGGTGGCGTCGGCACTCGGCGGCAACGCGTGGGAAACTCCGGGCCGGATCTGGTACGACACACTCACCGGCGGGTCCCTGCCTGCCAACGCCACATTCACCAAGTTCGCCAAGGCCACCGCTGCATCGGCTTCGGAACTGTTCGGCGCCGGCTCTCCCGAGCATGACGCCGTTCGGCAGGCGTGGGAAACTGTGAAGGTAAAGCTGTAACTGGATCGCCGCCGGAGCAGTCAGCCGGCGGCCAGGCAGTACCGGAAGCACAGGAACCAGGCCATGAAGATCACCGTCCAGCGCAGCGGCGGGATTGCTGCGCTCAAACGGGTCTGGAGCGTCCAGGCCACCACGCCCACGGACATGAGCCGCTGGGAGCCCCTCGTAGAGGCCTGCCCCTGGGATGCCGTCCCGCGCTCCGCGGCAGGCGGACAGCCGGACAGGTTCACGTATTCCATCAAGGCCGGCCAGCGCCGCGCCACCCTTCCGGAGCAGGCCGTCACCGGACCGTGGCGGGTCCTGGTCGACAACACCCGGGCAGCGGCCGAAGCCGCACGGAACGAGGCCCCACGGAACGGCGAGCGCCGGGGCTAGACCGCGGGTTCGAGGTGGCCGCGGAACGCGCGCCGGTAGGATTGCGGGCTCGTGGCCAGGACTTTGCCGAAATGGTGCCGCAGCAGCACGGAATGGCCGAACCCCGCTTCGCGGGCAATCTCGTCGATGTTGAGCTCCGTGGATTCCAGGAGTTCCTGCGCCCGCAGCACACGCTGGGAGTTCAGCCAGGCGGCCGGAGTGGCCCCCGTTTCGGAACGGAAGCGGCGCGCGAACGTCCGCGGCGACATGTGCACCCGCGCCGCAAGCTCGTTGACGGTGTGCTCATGTTCCAGGTTCCGGACCATCCACTGCAGCAGCTCCTCCATGGGCTGTGAGCCGCAGGCCGGAATGGGCCGGTCGATGAACTGGGCCTGCCCGCCGTCGCGATGGGGCGGGACCACCATGTCCCGGGCAATGCTCGCGGCCACGTTAGCGCCGAGTTCCACCCTCACCAGGTGAAGGCAGGCATCGATACCGGCCGCGGTGCCGGCGCTGCTGATGATCCGGCCGTCCTGGACATACAGCACGTTCTCGTCCACGAGCGCGGCCGGGTACCGGCTGGCCAATTCCGGGGAGTAATGCCAGTGCGTGGTGCAGCGCCGGCCGTCGAGCAGGCCGGCACGCGCGAGGGCGAAGGCTCCCGAACAGATGGACATCACCCAGGCTCCGCGGGCATGGGCGTCGCGCAAGGCGTCCAGTACTTCCTCCGGGACATCCTGGTCATGGCCGTAGGGAGCCATGATCACCAGGTCCGCATCCGCGGCCGCTTCCAGCCCCAGCTCGACGTGCAGGGACAACCCGGTCTTGAGCCGGACATCACCCGGTTCCGGCGTGCAGACGCGGAAATCGAAAGCCGGCACACCGGTCCCCCGCTCCGACCTGTCGATGCCGAACACCTCGAATGCGGTACCGAACTCGAAGATGGAGAAGCCGGGAACAACGATCACAGCCACTGATTTGAGCATGTAACCATTGTGGCAGAAATTATAGCTTTTTGGGCATTTCTGCCACTGTTTTGTCGTCCGGTGCGGGAGAAACATAGGGGCATGGAAACCATCGGAGTTGTACTCATCGTCCTGTTGCTCGTCATCCTGTCGGCCACGGTCGCCGCGCTCCTCAAGGACGGACGGGGCCACACGCCTCCCGAACGTTCGGAGCGCGAATGGTCTGCGCTGGACCTGCCAAGCATCAGCTACACGCTGCGGAACTACTGAACAAACAGCTAAGGACCCGGCCCACGAATGAGCCGGGTCCTTTCGTCTATGGCCCCTAGCCGAGGGCTATGTCGGAGGGATGTGCCGCCAACGGCGTGATCTCCATCGTCATATACGGGAACAGCGGCAGCCCCCAAAGAATGTCATGCAGCCGCTCGTTGCCGGAGACGTCGAAGATACTGATGTTGGCGTATTCGCCCACGCAGCGCCAGATGCTCTGCCACTCACCCTTGCGCTGCAGTTCCTGCGAATACGCCTTTTCCGTGGCGAGTAGCTCGGCCCTGGACTGCGGGTCCATGTCCTGCGGGATGCTGACGTCCATACGCACTGCAAAAAGCACGGGTTCGCCTTTCTGGTTCGGGGGCCCGGTTGCCGCCTGACAACCGGGCCCGTGGCGGTCAGGCGCGTTCGGCGTCCAACACAAAGTCGTAGGTGACTTCATTGCCGCTGGCGCCGGCACGTGCGGCCGGGCTCAGCACGAGCTCCGGTTTGACGGCCGAGGCGATGTCGTCGGAGAGGTGCTGGTCGCCTTCGAAATAGAGCTGGGCGGTGAGCAGCTGGTAGCCGGGGGCGGACACCTTGAGGTGAAGGTGCGCCGGGCGCCAGGCATGCCAGCCGGCGGCCGCAATGAGCTTGCCGCAGGCGCCGTCGGTGGGGATCTGGTACGGGGCGGGCTGCACGGTGTTCAGCGCAAAGTTGCCCGAGGCGTCGGCCACCACGGTGCCGCGAAGGTTCCACTCGGGCAGGCCCGGTGCGTACTGGGAGTAGAAGCCGTTGTCGTCCGCGTGCCAGATCTCCACATGGGCTCCGCCAAGCGGCGTGCCGTCGACAGCCCGGACCTGGCCCTGGAACAGCAGCGGCGTACCGCCCTCGTCCTTGCGCATCGGCAGGGTGGCCGGCGTCTGAAGCTGCGGCGAACCCGGGACGTAGTACGGCCCCTCGATGGTTCCCTTGTTGCCTTCCCGGTCCTCCGTGGACACTTCCTCAACCACGTGTTCCACCCAGACGTCCAGGAAAAGCGGCCACTCGCCGTCCTCGCCCACGCTGATCAGCCAGGCCTTCAGCGCATTGAACTCGTCGTAGCTCACCTTGTGCTTGCGGATGGTTTCGTAGACAGCGCCCAGCACCTCGTTGGCCAGCAGGGACACGCGTTCCTTGGGAACCTCCAGTGCCGCCGTCTTGCCGCTGTCGCGGAAACGTTCCGTGGCAAGGCTGCCGGACTCGGCGGCCTTGGCGTCGAATTCGCTTAGCTCGGTTGTCATCATTGACTCACTTTCTTCATCCGGCGCCGGCTTAGGTGCAGGCGCCGTAGTGTGGGTTGGTTGGGTTCAGTTGCCGTCGTCGAGGCGGTATTTGGCCAGCTTCCCGGCGTCGATTTCGATGCCGATGCCCGGCGCCTGCCGGGCAAAAAGCTTGCCGTCGACGATGCCCAGGGGCTCGGCCAGGAGGTCGTCACTCATATCCAGGAAGTTGGACAACTCGCCGGCGCGCTGCGTGGTGGACTTGTAGGCGGCCCCGAAGGTGACGGTGCAGAGCGTGCCGAGCTGGCCGTCGATCTGGTTGCCCATGACCACTTCCGCACCGAGGCCGTCGCACTGGAACAGCACCCGCTGGGAGTGGGAAAAGCCGGTGCGTGCGGTCTTGATGCTGACCGCGTTCGCGGCCCCGCCCAGCAGCGCACGGGTGACTTCGCCCGGTGTCGTTGCGCTTTCGTCCGCCACGAACGGAACAGGGCACTGTTCCACCAGCCATTTGCGGCCCAGCACGTCATCGGCGGGGCATAGCTCCTCAGCCAGGGTGAGGTCGAGGTCGGCCATGGCATTGAGGGCCCGCAGGGACTCCGACGGCGTCCAGCCCCGGTTGCCGTCAATGTACAGCTCAATGTCCGCGCCGAGTTCCTCGCGCAGGGCCCGGCACACGTCGACGTCGAGCATGAACGGCTTCCGGCCCACCTTGACCTTGAAGGTGGTGATCCCGTAGGTGTCGCGCATGCGCTCGGCCTCGGCCACCATCTTGGCGGGCTCGGCGAAACCGAGCATATGGCTGACCCGCATGCTGTCGGAAAATCCGCCGAGGAGGGCGGTAACGGGCTGGCCCAGGGTTTTTCCTATGACATCCCAGAGTGCCATGTCCAGTGCCGACTTGGCGGTCGGGTTGCCCACGGTCCGGTCCAGGATGGCGTGGATGGCTTCACGGTCCATGACGGACATCCCCGTTATCCGCGGCGCGAACAGCGTGCGGATTGCGGCAACGATGGATTCCTGCGTCTCCCCGTAGGTGAACGGCCGGGCCGGCGCCTCGGCCACTCCCACGATTCCGTCGTCGCTGAATACCCGGACCAGGACATGCAGCGCGGTATGCACCTCTCCGCTGGCGAAGCGCAGGGGCTTCGTATACGGGATGGCGAAGGGAATCGCCTCGATGGCAGTGATTTTCACGGGTGCCTTCCGGTCCGGGTTGTTGTTGCTTCAACAGCGTATGGCCGACTTCACCCGTCAACAAATACTCAATTCCGCCAAATTCAGAGCTATTAGGTCTCAATGAGACCCTAGGCAAGCCTAGGCAAATACCTAGTGTGACGCGCACCACCCGCTGGCAGAGTGGGGGGCACTCACCATCGACCGACCGATCATTCGGCGGTCCGCCCGGGCAGTGCTGCCCGGCGATCCGGGCAACGCGGCCCGAAACTGATAGGAGCCAACATGACAGAGACCCTGGCGGGCATCCGAGCCCACCTCGACCAGGCCTTGGTGGAAGACCACGACAACGGCGTGTACCGGGCCAATCGCAGTATCTTCACCGACGAAGACCTGTTTGAGCTCGAAATGAAGCACATCTTCGAAGGCAACTGGGTGTACCTGGCGCATGACAGCCAGATCCCCAACATCGGCGACTACTTCACCACCTACATCGGCCGCCAGCCGATCATCATCTCCCGTGACAAGCAGGGCGGACTCAATGCCCTCATCAACGCGTGCAGCCACCGCGGCGCCATGCTCTGCCGGCGCAAGACGGACAACCGCACCACGTTCACGTGCCCGTTCCACGGCTGGACCTTCAACAACACCGGCAAGCTGCTCAAGGTCAAGGACCCCCGCGAAGCCGGGTACCCGGAGCAGTTCAACAAGGAAGGTTCGCACGACCTCACCAAGGTTGCCAGGTTCGAAAGCTACCGGGGCTTCCTGTTCGGCAGCATCAACCCGGACGTGAAACCGCTGGAAGAGCACCTCGGCGAATCGACAAAGATCATCGACATGATCGTGGACCAGTCCCCGGATGGCCTGGAAGTCCTCCGCGGCGCCTCCAGCTACACCTACGACGGCAACTGGAAGCTGCAGGCCGAAAACGGCGCCGACGGCTACCACGTGTCGGCGACTCACTGGAACTACGCCGCCACCACTGCCCGGCGCACCACCGGCGAGTCCGCCAACGAAACCAAGAACATGGACGCCGGCGGCTGGGCCAGGCAGAAGGGCGGCTACTACTCCTTCGATCACGGCCACCTGCTGCTCTGGACAGAATGGCTTGACCCGAACAACCGGCCACTGTTCGACCGCCGCGCCGAGCTCGTGGAGAAGTACGGAGAGGCCAAGGCGGACTGGATGATCAACATCTCCCGCAACCTCTGCCTCTACCCGAACGTCTACCTGATGGACCAGTTCGGATCGCAGATCCGGCACTTCCGCCCGATCTCGGTGGACAAGACCGAGGTGACCATCTACTGCATCGCTCCCAAGGGTGAAAGCCCGGAAGCCCGGGCCAGCCGCATCCGCCAGTACGAGGACTTCTTCAACGCGTCCGGAATGGCCACCCCGGACGACCTCGAGGAGTTCCGGTCCTGCCAGAAGACCTACCTCGCCACCGCAGCGCCCTGGAACGACCTCAGCCGCGGCGTGACCCACCAGATCACAGGACCCGACGCCAACGCGGACAGCATCGGGCTCAAGCCGATTTCCAGCGGCGCCCGGACCGAGGACGAAGGCCTCTACCCCATCCAGCACGGCTACTGGGTGGACACCATGCGCAGGGCTGCAGCCGTCGAAGAAGCAACAGCAGAAGCATCGGCCCGGAACTAGGCCCGCACGGAGCACGAGGAGAACACCATGACACAAACCTTTGACATCGACGCGCCGGCCGCAGGCACCGCCGCGGCAATCACCGACGCAGCCGCGGGCCCGGCCGGCCTTGAGGACATCCGCGCCTTCCTCTACCGCGAAGCGCGGTTCCTGGATGACCGCGAGTTCGACAGGTGGCTGGACTGCTACCACCCCGACGCGGAATTCTGGATGCCGGCCTGGGCTGACGACGACCAGCTGACCAGCGACCCCCAGCGCGAGATTTCGCTGATCTACTACCCCAACCGGGGCGGACTGGAGGACCGGGTCTTCCGCATCAAGACGGACCGGTCCAGCGCCACGAGCCTGCCCGAACCCCGGACAGGCCACAACATAGCGAACGTGGAGGTCCTCGGCTGGCGCGGACGCGAGGTGGATGTCCGCTTCAACTGGCACACCCTCTACTACCGGTACCAGAACATCGATCCCTACTTCGGTACGTCGTTCTACACCATCGACTACTCCGGCACGCAGCCCGTCATCACCAAGAAGAAGGTCGTCCTCAAGAACGACTACATCCACCACGTCGTGGATATCTACCACATCTAGCCTCCACCCCACGACTGGAATCGAGTCCCCCATGAGTTATCAAATTGCCCTCAGTTTCGAGGACGGCGTGACCCGTTTCGTCACGGCCAACCCGAACGAAACCGTGGCTGACGCTGCATACAAGTCCCGCATCAACATCCCCTTTGACTGCCGGGACGGCGCCTGCGGCACGTGCAAGGCCTTCTGCGAATCCGGAAAGTACGACGGCGGCGACTACATCGACGAGGCCCTCACGGAGGATGAAGCCGAGAAGGGCTTCTGCCTTCCGTGCCAGATGGTTCCGGAAAGCGACCTGGTCCTTCAGGTGGCCGGTACGTCCGAGATGGCCAAGGTCGGCGCCACAACGTTCGAGGCAACGGTCAAGGAACTGACCTGGTTTGCGGACAACACCGCCGCCCTCACGCTCACTGTGGAGAACCGGGGGGACCTGAAGTTCCTCCCGGGCCAGTACATGAACTTCGCAGTGCCCGGTACCGCGGTCGCCCGCTCCTATTCCTTCAGCAGCGGCCCCTCCGCCGAGGACCTCCGGTTCCTCATCCGCACGGCTCCCGACGGCGCCATGACCACCTACCTCAAGGAGCGCACCGCCGTCGGGGACACCATCCCCCTCACGGGTCCCATGGGCAGCTTCTTCCTGCGGGACATCAAGCGGCCGGTGCTCATGCTGGCCGGCGGCACCGGAATCGCGCCCCTGCTGTCCATGCTGGAGAAGATCGCCACCGGCCTGGAGGAGCCACCGGCCCATCCCGTCCACCTGGCCTACGGCGTCACCTTCGACAAGGACCTCGTGGAGCTGGACAAGCTCCGGCAGTACTCCGCGGCCATCGAAAATTTCACCTTCGACTTCTGCGTGGCTGACCCGGACAGCACCGCCGGCAACAAGGGCTACGTGACCCAGTACATCACCGCAGCACAACTGAACGACGGCGACGTCGACGTCTACCTCTGCGGCCCGCCCGCCATGGTGGACGCCGTCCGCAAATACTGGGACGCCCAGGGCATCACGCCCGCCAACTTCTATTACGAGCGCTTTGCCGTGGGCAGCACCGCCGCCGCCCCCGCACTCTCGGGAGCCGTCGCTTGAACCCGGGCAGCCCCGAACACGGCGCCGCCCGGGCCATCAGCCCGGGCCGGTTTGCCGGCAAAGTCGTGGTGGTGACAGGGGCCGCCCAGGGCATCGGGCGGGCTGTCGCCACGCGCGTCGCCGCCGAGGGAGCAGAGGCTGTCTTGGTGGACCGGTCAGAACTGGTCCATGAAGCCGCCGGACAGATCGCGGAGAACGGCGGTTCCACGTCCGCCGTCACCGCTGACCTGGAAACCTACGCCGGCGCCGCGGCCGCCATCGGTGGGGCACTGGCACGGCACGGGCGCATCGACGTCCTGATCAACAACGTGGGCGGAACCATCTGGGCCAAGCCGTTCGAACACTACGAGCCGGAGCAGATCAGCCTGGAGATCCAGCGCTCGCTGTTCCCCACGCTGTGGACCTGCCGGGCCGTCCTGCCGCACATGATCAGCCAACAGGGCGGCGTGATCGTCAACGTCGCCTCGGTGGCCACACGCGGCGTCAACCGCGTTCCGTACGCCGCGGCCAAGGGCGGCGTGAAGGCCATCACGGCCGCGCTGGCGCTCGAAGCCGCGCCGCACGGAATCCGCGTGGTGGCAACCGCTCCGGGCGGCACCGAAGCACCGCCCCGCAGGGTGGCCCGCGGACCCCAGCCCGAGAGCGAGGCGGAGAAGGCCTGGTACCGCCAGATCATGGACCAGACCATCAACTCTTCGCTGATGAAGCGCTACGGAACCCTGGACGAGCAGGCCGGACCCATCGTTTTCCTCGCCTCGGACGAAGCCTCGTACATCACCGGCAGCGTCCTGGCCGTCGCCGGCGGCGACCTGGGCTGACCCGTCCCCGGGCCGGCGCCGCCAAGCAGCGGCGCCGGCCCCGCGACTCCCCACGTTCTCTGCAGCATCCCCGGCTATACCCCCGCCCGGCCGCAATGACGCGGCCCAAGCACTGGAGCCCCCTATGAACGTTCTGTCCGCATCCACTGATGCAGCCCGCAAGAAAACCGTCCGCTGGGTCATAGCCATCGCCGCGGCCGCCCTGCTTTTCGACGGCTATGACCTCGTGGTCTACGGCACCGTCGTGTCGTCACTGCTGCGCGACCCCAACCAGCTTGGCGCCCTGGACGCTGCCCAGGCCGGCGCACTCGGCAGCTACGCCCTGATGGGCGTGATGGTGGGCGCCCTCACCGCCGGCGCCGTGGGTGATTTCCTGGGCCGCCGCAAGATGATGCTCATCAACATCGTCTGGTTCTCGCTGGGCATGGCCTTCACGGCCATGGCCACCAGCGTCCCGGCCTTCGGCGTCCTCCGCTTTCTCACCGGGATCGGCGTCGGTGCCCTCGTGGCGACGGCGGGCGCCGTCGTCGCCGAATTCGCGCCGGCCGGAAAGCGCAACTTCTACAACGCGATCGTCTACTCCGGTGTACCCGCCGGCGGGCTGATGGCGTCGTTGCTGGCCATCGTGCTGAACGGCGTGACTGACTGGCGGGGCCTCTTCATGATCGGCGCCCTCCCCTTGGTGATCCTGTTCCCGCTGGCGTGCCTCAAGCTGCCGGAATCCCCCCGCTGGCTCCTGGCCCGTGGACGGACCGAGGATGCCCACCGGTTGTCGGTGAAGACCGGCATACCGTTGCAGGACAAGGCAACCGAAGGCCGGCCAACGAAACGCCAGGCCGCCGAAGGCCCGGCATCGGATGCCGCGGCGTCGTTCGGCACCGTGGCACCGCCCCCTGCGGTCGGCAAGGGCGGA
Source organism: Arthrobacter oryzae (assembly GCF_030718995.1). Taxonomy (NCBI): domain Bacteria; kingdom Bacillati; phylum Actinomycetota; class Actinomycetes; order Micrococcales; family Micrococcaceae; genus Arthrobacter; species Arthrobacter oryzae. The sequence goes on from NZ_CP132204.1 coordinate 4,633,245, forward strand.
CGCGAGCTTGCCGGATTCGCCGCCCTCACTACGGGCAACTACCGCACGCCCACCATTTTGCTCGGACTCATGAGTTTCTGCGGACTGCTCCTGACGTACGGCCTGAACACCTGGCTCCCCGAGATCATGGGGCAGCACGGCTACGGAAAGACGTACTCGCTCACCTTCCTCCTCGCGCTCAATGCCGGCGCGGTCATCGGCGGGCTCGTCGCCTCCCGGTCTGCCGACCGGTTCGGGCCCCGCGCCGTTGTTGCCACCACGTTTGTCATCGCTGCCGCCGCTTTGGTCCTCCTGACCTTAGATTTCCCGCTGCCGGTCCTGCTGGTAGCCGTCGCCTTCGCCGGTGTGGGAAGCCTGGGCACGCAGGTGCTTGTGTACGGATTCGTCTCCAACTACTACCCCACTCCGGCGCGGGTTGCGGGCGTCGCATGGTGCGCAGGCTTCGGCCGGCTCGGCGGCATTTTCGGCCCGCTCGTGGGCGGCTTCCTGATCAGCGCCCGCGCACCCAGCCATGTGGCATTCATCGTCTTTGCCGCGGTGGCACTGGCCGGCGGCCTCGTCACCGGCTTCGTCCGCCGGCACCGGAACTCCGCTGCCGGGGCTGACGCTGTCACGACTGGCGGTGCCACGACTGGCGCTGCGATGACTGGCGCCGTCCCCCAGGGCTCGGGCCACCGAAGTGGGTGACGCCGTCGGATAATGTTAGGAACCATGCCTGACAACGACGCCGGACAGTTCCCGAGCGGGCGGACACGGCAGGGCCGGCACATGCTGGCCCTGCTGGAGTCCGCCCGCTCCGGCGTGCCCACCCATGCTGTTGTCACCGGGGCCCAGGGCATGGGCAAGACAGCCCTGGTCCGGGCTTTCCTCGGGCATCCGGACGCTGCCCTGGAAAGCGCCGTTGTCCTCACGGCCGCCGGTGCCCTCTGGGAAAAACAGCGGGACTTCGGCGTGGTCCAGCAGCTTCTCGCGCCACACCCCGGCCTTGGCCGGGCCCCGGGCGGGACATCAGGCCCTGCGGACCCCGCCGAGCACCGCAGTGATTTTGTCCGGCACCACGGCGACATGCTCCTTGCCGCCTTCACGGCACTGGCAGCCAACGGCCGCCCGCTGATTGTCTGGCTGGACGACGCCCAGCTGGCAGACGTTCCATCCCTCAAGGCACTCCTGTACGCGCTCCGCAGGGTGGGCCCGCTGCCGCTTCTGACCATTCTGTGCCTCGATCCGGAGGCGGACCCCGCAGAACCGGATTCCGGGCTCACGGGTCAGACCGGACTCACCGCGCTGCCCCGGGCAACCACCATCAATCTGGAGCCGTTGACGGCGGACGACATCACGGCCATGTGGCACGGCGCTACCGGCCCCGGGCTCCCGGCGTCGGCGGCGCGCATGCTCGTGGAGCACACGGGGGGCAGCCCGGCGCTTATCCGACCTTTGCTGGAGCAGTTTCCCGTTTCCGTCTGGTCCGCCGGCCCGGAGAGCCTGCCGGCATCCGCCGAGTGTGTTGCCTCCGTGGCGGCAACCCTGCGCCGCCTGCCCGCGGACGCGGCTGCCCTGGCGGAGGCTGCAGCCGTCCTCGGCATACGGTCCCGGCTGGCTGATGCAGCGGAACTGGCCGGCGTTCCGGACGCCGTTGCCGCACTCGACCCGGCCCACGCCGCCGGCCTGCTCCGCGTTAGCATGACAGGCGCCGAAACGTGGCTGACGTTCCCGCTGCCTGTGCTCCGCGCTGCCGTATACGAGCAGCTCGGCCCGGCCCGCCGCACGTCCCTGCACTCGGCTGCCGCCGGCATCCTTGCCACGCCGGCCCAGCAGCTGAAGCACCGCGCCGCCGCCGCCCTGCTGCCCGATCCCGCCCTGGCGGCCGAACTGCAGGCCACGGCCGAAGGCTTTGCCGCCACCGGCGCCTGGCACCGGGCAGCGGACGCCTACGCCCAGGCGGCCCGGCTGAGCCCGCGGCCCGCGGAACGCGAAACACTCATGATCAAAGCCGTGGATGCCATGGTGGGAGCAGGGGAACTCCCCCGCGTTGCCGCAGCCCTGGACGCCCTTGAGTCGTTCGCCCCCGGCCCCCGCAGCGACGCGGTCAGGGGCTACCTGGCAATCCTCCGCGGCCGCCCCGCCCAGGCGGAAGCCCTCCTGCAGAAGGCCTGGACCGCCGTCGGGCCCGCGTCCGGTGCGGACACGGCCGGCGGCATATGCCAGCGGCAGGTCCTGCACGCCCTGGCCCGTTTCCACGGGAAGGACCTCGTGATGTGGGCCGAGCGCGCCCGGCGGCATTCGTCCCCCGGAAGCCCGCCGGCGGTGGAGGCACAGGCCATTGAAGGACTAGGGCTCGGCGCGATGGGCCGTTACGCCGACGCCGACCGGAGCTACCAGGACGCGGACAGGTTCCCCGAGGCAGGTGCGCAACGCCAGCGGATCGACATGGGCAAGGGCTGGCTGCATCTTGCCCTGGACCGCGTCGAAGAGGCCCGGGCCGAGCTCGCGGGCGCGGTTCCCACTGAGTTCGCCCACGGGTCGCAGCGTATTTCGTTGTGGGCGCAAGCCTGGCTGGCGCGGGCGGACTTCGCACTGGGAGCCTGGGATGACGCGCTGCAGACCGTGGAGAACGCCGTCGCCCTGCAGGAGGAGTCCGGCATCGAGCTGCTGCGGCCGCTGCTGCACTGGAGCGGAGCCCAGATCCAGGCACTGCGCGGCAACTGGGACGCCGCGGAGCACCATCTGGAACGTGGTGCCGCCGCGGGCGACAGCTACGCCACCATGCTGTTGCCAGCCTGCCTTGCCCAGGCCCAGGTGGCTGAAACGAAGGCCGATTACGACGGCGTCATCCGCGCACTGCTGCCGGTGCTGCGGATGCAGCGCGCCAACGGCATTGACGAACCGGGGTTCTGGCCGTGGCAGGACCACTACGCCAACGCCCTGGTGATGGTGGGACGGGTGGCCGAAGCCGATGCTTTCCTGGTTCCGCACGAAGACCTGGCCCGCAGCCGGGGACACCGTTCCACACTGGCACGGCTCGCCTATGTCCGGGGCAGGATCCAGGCCGCCACTGGTGACCTGGAGGCCGCCCGCAGCACCTTCCAGGGCGGGCTCGCCCGGCTTGAGGACCTTCCTTTGCCGTACGCGCGCGCCCGGGTCAAGTTCGCCTACGGCCAGTCGTTCCGCCGGGCAGGCAAGCGCAGGGAAGCAGCGGCCGTGCTCGCCGAATCCCGTGAACTGTTCACCCTGCTGGGCGCCCAGGCGTATGTCGACCGCTGCTCCCGTGAGATGCGGGCCAGCGGAGTAAGTCCCGGGGGCGGCATTGGCGTCACCGGGGACCTCACCGAGCAGGAGAAGGCCGTTGCCGCACTCGTGGCCTCCGGCCTGAGCAACAAGGAGGCCGCCGCGGAACTCTATGTCTCGGTGAAAACGGTGCAGTACCACCTGACCCGGATCTACACCAAGCTGCACATCACCTCACGCTCGGGGCTCGCGGCCGCGTACCTGGGCAGGCTGCCGGAGAACCTCACGTAGCGGCCGGGAACGCAGCGGACGGGCCCGCCGCAGTAGACTGTCTCCAGCCATGACTTTTCATATTTCCTACCCCGCCGAGCTGCCGGTCTCCGAGCGCCGCGAGGACCTGATGGCCGCCATCGCGGCCAACCAGGTGACCATCATTGCCGGCGAGACCGGCTCCGGCAAAACCACCCAGATTCCCAAAATGTGCCTCGAACTGGGCCTGGGCGACAACGGACTGATCGGCCACACCCAGCCGCGCCGGCTTGCTGCCCGCACCGTGGCCGAGCGCATCGCGGAGGAGCTTGGCGTCGAAATCGGCCAGGAGGTGGGCTTCCAGGTCCGCTTCACCGGCGAGGTCAGCCGGTCCACCAAGGTCAAGCTCATGACCGACGGCATCCTGCTCGCGGAGATCCAGCGCGACAAGCTGCTGCGCAAGTACAACGCCATCATCATCGACGAAGCGCACGAGCGCAGCCTCAACATCGACTTCATCCTGGGCTACCTCAAGCGGATCCTGCCGCAGCGCCCGGACCTGAAGATCATCATCACCTCCGCCACCATCGATCCCGAGCGGTTCGCCAAGCACTTCGGCACCGAGGACGAGCCGTCCCCTATCATCGAGGTGTCCGGCCGGACGTTCCCGGTGGAAATCCGGTACCGGCCGCTGTCCCAGCCGGCGGGCGGGGCCGCCGGCGACGATGATGATGCGGGGCCGGCGTCCGACGACGAGCTCGAAGAGGACCGCGACCCGCTCGACGCCGTCTGCGACGCCGTCGACGAACTGGCCCTCGAAGCGCCCGGCGACATCCTCATCTTCTTCTCCGGCGAGCGCGAAATCCGCGACGCCGCCGAAGCCCTCAACGCCCGCATCCAGTCGAACCGGCGGCTGGCCGGCACGGAGGTCCTCCCCCTCTTCGCCCGGCTGAGCCTGCAGGAACAGCACAAGGTGTTCCACCCCGGCAGCAAGCGGCGGATCGTGCTGGCAACGAACGTCGCCGAGACGTCGCTGACGGTGCCCGGCATCAAGTACGTCGTGGACACCGGCACGGCGCGCATCTCGCGGTACTCGCACCGGACCAAAGTGCAGCGGCTGCCGATCGAACGCGTGTCCCAGGCCTCGGCCAACCAGCGTTCCGGCCGCTGCGGCCGCGTGTCCGACGGCATCGCCATCCGGCTCTACTCGGAAGACGATTACGAATCCCGGCCGCAGTTCACGGATCCCGAGATCCTGCGCACCAATCTCGCGGCCGTCATCCTTCAGATGACCGCCATGGGCGTGGCCCGCGGGCCCAAGGATGTGGAGAACTTCCCGTTTGTGGAGCCGCCGGACTCGCGGGCAATCAACGACGGCGTCACGCTCCTGCGAGAGCTCGGCGCCTTGAGTGCCGTCCGCCCAGGTGACGCGAAAAGCGGCGGACTGACCGCCGTCGGGCAGAAGCTGGCCCAGCTTCCGGTAGACCCCCGGCTCGGCCGGATGATCGTGGAGGCCGGCAAGCGCGGCTGCGTCCGCGAGGTCATGATCCTCGCAGCAGCGCTGACGATCCAGGACCCGCGCGAGCGCCCTACCGACAAGCAGCAGCTCGCCGCGGAAAAGCACGCCCGCTTCCGGGACGAGAATTCGGACTTCACCGGCTTCCTGAACCTCTGGAACTACCTTCAGGAAAAGCAGCAGGAACTCTCCTCCACGCAGTTCCGGCGCCTGTGCCGGACCGAGTTCATCAACTACCTCCGGGTGCGGGAATGGCAGGACCTCTTCGCCCAGCTCCGCCAGCTCGCCCGGCCGCTGGGGATCAGCCTCGACAACAAGCGCCTCGCCGACCCGGTGGGCAACCACGACGGCATCCACATCAGCCTGCTCTCCGGCCTGCTCAGCCACATCGGCATCCTCGACGAACGCAAGCGCGAATACGCCGGCGCCCGCGGCAGCCGCTTCGCGATCTTCCCCGGCTCGGCGCTGTTCAAGAAGTCCCCCACCTTCGTGATGGCCGCGGAACTGGTGGAAACGAGCCGACTATGGGCCCGTGTGGCCGCAAAGTTCGACCCCCTCTGGGCCGAGCAGGTGGCCCCGGACCTGGTCAAGCGAAGCTACAGCGAACCGCACTGGTCCAAGAAGATGGGCTCGGTGATGGCCCATGAGAAGGTCACCCTGTACGGCGTGCCCATCATCCCCGGCCGCCGGATCAACTACGGCAAGGTGGAGCCGGAGCTGTGCCGCGAACTGTTCATCCGGCACGCGCTCGTCGAGGGTGACTGGCAGACCCACCACAAGTTCTTCCACCGCAACCGCGCACTGCTCCACGAGGTTGAGGAGCTCGAGGCCCGGATGCGGCGCCGGGACATCTTGGTGGACGACGAGACGCTCTTCGAGTTCTACGACGCCCGGATCGGCCGGGACGTGGTGTCTGAGCGGCACTTCGACAAGTGGTGGAAGGACGCCCGCCAGCAGGATCCCGCGCTGCTCGACTTCGACCAGTCCCTGCTGATCAGCGAGGACGCCGATGCCCTGGATGATTCGGCCTACCCGAAAACCTGGCTGCACAAGGGCTTCGAACTGCCGCTGAGCTATGAGTTCCATCCGGTTGCGCCCGGCTCGCCGCCGAATCCGTCCGACGGCGTCACCGCCGAGGTTCCGGTGCTCTTCCTGAACCAGCTCGACGACGCCGCCTTCCGCTGGCTCATTCCGGGCCAGCGCGTGGAGCTGGTGACTGCCCTGATCAAGTCGCTACCCAAGCAGATCCGGAAGAACTTCGTCCCGGCCCCGGACGTTGCACGGCAGGCCGTCGCAGCCCTCGAGGCGGACTTCGATCCCGCGACCGACGATCTCGAACCCTCGCTGGAACTGGTCCTGCGCCGGATCCGCGGGCAGGTCATTCCGCCGGGATCCTGGAACTGGGATGCGGTGCCTCCGCACCTCCGGGTGAGTTTCCGCGTGGTTGATTCCAAGGGCAAGACCCTGGATGAGGGCAAGGACCTGGCTGCACTGCAGGAACGGCTTGCCCCGGCCACCCGGCGGGCCATCGCCGAGTCGCTGGGCGCCACCCCGGGGACGACGGCCCCCAAGGGCCCGAATGGCCGGCAGCCCGCCACTGCGCCCGGGGAGACGGGCGGGGCCAGCCCCTCGCAGGTCGGTGCTGCCGCACCCGGGTTCGCGGAGAAGACCGGCCTGACGGACTGGACCTTCGGGACCCTGCAGCGCCAGGTCCAGGGCATGGTGAAAGGACATACCGTCACCGGTTACCCCGCCTTGGTCGATGAAGGCACCTCCGTTGCCCTCCGGCTGTTCCAGACGAGCTCAGAACAGGAGCAGGCCATGCGCGGCGGCGTCATCCGCCTCCTCGCACTGAAAGTGCCCGCGCCGGACCGCTACGTCCTGGAACACCTGAACAACACCGAGAAGCTCACGTTCAGCCAAAACCCGCACGGCTCGGTATCGGCCCTGATCGCGGACTGCGCGCTGGCTGCGATCGACAAGCTCACGCCGGCCGAACTGCCGTGGGACGAAGCATCCTTCAAAGCCCTGTACGAGCAAGTCCGGGCCGAACTGATCGACACGGTGTTCACGGTCACCGCCGTCGTGGAGCGGATCCTGGCCAGCACGCGCCGGATCGAAAAGCAGCTCAAGGGCACCACCAGCCTTGCCCTGATCAGCGCCCTCAACGATGTGAAGAGCCAGCTCGAACAACTCGTCTTCCCGGGTTTTGTGGCACGCACGGGCTACGCCCAGCTCAGCCAGTTGCCCCGCTACCTGGCCGCGATCGAGAAACGGCTGGAGAAGCTTCCCGGGAACGTCCAGCGGGACGCCCTGCACATGGCCGCGATCCAGGCCCTGGAGGACGACTACGACGATGCCGTCTCGGCGCTGCTGCCCGGGCGCCGTGCGGGAGCTGAGTTAACGCAGGTGCGCTGGATGATCGAAGAGCTCCGGGTGAGCTTCTTCGCCGTCGAGCTCGGAACAGCCTATTCGGTCTCCGAGAAGCGGATCCGCGCGGTCCTGAATAAAGCCCTCGCCCCGGTGTAGCGTCCCGAAGGCAACCACGCCGGTCCACGCCGGTCCACTCCGGCCCGGGGCCGGAACCTCAGGCGGCGGGAACGTGGTCGCCGTGCCCGGCCTGGCGGAGCCCTTCGCGGAGTTTTTCGGCGTTGGCGTCCAGCCGTGCGGGATCCGGATTGTGGTCCACCGAACCGAAGTCGTAGTCAGCCATGGAAGTGGACGGCCACACGTGAACGTGGAGGTGGTTGACTTCGTAGCCGGCCACGATGAGCCCGGCCCGTGCGGCGTCAAACACGTCCACCTGGACCGCACCGATCTTCTGCGCAACCTCCATCACCCGGGCGAGCAGCGCGGGCGGGGCGTCGGTCCAGCGGTCCACTTCTTCAGTGGGAACCACCAGCGCGTGGCCGTCGGCAAGCGGGCCCATGGTCAGGAACGCCACCACATCCTCGTCGCGCCAGACGAACCGTCCGGGGATCTCGCCGTTGATGATCTTGGTGAAAACGGTGCTCATGCGTCTGCCTTTTCCGATGGGGTCCCGAGGGTACTGGTGTCCAGGACAAAACGATACTTGACGTCCCCCGCCACCATACGGTCATACGCCTCGTTCAGCTGCCCGGCGGCCACCACCTCGATGTCGGAGACCACACCGTGTTCGGCGCAGAAGTCCAGCATTTCCTGGGTTTCGGCGATTCCGCCGATCAGGGATCCGGCATAGGCGATCCGGCGCCGGATCAGTGCCCCCGGGTTGACCGGCGGCATGCCGCCTGAGGGCAGTCCCAGCTGGAAGAGTGCCCCGTCCCTGCGGAGGGTCCGGAAGTACGGGTTCAGGTCGTGCGGAGCCGCCACGGTGTCGATGATGACGTCGATACTCCGGCTGGCAGCTGCCATGGCGGCTTCGTCGCGCGAGAGGATGACGCCGTCGGCGCCAAGCCCGTGCGCTGCGGCAACCTTGGATTCCGAGGTGGTGAACACCTTCACCACGGCCCCCATGGCTTTGGCGAGCTTCACGGCCATGTGGCCCAGTCCGCCCAGGCCCACCACGCCCACAACGTCCCCGGCTTCGACGCCGAAGTGCCGCAGCGGTGAATACGTGGTGATGCCGGCGCAGAGGAGCGGCGCGGCGGCCGCCGGATCAAGGTTTTCCGGAACCCGCAGCACGTAGCGGCGGTCCACTACCACGGACGTGGCGTAGCCGCCCTGGGTGACGGCGTCACCGTTGCGGGCGTCCACGGCTCCGTACGTGCCGGTCATGCCGTTTTCGCAGTACTGCTCCAGGCCGTCCAGGCAGCTGTCGCACTCGCGGCAGGAATCCGCGATGCAGCCCACGCCCACGAGGTCACCCGGGGCGAAGTCGTCGACGGCGGCACCGACGCGGCTGACGCGGCCCACGATTTCGTGGCCGGGCACCAGCGGATATTTCGGTGCGCCCCACTCGCCGCGCGTTGCGTGCACATCCGAATGGCAGAGGCCGCAGAACTCAATGGCGATCTCGACGTCGTCGTCCTTGGGGGCACGGCGGGCGACGGTCAGCGGAACCAGGCCGCTGTCTGCGGCTGTGGCCCCGTAAGCTGCGGCGAGCCGCGGCGCAGTCGAGGGTGCAGGCTGCGTTGTGCCTCGCGGCGTGCCGGGGAGCGGTTTGGCGAGGGGCGGCGGTACGGGGCGTCCGGGAGTCATGCTCCGACGCTACCCCCGCCGGCATCCAGTGATCCAATCGGCGCTGGGCGGCTTCTCACGAACGTCGCAACACCAATCTGAAAGAGATGTTGGATCATGCGCAGTTCGACGCGCCGATCGCGAAAAATGGGCCCGGAGGGCTTGGTCGAGAAGAAGCCCTTGTACGTTCAGCTCATGAAAGAAGGCCACTCCAACTCGGCAGCATGCAGGATTCTTGGGATCCACAAAAACACGGGCAGGCGTTGGTTGCATGGGCGCAACGGGGTCGAGGGCCTGGTGCAGCAGGGAGTTGGCCCGGAATCGACCGGACTCACGTCGCTATCATCCGTTCCGCGCCCAGCAAATGGCACAGAAGAGAAGGCCGCGACCCAGACTGGCAAGCTTGCCGGAGATGACGAGCTCAGGGATTACGTCGTGGCCTGTCTATCGAAGCGGTGGAGCCCCCAGCAGGTCTCCTGGGCCCTAGAGGAACGGTTTCCGGGGGAAAAGCACCGGCACTTGGCTCATGAAACGATCTACCGTGCGCTCTACCAATAAGCATCCGCCTCGTTCCAGCGGGATCTGCCCGCCTGCTGCGTTCGGGTAAGTTCAGCAGGCGACCAAGGTCCAGGACCAAGGTGAAGCCACGCCAGTACATTACAGATGCCCCGAAAATCGGGGACCGCCCAGCCCACATCGCCACCAGGGAGGAAGCTGGCCATTGGGAAGGTGACCTCACGCTCTTCGCGACTCCTCGTCGCTTTCGTGCTCCGTCCGGGGAGCAGGTCCGACAACGTGCGTGACCAGCTCATCGAAGTGCTCGCAGTCATGCCCGCCACCTTGCGGAGGACATTGACGTGGGACCGTGGATCAGAGATGGCCAAACACGCCGAGATCACAGCTGCGCTGGGGACGCTCGTGTACTTCTGCGATCCGGCCAGCCCCTGGCAGCGCGCGTCAAACGAGAACGCTAATGGCCTACTTCGGTTGTACTTCCGGAAAGGAGATGACCTAGGCACCATCAAACCGGCGGATGCCCTCTTCGCCGCAACGGAGATCAACAGCCGCCCCAGAGCTGTGCTGAATTAGTCCAGCGCATCCGCCAAGTTCGCGACTTATCACGACGCAGCGGCCAAGTTAGCAGTGCCTGGTTCATCCGTCCCGTAAGGAGATCCTCCACCGACCACCGTCCGGCCCCATTTAGCGTGCGTCCAAATTCCCGGCTTTCCGGGGGTGAAGTTTGCCGTTATTTGGCGGCTTTTCTTGATCGATAAATGTCGCTAGTTGCCGATGACGAGGATGCTGGCTGCTGCTTCGATGACGTCGTCGGTGATGGTTTTGAGCTGGTTGATTTTGAGAACGGAGCGATCTGGGGGAACAGTCGCCCTGGCACGCCTGTTCACTGCTTCGGAGAAATCGGACAAATTGACCGAGCAGGGTGTGGTGTTTGTGTTGGCTGCGGCAATCCTCTGGACGTTGGAGATGCTGCGGGGCACCACGGCGTCCGACACTCGAATGGTGGTACCACAGACCCATCCAACCTCTGGATACTCTGCCGAACGTGTCACACTGAGATCCACCTACGACGTAAGCGTGGCAGGATCTCTATGGAGGGGGACGGTAATGATTCCTGAGATTCGGGTCACTGCTGTCCAGCAGGGCACAGTCCCGCCCTACGCTTACACCCAAGACGCCACAGCCCTGGCTGGCCGCGAGCTAGTATGCGCGGGAGCCCTGCGGTATGACGTCCACGAAATCGATCGAATTCTCCGTGCCTGCGCCGCGGATCTAGCTCACCGGTCGTCTCTTGATGCGACCCCGATCTACGTCGAGGGGCTCGGGACCTTTGCTAGCGGGACAGTGGAGCCAGACTGGGTAGAGGCGTTACAACTCGGCGCGCGGATGCGGGAACGAAGGGGGAATTGGGTTCAAATCGTCCCCGTCGATCCGGCCCCCACCGTGGACTCCCCCGACATGGCCAAGAGTCTGGGCGAGGGGCGTGATCCGGTTTGGCAGTGGCTAGTGCGCCCTTGGGACCTGCCCGTGCCATCCGAGAGCCACCTGGTCACGACACTCGGAGTCCTAACCAAGTCCTCGCCGCCGGTCTCGGTCTTCCGCTGGGAAGTCGATCAATGGGAGGCCTTGGACCGGCCAGCAGATCAAGTAGTCCGAGACACCGTGCGTGTGACGCCCATCGGCCTGCTCGCGGCGGTAGTGGCTGACTACTCGCTCGCTCTCTCCCTAGGAATCGGCGAAGGCCTTCAACGTGTTGGATCGGCGTGGATTCGGACTTGATGGGCTTCCGGCCGGGAGCTGTGCGCCCGAGGGCTGCTATTTGTCCCCTGTGGCAGGTGCGAAAGTGATGTAGTGCTGCACGCTATCCAATAACGACCGTTTCTGACCTCGACGCGGCAGGCCTCCAAAAAGTTGAATATGCACTCATATCGTTTGTGACTTTCGGCGGTAAATGGCGGCATTTTTCACGGCGCTATTTGTCGCATGGCGTAGCCCGTAAGGAGATCGCCTATCGCATCAGCTGGTCACTTGTCGGAGCTTGAATACGATCGAGTCGAAGACGGCGCGTGCCTCTCGTGTCAGCTCCGGATTGATCGATTCGTGGAATTGGACCACCCAGAACATAGCGCGCTGGCCGTTCAGGTTGACCACGCGGTAGGTTTCGCGCTCAGCGACGCTCGAGTACCAGCGGGTGCATAGGTTCGAATATTCTGAGTGAACGCAAAACTGACCGTTGTCGCAGGCTTTGATGTCCACGTCGCCCTCGACGGAGTGGTTGAACTCGACGCCGGAGTAATCGCCCACCACGACCTCGACGGGAGGGGTGCTCACCGTTGACGTCTGGGCCGTCAACGCGTCGACGAACGCCTTAGCCGATGGATTGACCTCGACGAGCGCGCCCTGCCACTTACATGCGTCCGTCGGCACATGGTTGGAGGGCCACCAACCGACGAAGACCGCCATTTCATCCGGGTGATCCGGGTCGTCCTTTCCCAGGCCATCGCCGTCGGCCGACCAGCCGTCTGGGACGGTGATCTCGAAATTCTCTTTGAAGCTGGTGACGAGGTATGTACCGGGGTCGATGTCGCCACTGTCCGGCAGCGGTGGGACCGTGGGCACCAGTGGGACCGTGGGCACCGGTGGGACATTGCGAGCCTCCGTAGTCGGTGCGGGGGATGGCGTCTCGGCGACGGTGCACGCCGAAAGGCCGAGGCAAACGGACAAGACTGATGTCATGGAGATGAAATGGCGTAGCAACACACGCATGGAGGCCTCCAAAGGCAACCCTTATGCTGCGGACGTTACGCCCAGCCAACACTGACCGCAAGAGCCGCCAGAAGCCAACGCTTCCCCATTTTGGATAACGGGAACGGATGGTGAGTCCCGCCGCCGGATCCGCTACGGGAGCGCGAGGTCCATGATCGGTGTGAAAACCATATCCTCGGTAGGATCGCGAGCAGGCAGCACCACGCCTCGCGGATCCTGGACAATGCGAGGCGCTGGGGGTCTACGCGGGTCCCGTCCGAGCCCGAGCGTCGCAGTCTGGGCGACGAGCGGGCGGGCGAACGCCGTTCCCATAACGCTGAACCGGTCACTCCCGCCGCCATTCCCGTGAACCATCTTCGCGAACGTGCCGTCTGAGAGCCGTAGAACGAGCGCGTCTTCGCGCCCGCTCCGCAATGGTTGATCGATAAAAGTCACGTTCACCCGCACAAACGAGTCCCAAACCTCATAGCTGGTCACATAACCCCGGACCCCCGAGCCGTCCGGAACTACCACCTCGAACTCATGCCGCTCGGGAAGTAGCACGCGTTCGAGCCGAGGCGGCTCGCCCCCCATAGAGTGCACAGCCCCGATCATCGTCCCCATTGTTTAGCTCCCGTGTCTGTCATCAGCGTGGCCCCATCCCGTTCGCGACACCACCGATGATTCCTGACAGCAATCGGCTGTCAAGACTCCGGCTGCCGCGCTGCGGCATGTCCTGCTGTCCCGGTTTAGAATCCGTGCCGCAAGACACTCCCTCACGGGTCGCCCGTCAGACCAGGATTTCATTAGAGAAGGCCAGCATCCGGAGCCTTACTCATCCGATAAGACTCGTCTGCGAAACTGCCCGATGACGGTACCCGGAGGGCCACACGTCACTCCGGGAGTAGTACTAGTATTCGATCCCGGCCTCAGCAGGTATGTTCAAGGCAGACCCCTATTGCGACGTCCGTGAGAAACCCCCTGTTCCCGTCGGAACAGGGCTACGGGGCCGCTCCCGTGGCCACCTCGTTGGCGGGGTCATTGGACCACTGCGAAAAGGAGCCGGGATACAGTGCGGCCGGAAAACCTGCGATTTCCAGGGCGGCGATTTCGTGCGCCGCCGTGACGCCGGAGCCGCAGTAGACAGCCGTGGGCACGTCCGGCCGCACGCCCAGGGCGATGAAACGGTCCCGCAGTTCCGCCGGCGGCAGGAACCGCCCGTCGCTTCCGATGTTCCCGGCCGTGGGTGCACTGACAGCGCCCGGGATGTGTCCCGCCCGCGGATCCACCGGCTCGATCTCGCCGCGGTAGCGTTCCCCCGCCCGGGCGTCCAGCAGGACCCCGCGCTCCGCCCACTGCCCGGCCTGGGCTGCGTCAATGACGGGCATCCCGCCATCCGTCAGCGTCACGTCACCCAGCGATGCCTGCTCAAGGCCGCCTTCCATGGCGTATCCCGCCGCCCGCCAGGCGGACAGGCCGCCGTCGAGCAGGAAGACGGTGGAAAAACCGGCGTTGCGCAGCATCCACCACAACCTGGCGGCGGCGGTGCCGCCGGTGTCGTCATAGGCAACCACGACGTCGTTGTCCCGGATTCCCCAGCAGCGCGCCGATTCCTGGAACTGCGGCAGCGGCGGCAAGGGGTGCCTGCCCGCGCCCGGATCCGCGGGGCCGGCCAGGCTCGTGGGCAGGTCCACGTAGACAGCGCCGGGTATATGGGCCTCAAGATAGTGCTCGCGGCCGTGGGGATCGCCCAGCGCCCAGCGCACATCCAACAGAACGGTGCGCTTGCCGGAGGTCATCCGGTGATTCAGCGCGGACACGTCCATCAGGGGGTTCATCAAATCTCCTTTGGTTCGGATGACGGGCCTGCAGCCCGCGCCTGAATGCGGACGGACAGCCGGTTCCAACTGTAGCGGTGGCGGCTTCCTGTCCCGGGTAGGCTGAATCGGTGAACAGAGTGGGTAAGCGTGCGGGCAGCCAGGACCGCGCCTGGGCAGATGAAGCCGTCCGAAGGATCAACGCCGAAAACAACAGGTCCGCGGACACGCACCTCTACTCGGTCCCGCTCCCGGAGCACTGGGGCGTCCAGCTGTACCTGAAGGACGAATCCACGCACCGCTCCGGCAGCCTGAAACACCGGCTCGCCCGCTCGCTGTTCCTGTTCGGCCTGGTCAACGGCTGGATACGGGAAGACACCACCATCGTGGAGGCATCCAGCGGCAGCACGGCCGTCTCCGAGGCCTACTTCGCCCAGCTCCTCGGCCTGCCGTTCATCGCTGTGATGACCCGCACTACGAGCCCGGAGAAGATCTCCCTGATCGAGCAGTTCGGCGGGTCCTGCCTGCTGGTGGAACACGCTTCCGAGGTGTACTCCGCCGCGGAGGAGGTCGCGCGGACCACGCGCGGGCATTACATGGACCAGTTCACCTACGCCGAGCGGGCCACGGACTGGCGCGGGAACAACAACATCGCCGAGTCCATCTTCCAGCAGCTGGCCCTTGAAGAGCACCCGGTCCCCCGGTGGATTGTG